>CABUBU010000005.1 GCA_902489795.1 uncultured Azospirillum sp.
TAGCCGGTGGGTTACTTTTTTCTATCGAACACCTGCCGCGTTTTACGAAAAACCGGAAGCAAAGACCGTCGGAACAGCCCCGTATGCTTAATTTGCCATGCATCATTACGGACGGCATTTGCCCCTGATACGTCGGCATGTCATACCAGACACCTTTCATATGCCCTCTCTCTCCTTTGTTACCCCAAATCCCCTTACATCACTTTCACACCGAACAGTCTGCATGCCATTTTATACTCCCCGCTGTCAGCCCCCATACGTTACTTCATATGATCCGCCCGCATTCCGCTTCACACCACTTTTTATCTCTCCGAATCCCCTTATATTTCCCCCGAACCCGGTACCGGATCTTGCGGGAAAAAAGAAAAAAAGACGCCTTATCCGTCAGTTTTTCTCCTGCCGAAAGCACGACGGATAAGACCGTCATCCCGCAAAAACAAACACAGCCGTATCCGCCATCCTGCAAGCAAACGAAAAGGCCTGGGGAACTTACAAAAAAACAAACAGCCAAACGAAAAGCAATACACAAAGAGGTACAAGAGCCAAGTGCGGCCTGACAGACTTTCCGTCCGTTTCCCGCAAGCGAAAGGGATAAGCGGATTCGGGAATCCTGCGGAAAAGGAAGGACAAAAAAGGAAAAGGAAAATAAAACTCAACGGAGTTGAAAACGGCATGATTCCGAGAAAAAACAGATAAAAAAGGAAACAAACGGAGTGAGCGGATTCGGGAACCTCATGTCGCGAAAAAGAAGCGGAAAGCCGGAACTGTTCCGCCATATTCATATGTTGCCGGAGATACCGCCTGAATATCCCGTAAAATTAATGGCGGGCGACCTCAAAGGCAAAAACCGCCTTTTAACATAAGAACAGTTTTGACATCACAACCAAAAATTTGGGCATAAAGGGCATCACGTCGATACCACAGAAAAAAAACAGCTGGAAGAATATATCCGAAATCAACCTAAAGAAGACGCAGCAAAAGTCAACAGACTGTGGATTTTCCCTCGTTTAGGACAAACCGGACAATCTTTCCCCATCGAAACGTCAGCAGCTTTAAAGACAAAGATATTGTCTGATGTATGCCAAGTGCCGGCATTATATGCAGAAACTTCTCTTCTTATCAGAAAAGCCGTGTTCCGGGCATGCGGTCAACCTGCCGCGCCAGAGCGTCATATATCTTTTAGCGTTCGCCGATACCTTGAGGGTTACACCCGAGCATGAAAATCCCCGCGTTTTATGCGGGGAGCTTTTCATTTTTTCAAACCATAAGAGAAATAGCGCGGCTTTTCATAAACCACGATCCGTTCGATTTTTTCAAAAGAACTCATACGGCTGCCGTAAATGATCTTGCCGTTGGTTCCGGGCAGACTGCCGTTTCTTTCCTGATATTCCTTCAGATCCATCAGATTCATAAATACGCCGTTTTCAAAAAAAACGTTCCAGCCGTAAGGCGAATCAATGTTGACATGAATGGTTTTAATGCTTTTGTCATAATCAAGAAACTCCGGCATATTATTCAAAGAAATCTCATAAACCTTTTCTCCCAGCGTGCCGTCATACCATCTCAGGCATCCGAGAGCCCGACGGTCTTCCTCGGACAGAAAACATGCCTCTTCGGGTTTGTTTTCCTCCGCCGGCAACACCGCGTTTTCCATCCTCGGCGCTTCTGCCACCGGTTCCTCCTCCGGCAGGCTTCCCCCTGCCGCCGGATTTTCCGGTTTTTCCCCGCCGACGGCAGCCATCAGCTCGGCAACCGTCGCCGCCGGCGCCGTTCCCAGCCCCGACAAAGAACCGAAAGCCGCCGCACGGTTTGCCGCCGAAGCGTCAAATCTCGGTTTTTCCGCAAACTCGGGTATTTCCGGCTCGGCTTCGGCAATGCCGGACTGCGGCATCGCTGCCGTCAACGCGTCAAAATCGGACAATGTTTCCTCCGCCGCGTCAAACCTCGGCATTTCCGGTTCAATCCCGGCATCGTCAACTGCCGCTTCCTTCGCCGGAATTGCAGGTTCTGCCGCGGACGTCTGCGCCGGTTTGGATTTTCCGCCGCCTCTTGAAGCTTCGTATTTGCTCAGCGCCGTATCCAGATCGTCAATACTGAAATCGTTAAAATCGATAAAATCGTCATCATCGTCCGCGTTGCCGTTTCCGCCGGCGGCCGGCGCATCGTTCCCGTCGGCGGCAAGCAAAGCGTCGATACTGCCGACACCGCCGTCCGCGTCCTTAAGGTTTAATTCAAAATCGTCGTTTTCTTTACCAGCCATCGTTTTGATCCTTGAATCGCAGAATTTTTACCTGAACACAGCTTACACAACATAAGTTAATTTGTTTTTAACAAAAAAAAGCCCCGACTGCAAGCAGAATGGCGGAAAATAAAAAAAGTTTTTCAGCCGTACCCGGATCAGGCGTAACTGAAAAACCTTTTTTATCGGAAAGTATATTTCCTGATGTGAGAGTTATAAGGGAATAGAAATGAGTACCCTCAAGCCTCCTATCGGTGAATCGGCCAGCTCTATTTTGCCGCCGTGTGAAACGATAACGTCCTTGGCAATCGACAGTCCGAGACCGACGCCGCCGGTTTCCTTGTTGCGGGAACCTTCAATCCGGTAAAAGGCCTTGAACACGTCTTCCCTTTTGTCGGGCGGAATCCCCGGCCCGTCGTCATCGACCGTCACTTCCAGCTTGTTGTTGTTGCTCTCAAGCGCAACCGAAACCGTGCTGCCGTAGTTAAACGCGTTGCCGATAACGTTGGTCAGCGCCCTTTTCAGCGACTGTTCGCGCCCCTGAATGGCGCTCACCTGATCGTTGGTGCTGTAACGGATCAGCGCCTTGCTGTTGCGGAATTTGTTCAAAATGCTTAAAATCATTTCGTTCATGTCAACAAAAGTCGACGGTTCGCCGCCTTCGCCGCTGACAAACGACAAATAGCCTTCAAGCATTTTTTCCATCTCGTTGACGTCTTGCAGAAACTCTTCCTTGTCCAGACCGTTTTTATCGCCGTTGTCGGGCAGCATCGCCAACTGCAGCTTCATCCGCGTCAGCGGCGTGCGCAGATCGTGGGAAACGCCGGCCAGCATCTGCGTTCTTTCGCTGATCTGGCGCTGAATGCGCTCTTTCATCTTGATAAAGGCAATGCCGGCGCGGCGCACTTCCGAAGAACCGTAAGGCTTGAACTTTTTATTGTCCACCCCTTTGCCGAACTCTTCAGCAGCTTCCGCCAGATCAGCAATCGAACGAACCTGAATGCGCAGAAACAAAACCGCCACCAGAAACAGCAAAAGCGAAGTGCCGATCATCCAGGCGACGAACCCGAAAATGGAAGTACTGAAAATATTCTTTGACGAAGTCGCAAACTGATACAAACCTTTTTCGGTATCGACGAAAACCACCAGGTCGGGATTGCTCTTGCCGATGTAAATGCTGGTGATCGCTTCCGGAAACTCCACTCTCAGCGCGTCTTCCAAAAACCCGGTCACCAGTTTGTTCTGTTTTCTGACCTTGCGGATCACCTCATGCTTTTTGTCGTTGGGATAATACTCAAACTCCATGTCAAAAATCTCTTTGGTCAGCGCCTGAATTTCGGGCAGATTGGCCGGAGATTTTTCCGACAACTGTATGGCAAAGGCCATGTTGGACGTCAGATTGGTAGAGAGCCGTTTGCCGACCCGCCCCCAGCTGCCGTCAAAAAACGCGACGATCGACACCACCTGAACCACAATCAACGGAATGAAGATCAGAAGCATCGTACGAAAGAACAGCGTGCGCGGCAGCATCTTGATCTTCAGATAGCGCATCGTGTCTTCCACTTTTTTCGGAAATGTCAAATGCATTTTCCCGCTCCTTCAAGTTATCAAAAAAAGTTATTCGGTCAGCAGCATATAGCCTTTGCCGCGAACCGTCTGCAAATAGCGCGGATTTTTGGAATCCCTTTCAATCTTCTTGCGCAGCCTTGTCACCTGCACGTCAATCGAACGCGGCCCCTGTCCGGCCCCCAGCAGTTCCGCCAGCCGATCGCGGCTGAAAATCTGCCCCGGCTTCTGTCCCAAAAGCGAAAGCATGGACTGTTCCACCGGCGTGATATGGACAATCTCCCCGTCTGCGCCGGTCAGTTCCCGGGTTTCCAGATCATAGCGGCAAAGCCCCAGGTTAAGCCGGGTTTCCTGTTTTTCGTTTTCCTGCGGCGCGCGGCGGAGAATGTTTTTAATCCTCAAAACCAGTTCCTTGGGTTCAAACGGCTTCGGCAGATAATCGTCGGCACCGCTCTCCAGCCCCGCGATACGGTCGCCGGTTTCCCCCATCGCCGTCAGCAGAATTACCGGAACGTTGTCTTCCTTTCTCAGGCCGGCAAGAAATTCCAGACCGCTTTCCTCGGGCATCATAATGTCGACGATCAGAAGATCGAACTTATACTGTTTCAGCATCATCCGGGCTTCCGCCGCGCCTTTGGCGGCCGACACGCGAAAACCGTTTTCCTGCAGAAAGCGCTGCAGCAGCGCCCGCAGACGGGTATCGTCGTCCACCACCAGAATATGCGCTTTGTGCATTTCCATCGCGGCTCCGGCCAATGTCAGTTTTCCGTTTTCTCAGGCACCGCCGACCGGTCCGCCGCAGGCGCCGGGAACGCTTCCGCCGTCGTCTGTGTTTCCGCCGACTTAATCTCCTTCACCCCCGTTTTGGCCGCCGCTTTTTTCCGTCGGCGGCTGTTTTTCACCGCCGCTTTGGCAGCTGTCTTTTTCGGCGCCGCGGCATCCGTTTCCGCAGTCTTGGCCTTGCGCCCGCGCTTCGCCGCCGCTTTCTTCACCACCGTTTTTTCCACGCTGTTCTTAACCTTGACGGCAATTTTCTTAACTTCCTGTTCCACCTGTTTGACCGGATTCTTCTTGTTGTTTTCAACCGTATAAATATAATCCAGACATTTTTCGAAATACTGATAACCGGTAATGAAAGTCAGAATGCCGGCCACCCACAGCAGCCATTCGCCGAGCACGCCGACGGGATTGCCGATCAGCGGCAGGTTTTGCAGCAAAATCATAGCGATCGCCGTCATCTGAAAACCGGTTTTCCATTTGGCCAGACGGGTTACCGGCATGCCGACGTGGAACTCGGCCAGAAACTCGCGCAGACCGGAAACCAGAACTTCCCGGCACATGATGATGATGACCGGAATATAGGTCAGCGGCGTCACCAACTGGTTGGCAACCACGATGACCAGCGCCGACACCACCAGCAGTTTGTCGGCAATCGGATCAAGCAGCCGTCCGAGCACCGAACTCTGATTGCGCGAACGGGCAAGATAACCATCAAGATAATCGGTAATCGAAGCCGTTACGAACAACGCGCCGGCAAAAATCGACCACAGGACGGAATGAATATAAATCGAAAGAAAAATGACCGGGATCACGACAATCCGGGAAATTGTCAGAACATTGGGAAGATTTAACACTGCAACACCTATCAAAAAAACAAAATTAAAAATCCATTTACCAAGATAATATTGCATAAATTTCATTTATGGAAGTATTTAAACACTTTTTCCGCCGTTTTTTTGCTGATTCCCGCCACTTTTTCAATATCTTTAAGACCTGCCTGTGCCACCGCCTCGGCTGAACCGAAATAATTGAGCAATGCCTTCTTGCGGCCGGCGCCGATTCCCTCGATGGCGTCAAGCTTCGACCGGGTTATCGATTTGCCGCGTTTTTTGCGGTGGGTACCGATGGCGAAGCGGTGTGCCTCGTCGCGGATGTTCTGCATGTAAAAGGCCAGCGGCGAAGCAAACGGCAGGGCAAAGCTTTCTTTGCCCGCTTGATGGTAGAACTCCTTGCCGGCATTACGTTCCGGCCCTTTCGAAATGGCGATCACCGCAATCCCCGAAAGATCGAAATCTTTCAGGCATTCAAGCACCGCATGCAACTGGCCGAGACCGCCGTCAAGCAAAATCACATCCGGACGGTTTTCCGGCGTCATCCGCTTAAACCGACGGGTCAGCACTTCTTTCATCATTGCAAAATCGTCGTTGGTAATGGCCGGATCCTTGATGTTGAAAGTGCGGTAAGACTTCTTGTCGAAACCTTCCGGAGTGGCCACGATCATCGCCCCCACCGCATAGCTGCCCTGGATGTGCGAGTTGTCGTAAACCTCGATCCGTTCCGGCATTTTCGGCAGCCCGAACGCCCGCTGCATTTCAAGCAGATTGCTGCGGACGGAATTTTCCAGCGCCATTTTGCGTTCCAGCGATTCTTTGGCATTGTTCCTGACATTGGCGGCAATTTTGGCTTTGTCGCCGCGTTGATAAACATTGATCCTTGCGCCGATCGCCTCGCTTAAAAATTCCCGCCCTTCTATTTCATCGGCGAGCACGATCTCTTCCGGCGGCACGTGCGAAGCGTAAAAACTGCTTAAGAAAGCCTCCATAATCTCGCCGTCATCGGCTTCTTCCGCCTGCGCGGGGAAAAACGGCAGATTGCCGCAGTTCTGCCCCGAACGGATAAAAAAGACCTGAATGGAAACCCTGCCGCTTTGACGGTACAAAGCAACAAAATCCGCCGACTTGATCGAACCGTATTCGACGTTGGTACCCTGCTGCACGCTGGTTAAGGCGCGGATCCGGTCGCGGTACGTTATCGCTTCCTCAAAATCCTGCCGTTCGCTCGCTTCCTGCATTTTCGCCGTCATTTCGTCGCGCAGCCGGCTGCTCTTGTTTTCGATAAAGGCCACCGCCTCGTTGACCAGCTGCCGGTATTCCTCTTTGGAAACTTTGCCGACACACGGCGCCGAACAACGTTTGATCTGATACATCAGACAGGGGCGGTCGCGGTGGGCAAACACGCTGTCCGAACACGAACGCAGCAAAAACGCCTTCTGCAAAAGGTCCAGCACGTTGTTGACCGCGCCGGCGTTGGCAAACGGACCGAAATATTTGTAACCGTCCTTTTTTTCGCCGCGATACTTGCAAAGCACCGGATATTCGGCCTTCACGTCCAGCGAAAGATAGGGAAAGCTCTTGTCGTCCTTGAGCAGAATGTTGTAATGCGGCACCAGTTTTTTGATCAGCTCGTTTTCCAGCAGCAGCGCCCGCGCCTCGTTTTCGACGACGATAAACTCCATCCGTTCGATTTCCGACACCATCCGCTGCAGCCGGACCGGCAGCTTTTCGATATGCGAATAGGCCACGATCCGCTTTTTGATGTTTTTCGCCTTGCCGACGTAAAGCACCT
This sequence comes from uncultured Azospirillum sp., assembly GCA_902489795.1. Lineage (GTDB taxonomy): Bacteria > Pseudomonadota > Alphaproteobacteria > RF32 > CAG-239 > JAFUYI01. Next base: position 7,211 of record CABUBU010000005.1, read on the forward strand.
TTCCGCCCTCGCCCAGCATCCGGTAAACACCGGGCTTTTCGGGAGCAATGCGGATGTTTTTCTTCAATATTTCCAGTCCGCGCCTGATATCAATCAAATCTACTCTTCCTTAAAAAATCAGCGTTTCAAAAAAGATAAAGGCCAACAGCCCCGAAAACATCAACTGCAGCAGGTTGCCGACAAACCTTCCGCCCATCGCCGGATAATCGAGCCCGCGCCCGTGTTCTTTATATATTTGATTGAAAAACAAAGTGTAAAGCCCAGACCAGGCTGCCGACAGCAAATAAAAGCTCAGATCCGAAAACAACGGAAAGGCTTCTTCCATATCCAGAAACGCCGACAACAGAAACCCGGCGATGATACCCGAAAACACCATCGGCCGGAAAATGATGCCGCTGGCAAACAGGGCCTTCAATCCGTTCAGCAATGTTTTTCGCCTCCTTTACTGAAAACGTTTAATTTCGTTGACAATAGAGTCGCTCAGTTCCCGCACCAGCGCCTCGTCGCTGCCGGAAACCCAGACCCGGATCAGCGGTTCGGTTCCCGACGGGTGCAAAACCACCCGCCCGCGGCCGGCGATTTTTTCTTCCGCCGCCTTTACCGCCGCTTGCACTCTTTCGTCCTCGACCGCCTGCCGAACCACTTCGCGGCTGGCCACCCGCGGATTGACAAACACAAACGGATCAAAGGCGAAACGAGGAAAAATTTCGCTCATTTTCCTGCCGCTCTTCAACAGCCCCAAACTGAGCAAAAGCCCGGCCACCATACCGTCGCCGGTTTTGCCGTAATCGGCAACCACCACATGACCGGACTCTTCGCCGCCGACGCTGCAGCCGACTTCCCGCATTTTGGCAATTACCGCCCGTTCGCCGACTTTGGTGCTGTAATATTCCATGCCGAGCGAACGAACGTAACGCTCCAGAGCGGTGTTGGAAAGTACCGTCGAAACCACCGCGTTGCCGTTGTATTTGCCTTCCGCTTTCAGAGTTTCCGCCAAAAAGGCAATCAGCTGTTCGCTGGCGACTTTCTCGCCTTTTTCGTTGCAGACGATAATGCGGTCGCCGTCGCCGTCCACCGCGATTCCCAAATGGGCATGGGCATCGCGCACGGTCTCAAACATTTTTTCCGGGTGCTGCGATCCGCAGTCTTTGTTGATGTTGCAGCCATCCGGCCGATTGCCGAGCGCGATCACGCCGGCGCCGAGGTCTTTAAACACCTGCGGCATAATGTCGGCAAATACGCCGTTGGCGCAGTCAAGCACCACCCGCTGCCCTTTCAGCGGCCGGTCCGATTCGATAAAGCTTTTGGCTTTTTCCAGATAAAGCACGACCGCTTCCCTGTTTTCGCCGACGGTACCCGGCCGGCAGCCTTCCAGTTCAATACTGTCTGCGGCAATCAGCTCTTCCAGCCGCGAAGTCACCTCGTCGGAAAATTTGTCGCCTTCCGCGGTGATCAGTTTGATGCCGTTGTCCTGATACGGATTGTGAGAAGCCGTAATCATAAACGACATGTCCACGCCAAGTTCGGGGGTTACCGAAGTTACCGCCGGCGTCGGCAGCACGCCGAGCTTAACCACGTCGACCCCGGCCGCCGTCAGTCCGGCCGTCAGCCCGGCTTCAAGCATTTCACCGGAAATGCGGGTATCGCGCCCGATCGCCGCCCGCTTTTTGTTGCGGCAGATTTCCTGCCCGCAGGCCATTCCCAGTTTTACCGCAAATTCGGCAGTCATCGGATAAACGTTGGCCACCCCGCGCACCCCGTCGGTGCCGAACAATTTTTTAGTCATGATTCCAAAATCTCCTGTTTAAAACTGTCATCAATATATAAACATTCGCCGCAAATGGCAACAATCCATTTCGCAGCCGGGCAATTGACTTTTTTTGTCCAATAAAGTACGATAGAAAAACAATGTACCGGACACGGAGCGGCAGCAATGATAAACATCAAAGAATATTTAATGACGAGGGGAAAAGAAGAAAGGCGCGTTTACCATATTGTCAAAAACGGAAGAATCGACCTGCTGCAACAGATTTTTCCCGATGCCGAAACGCTGGTTGCCAAAACCGAAAACTGCCGCGAATTCGGTTACGACGTCATGGCCAACCTGGCCGACGACGGCAACACCGGCATGCTGAAAAAAATACTCTCGGCTTACTTTTCCGAAAACACGGAAGAAAACAACGCCCTGAAACGCCGTTTCCTCCTCAGCCATCGTATCAACGGCACTCCCAAAGACTTCCACCATTTCATCCGTTTTCTGTCCCCCCGGGAACAGGAGCTGGCCAAATTTGAACAAATGGAATGCTCCGACATCGACGAAATCGTCTTTCAGCAGCAAAAATTAAAACACGGCGTTTTTCCTCCCGACCTGCGCTCAAAAAAAGACCGCAGACGGGCGGAATTTTATTATCTACTGCGTGACGAATATCAAAACAGCCTGCCGTTGAAAAACCCCCACGAAAAAATGCCGACCGCCCGTCTCGGCATCGCTCCGAAAGGCGTCAGCGCAATAGAAATCAAAGGATACGTCGGCAGCCCGGAAGAAAAAAACGCCGTCGAATTTCGTTCCTGGCAGGAAACTTATCCCCGGTTTCGCTTAACCCAAATCCCCGAAGACCAGCAGCCCGATCAGCCGCTTTGCTGCCGTACCGAAGATCTGCCGGCAATCCCTTACCGCCCCGGCCGATACGATTTGGCCAAAGAAGCTTTCCGGCAAATGCATTTTCCCGACCTGTGGTTTAACGATCATTATTTTCATTTCCTGCATTTCTTCGACCGTTCCTATCAGGATCTGCACGACAACGACCCGGTCGTTTCGGCTTCTTTCAAAAACTTCAACGAAAACGGACATTTTTTCTCCGTTGAGAACCGGATCGATCCCACCGCTTCGGGGAATTCCCTTGCCGGCGTCAAATACAGCGCATATTCTTCCGACGACTACATCTGCCTGCTCTCGCAGACCGCGCCCATGTTTATGACGTCACTTCTTCTCCACGAACTGGCGCATGACACCGACAAAAGCAACAACTTCTGCTGTTCCGACATATACGTTTTTTCCGCCTCTCTGATGGCCGCTCATCCCGAACACAGCATTCCCCGCACCAGAGCCGTTAACACAACCCGCCGTTATTATTCGGCATCAGAATTCGAAAAAGAGAGTCTGGCCCGCGTTGCCGAAGCCGGCGTTTCCGCTTCTCTTGACCAAAAAGATAAACTGCTGGGAGCAATATATAAAATGTTCTCCGCCTATGGCAACGCTCAGCTCAATCAGGAAAGCGCCGTTCTCAACCGCATCAAACTCTGCGCGCGGCTGCGCCTGCCCGGACGCCCCGGCTATCACAAATTCGAAGAAGCGGCAAAAGCCTGCCGGCATATGCATATACTGTCGGATCACTGCCGGAATATGGCTGACGGCATCTTATATGACCGCTCAGCCACACCGCCCCCCTGCTCACGGGAAAAACTGCAAGACGCAGAAAACAAATTTAAAGAAAGCTGCAAACAGTTACAAGGAAGCGGTTATTCGATCGTTGGCGGCAAAGACGTATCCTACCTGATTGCCGAAAAAGAAATCATCAAATGTATCGAGGCAGAACTCCGCGACATTGAAAAAATCAGAAAAAATCCGCTGGCCGCCAAAGTCGTGTTCAACTTCGACACGGTCTCGCGCGACAACATCACCGACAACACGCCGCTCGAACTGCTGGCTGCCGAAGAATTTTCCCGCGCGCAGAAGCTCGGCGCCGCCCGAATAAAAGTAACGCCAGACAAAAAAATGCGGGAAGAACTGAAATTCTATGCCGACGCCTGTCGGAACATCATGCAAAACCTGCAAAAAGACGCCGAAGAGGGGATGCCTTTCGACCGCGCCCTTTTCCGCGCCGGCATCAACCGCACCGTCTACGCCTTAACATTTGCCGAAAAAGTCGCCGAACGCTACTTTCCGGACTATCAACCGCAACCATTTGGCATCAACCGATGTCTGCCGCAAACAGAGGATAACGGAACGATTCGCACAGGAACAGAGGCGGTGCTGGAAAATATAGGCAATTTGGAAGCCAACATCGGTTATATAACGACCGACAACCCGGATCTTCGCCTGTCGGCAGAAATCATCGGCACTCCCTATTCAAACACTAAAGGAATTTTGGAAAGCGCAGAAAAACTGTATAAGCGCAAATTGGAACGTGCAGACAAAAACGACCCTGAAGACGGCAAACTTGAAACCATCGGCGATATGTTGGAACAAATCAGCCAAAGCAACTCAAATTCAAAACGTAATATTCTATTCGATATGCGCACCATGCAGTTAATCTATCAAGAGCTTCATCCCAACATCTCCCATTTACCGAATGACCTGCAGTTTTCCGGTTTGACTGCCGATTCGTTTGCTTCTTTGGATCAAAATACGCCGGCTCCGGCCAGACAAAACCTGCAAAAATACTGCCGGCAGCTTTTGCAAATCACAGCCGGTCAGAATACGGCCATCCGCCCCACTGCCCGCGAATACGGAGACTAAGTCTCTGTCGTCCGCACCGGCTTCTGCCGTCCCCAAAAAACTACAGTTCGGGAACGGAAGCATGGTTTTGTTTTGCGGTATCGACCGACGTTTCCGCTATCCCCACATAACTACAATAAGCGGAAACCATTCCCGAATCTCAAAAAAAAGGCACCCAAAAGTGCCTTTTTTGCCATTTCTACCCTACACCGGTATCTTATCGTTCGCCCCTGCCGTCCCCGGCAAATACTACAGTTCGGGAACGGAAGCATGGGTTTGTCTGGCAGGATCGACTGGCGTTTCCGCCGATTTGTTGATCTTTTCGCCGTTAATCACCTGCCTGATTTCTTCACCTGTCAGGGTTTCATATTCAATCAGGGCTTCGGAAAGACGCTCCCAGTCTTCCTTTTTCTCTTTCAGAATATTCAAAGCCCCTTCATGCGCTTCGCAAACCAGACGCTTGATTTCGGCATCCACCACCCGCGCGGTTTCCTCGCTCATGTTCTTGTTCTGGGTTACCGATTTGCCGAGGAAAACCTCTTCCGAATTTTCCGCGTACAGCACCGGTCCGAGCAGGTCGCTCATGCCCCATTCGGTAACCATCGAACGCGCCAGCTTGGTCGCCGCGGCAATGTCGGAGGAAGCGCCGCTCGTCACTTTGTCACGGCCGAATTTCAATTCTTCCGCCGCCCGGCCGCCCATGCAGATAATCAGACGCGAAAGCATTTTGGCCCGGGAATAGGAGTACTGGTCTTTTTCCGGCAATTGCTGCACCATGCCGAGAGCCCGTCCCCGCGGCACGATCGTCGCCTTGTGGATAGGATCGGTTTCCTCAACGTTCAATGAACAAATTGCATGTCCGGCCTCGTGATAGGCGGTCAGCTTCTTTTCCTGCTCGTCCATTGCCATCGACTTGCGCTCGTTGCCCATCAGCACTTTGTCCTTGGCGTCGTCAAAGTCTTTGGAAGTAACTTTGCGCTTGTTGCGGCGTGCAGCCAGAAGCGCCGCCTCGTTTACCAGGTTGGCCAGATCGGCGCCGGAAAAACCGGGCGTTCCGCGGGCCACCACGGCCAGATTGACGTCTTTGGCCAGCGGCACTTTGCGCACATGCACCTTCAAAATTTCCTCGCGGCCTTTCACATCGGGATTGGGCACCACCACCTGCCGGTCAAAACGTCCCGGCCGCAGAAGCGCCGGATCCAAAACGTCCGGCCGGTTGGTAGCGGCAATCAGAATAACATTTTCATTCTCATCAAAACCGTCCATCTCCACCAACAGCTGGTTTAAGGTCTGTTCGCGTTCGTCGTTGCCGCCGCCGAGACCCGCGCCGCGGTGACGCCCGACCGCATCGATTTCGTCGATAAACAGCAGACAAGGCGAGTTCTTTTTGGCCTGAGAAAACATGTCACGCACCCGCGAAGCGCCCACACCGACAAACATCTCGACAAAGTCAGAACCGGAAATCGAAAAGAACGGAACGTCAGCTTCACCGGCCACCGCTTTGGCCAAAAGCGTCTTACCGGTTCCCGGAGGACCTACCAGCAAAACGCCCTTCGGTATCTTGCCCCCCAAACGCTGAAACTTGCCGGGATCTTTCAAAAAGTCGATCACTTCTTCCAGTTCCTGCTTGGATTCGTCACAGCCGGCCACGTCGGCAAACGTCACCTTTTTGCTGTTTTCCAAAAGCCGCGCACGCGACTTGCCGAAACTCATTGCTTTGCTGTTGCCGGCATTGGCCTGACGCATAAAAAAGATCCAAACCCCGATCAGCAAAATCATTGGGAACCAGGAAATGACGATTCCCCAGAAAGTGTTGGCGGAAGTGTCTTCCGGTTTGGCATTAACCACCACGTTGTTTTTGCGCAGGGTTTCGATCATGGTCGGATCATACGGCACATAAGTATAAAACTTGCCGCCGTCGGTATAAGTTCCGTATACGTCCGGGCCGGAAACCGTCACTTCGGCAATCTTGCTGTTTTCCGCCTGATTCATAAACTCGGAAAACGGCAGTTCGCTGCCGGCGGACCTGGCCGGCGTTCCCTGTCCGGTCATGTTGGCAATCGCGGTCAGCAAAACGATCGCCGCCAGCCAGAAGATTAAACTTTTCCCTATTTTCATCACATTTCCTTAATTTAATAATCAATCTTGTCTATATATAGTTTTTTTCTTCGCAAAACACAATAGACTTTCAACAATCGTCTTCCGCCGCCGTCAACAGACGTTTCAGCTTGTGCGGCAAAACCGCCGTCCGGCCGCCGGACAGCGCCGACAGACCGTTTTTTCTCCTGCCGGACATCCGCTTCGCGCCGGCTTCGGGAATAATCCACCAGCGTTTCATAAACGGCAGAATTTCGCAGCCGCCAAGCGTGCAGCCGGCAAACGTCGGATTTTGCAGCCGTTCAATAAGCCGCCGCAGCTCCCGGTATTCCGGCGGATAGCTGCGGCCGCCGGCTTCCCTGATCAACCGCGCCAGAACCCGCCGGCCGATCTCGGGATGCAGCCGGGCAAACGCCGATGGAGAAACGCTGAAAGCCGGTCCTTCAAAACAGCGGACGCGGACGCGGACAAAAGCGTCCGTTTCCGCTTCCAGATATTCCCTGGTCATACGCAAAGCCCGAGCCGTTTCCGCCAGTCGGTGGACGCTGATGCCGGTTTTCTTTTCCAGTTCGGGCAGAAATTTGCGGATTCTCACCCGCAGGAAATCGTCGCAGCCGTTTGAAGCGTCTTCCGCCCAGACAATGCCTTTTTTCCGCAAAAGCCGCCGCAGCGCCGCAGGCTCGGCTTCAAGCAGCGGCCGCACGACGCAGATTTTTCCGCGGGGCGTCATTTCCGCCATTGCCGACAATCCGTCAACCCCGCTGCCGCGTTGCAAACGCATTAAAAAAGTTTCCGCCTGATCCTGCTGATGATGAGCCGTCAGGAGATAGTAAAAACCGTTTTTGACACACCAGTCTTCCATCAGCCGGTAACGGGCTTCTCTTGCTTTTTCTTCAATACTGCCGTTTCCCTCTTCGGGAAACCAGTTCAGAACATGATGTTCGATGCCCCATTTTTTCATCAACGCGGCCACCATTGCGGCTTCCGCATCCGCTTCCGTCCGCAGGTGATGATTGACCGTCAACACCGCCGCCCGGCCGCCGTTTTGTCTTTGAAAATCTTTCAGCAGGAACGCCAGCGCCAGCGAGTCCGCGCCGCCGGAAACGGCCGCCGCCACCTGCCGGAAATCGGCATTATATTCCGCCGCCAGTTCCTGCATTTTAGCGGCAAAACTTTCGGCCGTCGCATCCATAATTACTTACAGCCCAGCTTTTTGGCTCTTTCCGCGGCTTTTTCCTTAAGCCCTTTCTCTGCTTTCGGAAATTCTTCTTTCAGACTGAGAAAAGCCGCGCAGGCTTCATCTTTCTTTCCCAACTCCTGCATTGACATACCCAGTTTGAGCAGACTGTCAGCGCCTTTGGGATTGTTTTTATATACCTGATAGCCTTTGGCAAAAGCCACCGCCGCACGGCTGTAATCTTTCCTCGCATAATAGGTTTCTCCCAACCAGTATTGAGCGTTACCGGCCAGCTTGTCTTTGGGATACTTGTTTAAAACCGTATTAAAGTTTTCTTCCGCTACGGCAAAGTCGGAAGCCTTCAAAGCCTCCAGCCCTTTCTGGTAAATTTCCGCCGCGGTCAGCTTTCTGATCGGTTTCAGTTCGTCGTTGCTGATGCTTCCACCGACAATGGACTGTGGTGCCTCTTTAGCCACCGGCGCGGAAAACTTTGGCGAATTGTCGGCAATACTTCCGCCGCTGCCGGTGATTTTCTTACCTTCCAGCAGTTTCATCCGCACGTCAATGTCCTTGTTGATTAAATTGATTTTCTCATCCAGCTGCTTGATTTTATAATCCAGTTCATCCAGCCGGCCGGCAGTCGAACGAACCAGCTCGTCCAAACGCCCAACGGTAACAACCAATTCGGATCCTCCATCATTATACATCTGACGCTGTAAAATTTTCAAATCTTCCCTGATGTCATTCATTTCCTGCATAAGTACGGTAACGTCCTGTGCCGCCGCAGGCATTGCGTTGACAAGCGTCAGCGCCAGAACGGCAGTCAAAATCCGATATTGTTTTTTCATCTGCTAACCTCTCCCAAGTTGATTTTCTATAAGATATAGGGCAATTTGCGTCAAATCACAAGTTAAAAAAGGAGGTGTCCTGAAAGCCCTCGTTTCCGCATGAGCCAACCGCCCGGCCTTTTATTTTTTCTTCGCCCCCCGCGAAGGCAAACCTGCGCCCGCTTCCCTTGCCGTTTTTTTAACATTTGCTCATAACAAACATCGCCGCCAAAGCGCCCCGCTTCCGCCAACCGCCCGAGCCTGCCGTTTATTCCTTTCTTCATCACCTGGGTTCAAAACAAGAGCGCTTCCGCCTCACCGGTTTCAATGTTTGTCCATAAATAAAACCATCACCGAAAGCGCCGCCAAACGCCCGAAATCGTCTTTTATTCCTTCACCATTAAAATTTCCACCCCCTGTTCCCGCCGGACGCCCGAACCAGTCTCCATAGATATTTCTCGGTAACCTGAAGAGCTATAAAAGACACAAATCGAACGGTTTAGCCACAATCAAAGGCATGGAGTAGCGTCTAACGACACCTTAGCATTCAGCCCCGGATAAACCTGTTTTTTCTGTAAAGCATGTAACAACGAAAAGGAGACACTCCTTTTAAGAGCGCCTCCCTTTACAGTTGTAAGCTTACTTGAATAAAAACAGGCTTCGGATTAATTGCCTGCCTTGACAACGGTTACGGCACGACGATTCTGAGCCCAGGCAGCTTCATTGTTGCCGAGAACAGCCGGTCTTTCCTTACCGTAAGAGATGGTGGAAATTCTGTCGGCGGCAATACCCTCCAAAATCAGATAATCTCTGACAGCGCTGGCACGACGTTCACCCAAAGCCAGGTTGTATTCTCTGGTACCTCTTTCGTCGCAGTAACCTTGAACGACGACATTAACGTTTTCGTGTTTTTTCAGCCAGTTAACCTGAGTATTCAGAATTTCTTTAGCATTGTCGCTCAGAGAAGAGCTGTCAAAAGCGAAGAATACTCTGTCTTCGGCATTGGCCATAAAGTTGCGGGCATCTCTCGAATCGCATTCGCTGCCGCCGAACAGACCGCCGTTGGAACCGGTCGACGAACAAGCGGACAACAAAGCTACCACGCAGAACAAACCTAAAAGCTTTTTCATTTTTTTTCTCCATATGGGTTTCATTTATTAAATAACTAATACAAAAGCTAACTTAAGCAATAATAGTTTATATTTCAATAACAAAAACGCAAAAAATCAAAAAAAATAAAACTTTTTTTCAAACTCCGCCTATAACGGCGGTTTTAATTTCGTTTTATGGACATAAAACCCGCCGACGGACGACTCAGACCAGGACGTCGGCAGATTTTAAGACTTCAGGCGGCACAACAGCCGTTTAAAACAAAAAAGAGCAGGCTTCCCTGCTCTTTCAAACCGGTCTGATACGGCCGTCACGGCTGCATGACCATTCCCCGCCACTGATTTTTCAACTCAAGCGGCAGATTAACGTTGTTTTGGCACAAGTCGCCCATCAGATTGATGAACTCCTGCCGTTTGCCGTCGACGGCATCGGGCCAGGCAACCAGAAAAGCGATCACTTTTTCCTCTTTGAACGGCAGTTCACGCAACTTGCACAAGCTGTCGGGAAACGCCTTTTTCAGCGCCGTCAGCAGTTTTTTCTCTTCCTCGGACATGGCCTTCGGCTTTTCGCGCAGATTTCCGCAAATCTGTTTTAACTCCGCAGGAACGTCGATTCCGTGATCCTCGAAACTGTTCAGCAGCGAAAACAGCTTTTCGCCTTTTCCGCCGAGCGTTTCCGGAAATTTGAGCAGCATGTTCATAAACTGCATAACGTCAAATTGCGGATGAGCTTCGGCATTGGCCAGCGACAAAGGGAAATTGGCGGCAAACTGAGCCAGCAAAATCCTTTTTTGCTTAACAACGGCAGCAGCGACTGCGGGATTTTCTCCGGCAGCGGCGAAAATTTCGCATGCTGCTCCATACAAATACTCGAAATCCTGAAATTTCATCATAACGTTTCTTATTTGGTTCAACAATTTATTAATAATTTTTAACTGCCCATTAAATTAACAATTTTAGACAAAACTGTCAACAAAAATATGTACCGACGGCCTTGTCGTCCCCGTTTGCAAACCTTTTTTAAAAACGTTTCCGTCCGCTCTGAAACGCCCGAAGCACGCTTTGAAACCTTCAGTCCGCTCAAAAATGCGGATAGACACCTCCGGTAAACCGTTAATTCTATGGGAAAGGCCTCATCAGATGCTTTTCGTCGTCACAGCTACAGTCTATGCTGACCTAAATCTTCTTAAAATTCTACATAATATTTTTTCTTCATCCGAACCAACGCTACTAACCAAGTATCCCCAAGACCAAAATACATTTTCCCTAAAGCATGCCTGGTTCTTATTCGCAATGAAGATCGGCTTTTAAATTGAGCCGTTGCATCTGCACATCCCGTGGGATTGTCATTATAAAATGAACGCGGCCTTTATCAAAGCCAACTTTCTCTGCCTTACGGCCGGAGATGCTTCCTGACAGTTCAGGCACAGTTTTTTGATATAATCGACAACGCCGGGCTTTGTTTGGGACACGACGACAACATTCACACCCCAGACTGCATGGCAACTTAAACGATAAACTCTATGTCCGCTTTGTATGACTTCCATACTTTCTTACCGCATCGTCGCCGTACTTGTTCGGCCACATGTAAACTCGGGAAAACCGTTAGTCATTAAAAAAAGTAACCACCGCGTCTAACACGGGGTTCTTCATTAACGGGTGTAACCCTCAAGGTGCCGACGAACGCCTGAAGGGCGCGAGGAGGTCTGACAGGGCGAGTATTACTTGCCCCCGTAATCGGGTCAAAATCCATCGTCAACTGACTTGCCTTCGCGTCTTCTTTTAATTGGTTCCGTATATACTCGGCTATCTTTTGAGTATTTTTCCCGGTAGTATCAACATAGTACCCTTTACACCAAAATTCTCTGTTTCCATATCTGAGTTTCGCATTTCCCCATCGTTCATATATCGAAAGACTGCTCTTGCCTTTGAGATAGCCCATGATACTGCTTACTGAATATTTTGCCGGTATCTCCGGCAACATATGAATATGGTCCGGACAAACTTCTGCTTCTATACTTCCTATTTTTTTTCACCGGCATAATTCTCTAAGTATAGCCCCTGTCTCCAGACGTCGACCGCCATAAAACGCCTTCCTGCGATATTTGGGAGCGAAGACAACATGATATTTACAACTCCATGTCGTATGTGCCATTGTATGTATGGTCATATAAAAACTCCTTTGCTTGTCATTAGACTGTTGCCAGACCGTCTTACCTAAAACAGCAAAGGAGTTTTTTATCTGTAAAGCCGTAAGCTTTTTGCAACCACGCGCCTGGCGCGTGGTTTTCTGGATACAAAAACAAAAAGCACGGTTCAAACCGTGCTTTTTTCTCAAGAATACGTTTTTATTCCATGATTGACGCCAAAAAATGCGTCGCCTCATTGGCGGGCAGTTCCGCAAGCAGACCGCGCAGCTTTTCCTCATTTCCCGTCAGCAGTCCGGGATAGGCGGTCAGCAGACGAGCCAGAGCTACCGGTGAAAAATCGTCGATTTTTTCCGTATCAGCCATTGTCGCCGGAAACAGACTGTCAAACAGCGTTTTCAATATCTTTCGCTGGTTCAGGGCATTTCCTTCCAATTTTTTTCTCATTGTTGCCCAGCCGTTGAAAGATTCTCCTTCCAAATCGTACATTGCCACCGACCAAAAACCGGCAAGCAAAGGCTCGGCTTTAAACGTGCTCTCATACAACTGCTGAAATAAAGTTAAATTCATAAGCAAAATTAATAATTGTTAAATACGTTGCAACCATATGTAAAATTTTGTTTTTTGTCAAATATTTTCTGCCTTGCTTCATCTCCTCTCTTTTCGTTTCCTTTTTTCCTTCTTCCTGCCGTACCTGCCTTTCTTCCTCTCCCGCCCGTTTTCCTTTTTCCCTGTCTTTCGGAGATACCCAGCACTCTTTTTCCCCTGCCTCCTCTTTTCTCCTTTTTCCTTCGTTTCCATACCCCGTTTCCGAATATTTTTCCTCTCCCTGCGCCTTTCCGTCCGAACACAACATTTCTGAATATAAGCCGAAAACATGCCGATTCTTCGTTTTGCCGTCCAAAGCGTCGTACACGGCAGATTATAAAAGTTTCTCCGAGACAACAGGAATGTATAAAAAACACTCGACCCGACCGACCAAAATTCCGAACCTCGAAACATCAGCAGAACAAATTTTGTCTTCGCCCCGGAAAATACGCGAAACGACAAAAAAACAAAGGCTTCCCGGTCAAGACAAAAGCATTACCCGTTCCAAACCGCAAATGCATCAAACGCTCTAAAAACCGACAGCCAAACTGAAAAGTCCGTATCTGCCTGCCTACACGGACATTTAAACCATCTCCCCTGAAGAAACGGAGATTTCCCGGCAAACAGAGAGATCAAAACGTCTGCAAACTAACGGTTTAACCATAATCTAAGGCGTAAAGCGGTGTTGTCCAGACACTAAAGCATTCAGCTCAGAGCAAACCCGGGGGCCGTCAGGCAACCGATAAGAATAAAGGAAATCCGCCGTACTTTTCCGTACGGCGGATTTTCCCTTTTTGCGCTTTTTGCTCTAAACGAGCCGGTTATTCGCGCTTTTTAGCAGGCTTTCTTGCAGCAGCAGGAATCCTTGCATTCTTCCTTCTTGTCGTTCTTGTGACGAACGGCAGCCTGAGCGGCGGCCAGACGTGCAACCGGAACGCGGTACGGCGAGCAGGAAACATAGTTCATGCCGCAGGTCTGGAAGAAGTCGATGGACGCCGGATCGCCGCCGTGCTCACCGCAGACGCCGAGCCAGATGCTCGGGTTGGCGCAGCGTGCCTTTTCACAGGCCAGCTTAACCAGGCAGCCGACACCTTCAACGTCGATCGAAGCAAACGGATCGGCTACATAAACGCCGCGGGCGCGGTATTCATCCAGAATGGCACCGGTATCGTCACGGCTCATACCCAGAGTGGTCTGAGTCAGGTCGTTGGTACCGAAACCGAAGAACTCGGCGGACTGAGCCAGTTCGTCGGCCTTCAGAGCCGCACGCGGCAGTTCAATCATCGAACCGACTTCGTATTTGATCTTCTTGCCTTTTTCTGCGAAGATCTTTTCGGCAGTGGTGTCGATGATGTTCTTAACGATATCCAGCTCTTTCTTGGAACCGGTCAACGGAACTTCGATTTCCGGCAACACCTTGATGCCTTCGGCATCGCATTCCATTGCAGCTTCCAAAATAGCACGGGTCTGCATTTCGCAGATTTCCGGATAGGTAATCGGCAGACGACAGCCGCGGTGACCCAGCATCGGGTTGGCTTCGTGCAGGGAGTTGGCGCGCTGTTTAACCTTTTCCAAAGTCATGCCCAGCTTGTTGGCCAGTTCCTGCATTTCCGCATCGGTGTTCGGCAGGAACTCGTGCAGCGGCGGATCCAGCAGACGGATAACGACCGGCAGGCCTTCCATGATCTTGAACAGGTCTTTGAAGTCCTGCTTCTGATAAGGCAACAGACGATCCAGAGCAGCGCGGCGGCCTTCTTCGTTGTCAGCCAAAATCATGGCGCGCATGTCCGGAATACGTTCGGCGTCAAAGAACATGTGTTCGGTACGGGCCAGACCGATACCCTGGGCACCGAAGTCGCGGGCGGTCTGAGCGTCTTTCGGCGTTTCGGCGTTGGCACGAACTTCCAGCGTGCGGATTTCGTCAACCCAGCTCATCAGTTTGCCGAAGTTGCCGCTGTTGGTGTCGGCCTTGACGGTCGGAACCTGGCCTTCGATAATCTGGCCTTTGGCGCCGTCCAGAGATACCCAGTCGCCTTCTTTGACAACCACGCCGCTGTCGGTGGTCATGGTCTTTTTGGCATAGTCGATGTGAATTTCATGAGAACCGGAAACGCACGGAGTACCCATACCGCGGGCAACAACCGCCGCGTGAGAGGTCATGCCGCCGCGGGCAGTGATAACGCCCTGCGAAGCGTGCATGCCGCCGATGTCTTCCGGCGAGGTTTCGTTACGGATAAGGATAACTTTTTCACCCTTGGCAGCCCAGGATTCGGCATCTTCCGCATTAAATACGGCGCGGCCGACGGCAGCTCCCGGAGAAGCCGGCAGACCGGTGGCGATAACTTTCTTTTCGGCCTTCGGGTCAAGCATCGGGTGCAGCAGCTGGTCAAGCTGGTCGGCGCCGACGCGCATAATGGCTTCTTCCTTGTTGATCAGGCCTTCTTCAACCATTTCTACGGCCATACGGACGGCAGCGGCGGCGGTACGTTTGCCGTTGCGGCACTGCAGCATCCACAGTTTGCCGTGTTCAATGGTGAATTCCATATCCTGCATGTCTTTGTAGTGTTTTTCGAGGTTGTTGCGAACGTCAACCAGTTCCTGATAAAGGTGCGGCCATTTCTCTTCCAGGGAAGTGCCGTCGCCTTTCGAGGCCATCGGCTGCGGCGTACGGATACCGGCCACAACGTCTTCACCCTGAGCATTTACCAGATATTCGCCATAGTAAACGTTTTCACCGGTTGCCGGGTCGCGCGAGAAGCATACGCCGGTAGCGCAGTCGTCGCCGGCATTGCCGAAGACCATGGTCTGAACGTTAACGGCCGTACCCCAGTCGCCGGGGATGTTGTTGAGTTTGCGATAGGTGATCGCGCGAGCAGCCATCCAGGAACCGAATACGGCGCCGATGCCGGCCCACAGCTGATCCCACGGATCCTGCGGAACGACTTTGCCCAGTTTCTGACCGATTTCCTTATATTCCTTAACCAGTTCTTTCAGGTCTTCGGCGGTCAGATCGGTGTCGGACTTGTAACCTTTAGCTTTCTTCATCGCTTCGAGAGCGCCTTCGTATTCGTCCAGATCGGCGCCGAGAACAACGTCGGAGAACATCTGCAGGAAACGACGGTAAGAGTCGTAGGCAAATCTTTCGGAACCGGAAGCTTTGGCCAGAGCCTTAACCGTTTCGTCGTTCAAACCGAGGTTCAAAACGGTATCCATCATGCCCGGCATGGAAACGCGGGCGCCGGAACGAACCGAGAACAACAGCGGGTTTTCGGCATCGGCAAATTTTTTGCCCATGATTTTTTCAACGCCGGCAACGGCGGCCTTAACCTGGTCTTTCAGGTCGGCCGGATAGGTTTTGTTGTTGGCATAGTAGTAGGTGCAGACTTCGGTCGTAACTGTAAATCCGGGAGGAACGGGCAAACCGACGACGTTCATTTCCGCCAGGTTGGCACCCTTACCGCCCAGGAGGTTTCGCATGGAGGCATCGCCTTCGGCTTGGCCGTTTCCAAATGTATATACCCATTTACTCATGGTAATTCTTAGCTCCTATAGCTATTAAGGTTGACACAAAAATCACACTTCCCAAAAAAATTCATGCAAAATATGATTTTAAACAAATTCAGTTCAAGAAGTTATAACACTTCCGGCGATTCTTCAAGCAAAATCTTTGCGTTCGCTCCGTTTATCAACAGCCGGAGCAAGGCGGCGCGCGCTTGACAGCACCTTTGGCGTATGTTAGCCTTGGCAGAAATTTTCGGAGAACTTTTTATGCTTAAAATCGTTTATCAGGGCGTGGCCGGCGCCTATTCGCATATTGCCGCGCAGAATATTTATCCCGGGCAGAATTATCTGCCGTGTGAAACCTTTGAACAGGCGATGGACATGGTGCAGAAAAACCTCGCCGACGTCGCCGTCATTCCGGTTGAAAACTCCAACGCCGGACGGGTGGCAGACGTCCATTTTCTGCTGCCGCGCACCGGCCTGTTCATCAACGGTGAATACTTTTTGCGGGTGGAGCATCAGCTGCTTGGGTTAAAAGGCGCAAAACCGGAAGAAATCGTTTCCGCCTCTTCGCATCCGCAGGCGCTTGCCCAATGTTCGGAATTTCTGAAAAAACACAAAATCAGCGCAATTGCCCGCATCGACACCGCCAAATCCTGTCAGGACATCATCAATTTTCAGGACAAAAGCAAGGCGGCCATCGCCTCAAAGCTGGCGGCCGAAATCTACGGTCTGGAAATACTGAAATCCAACATCGAGAACGACGGCAACAACACCACCCGCTTTCTCGTCATGAGCCGCGAAAGCCAGATTCCCGAAGACGACGGCGGCCGCTTCATCACCTCCTGCGTGTTCCGGGTCAAATCGATTCCCGCCGCGCTGTACAAAGCGCTCGGCGGCTTTGCCACCAACGGCATCAACCTCACCAAACTGGAAAGCTATCAGGTTGACGGCAGGTTCGTTTCCGCCCGTTTTTACATGGAAATAGAATCCCACCCCGCCCGTTCCGCTTTTCAAAACGCTTTTGACGAACTGCGCTTTTTTGCCGACGAACTGCACATGCTCGGCACCTATGCCGCCAGTCCTTTCAGGGAGAAACAACATGACTGAACAATTTATCGTTTTTGACACCGAATACGCCTCCTGACAGGGCTTCCTCAACGCCCCCGAGGAGGAAAAGAAAAAAGCCGAAATCGTTCAGATTGCGGCGCTCAAAATCAATTTGAACGACCTAAGCGTGGCGGAAAAACTCAACCTCTACGTTAAGCCGAGGTTTGCGCCCAAACTGACCGACTATTTTATCAACCTGACCGGGATTACCGACGAGCTGTTGGCGCAAGAAGGCCTTCTCTTCCCCGCAGCTTATGCCCGTTTCAAACAATTTGCCGGCGGACTGCCCTGCTACTCCCACGCCTGGCAACCTGACAACGACGGCATCGCCGACGGCAAAGTCATCGGTTACAACCTGGACATGTTCGGCATTAAAGACGATTCTCCGCTCAATTATCGCAACATCGCCGGCTGGTTCAAACAGGCTTATCGCAAAAACGGCATATTCGTCGAAAAACAGTCTTCCGGGCAAATTGCCAAACTGCTCGGTCTTGAAGACGAAATCCGCACGCTCGGACTGGACGAACATAACGCTTTCTACGATGTCCACTCGATTCTCGCCGGCCTGCGTCATCTTGGTTTGGCTGAAACAATTTAAACTTTTCCGACATTAAAAAATTCCTTTGCACGGATTTTTATGCAATGCCCCTTTGCCACACAGGGACATATGTTTTTACATGCCGTACACAGACAAAAGATACTTGCCAAACGTCACAAAAGATGAAAAGACACAACCATTATTTGCGGAAATAAATTTTACAAAATCAAACATCTTGCAACGGAGGTTGTTGATGCCAAAAAAATATTTCTTCAATCTGTTTATTGTTCTCGGCACCGCCCTGCTGACCGGATGCTCGGCCCTTATCGGGGCTTACGGCGATAATCCTTACGGACCCGTCGTCAACTGCGATTCCGATCTGCCGACCGACGAATTGATCCTGTGCATCAAAGATCAATACGAACTGATGGATAAAATATATATGGATCCTCATCAAAAATTCGACCGCAAATGGGCAAAGATTTATTCCCAGGAAAAATACCGAAACAGCAAAGACTTTTATTTTCCCGATACTTACCAAAACGTTTCCTACAAAACCGTCCCTCGGTTCAACAGCATCAAAAACTGTTACAAAAAAGACGGATGTATTGTGTATGAAGACAATTATCGTCAAGAACAGCTTGGAAGATATGATAACTACAAACGAACAATTGCCGTCAGACGCAGCCACTCCATAGACGGCTGGGAACCAAACCTATGTAATGACAAAGAATGCAAAGCTGATTATTCAAAAATAGAGATTTATTTTCTTATAATGGATGTCGTTCATCGTCGTTTTTCTCGCAGTTACAGCAGTCTCAACAAAGATATCATTCTTTTCGCAGACCCCAAACTAAACCTCTATACGGCACATTTCGAAGCCGTACAGCTTTCCGAAGGAAAAAAATTAATAGGCATACGAATTATTAAATTCCATTCCTTTGATCCCGTTAAAGACGGATTTTCCCTCACCGGCAATGTTTATGAAAGAGAAATACCGGGAGTTAGAACAGAATACTTAAATAAAGCTTCTGCTTTTAAACATTTTTTCCCCGATTCCATCTTTACGGTCTGGGATATCAGGGACGATGACATTCAATCCATGGCCGACAATTTCGCCATCAGCTTAGACAAACGGAAAAATCCGTCCAAAATCTATATTAACACCGGTTCCAAAGTCTACGAAATCAAAATTCCGAAACCGGAAGAGCCCCAAGCAACAAACCGGAAAGGAGACTAAAACACAAAATATTCCCTGTACAACACCTTATCATTCACAATTTGACATAAACTGTTTTTATAAAGGAGTTTTCCATGAGCACATTTAAGTTACAGGTTCACAGTCGGGATTTGGCTGCGCCTGTTGTCGGCGGCATCGCCTCTCATACCGGGTACGATTTGGTTGAATATGACGACAACGGAAAGGCACTGTCCATCAAAAGCATTGATCTGGTTAATAAAGACGGAATCATTTGGTTCGACACCACCCCAAAAAAATTTATTTCCGTTGAAATAGACGGGAAAAAACAAATATGGGCTTCAACAATCTATAAAGATGAAACTTATGACATAAAAGTCGATCAAGAATTTGCCGAAAACAACCATTTTTATACGGCAAACATGTCGGCAGCCCGCCCTCAGGACGTATTCAATCAAATTCTCTTTGACGCCACGTTCCGCAACGCGCTGACGGAAGGCGGCATCGACGGCGGCGGTATTGATTATCAATTATGCGGCCCCAACTGCAACACCTGGACCAAATACATCGGCATCACATACCTGGGATTCGACGTTTTCAAATACCTGCCCAAAAACGACCAGCTGTTCAACTACACCGGCAAAAACCAAACCTTTGCCGACTGTGCGGACGAAAAAGACGCCCGCAATTGTGCAATACTTGAAAACATAAGCCAAAATTTTTTCAAGAAATACAGTAACAATTTTAATTTCGACAATCTCAAAATAGAACCTTATAACGTCACTTCGGCAACTGACCAAACAACAATCACCGGCTTTTCCGCCGGCCTTTTCCCTTTCTCCGCCGGTCGCACCGTCGCCGGCCTTCTCCCGTTCCAGCGCTTATACCCTTGCCGCCGCCTTTCCGCCGGCCTTCTCCGATACGGCAAAAAAAGGCACGAATAATGTCCGTGTCTTCTGCATAAAAAACTTCCGGTTACAAAGATTCTATTCTTTTTATCGATTCGTCAATCAGCTTTGCGCGGGCGCCGTCATCAAATTTTGCAGCCAGAGTGTCTTTCAGCAGCCCGATCGTCCGCTCAGTCACCAGCGATGCCAATTCGTTTTCAATGCGGCTTTGTTCGCCTCTGATTCTCTCATTGACGCTTTTCTCCTGCACCTGCATTTTTCGATCCAGATCCGCCAGCGCCTTTTTTTTCAAAACGCCGGCCTCTTTTTTGGCCTTTTCAATGATAGCCGCCCTTTCGCCATCAAGATTTTCAAGTTTTTTTTCATAGGCAGCCAGCAGTTTGCGCGCTTCCGTCTTCAGGTTTTCAGCCTCGTTGATACGCCTGGCTTCTTTCTCCGCATATTTGCCGAGATAAGTCAGCAGCATCTTTTTCAACGGCACGAACAAAACCGCAACCACCAGCACGAAAGTCATGCCTACCCAGAATTCGGCCGTCAGGTAAAAGGCTTCTCCGTTCCCGTGCAACTCTGCCGCCGTATCTTGTATAATCGTTTCCACGTTGCCGGCCGCGCCGACCACCGCCTGCTGGGTTGCATCAAGCAGCTCCCGGCTGCCGGAATTTGCCGCCTGTTCATTCATGTTCCCGCCTCCTTCCGGTCGTCTCGGCCACGTCTTCGGCCGAAACCAAACCACCCAGTTCCAGCCGGCCGGCAATCCGCACCGCCAGCTCTGCCGCAATGTTTTCGATCTGCTCCATCGTCTGTCGCCGGTTTTCTTCCGTCCGGCGTTCGTTTTCCGCCATCGCCTCCGCCAGCCGGCGGCTTTTTTCGACTTCCCGTGCCGCAATTTTCTTTTCCAGCTCTTCACCGGCCTTTCGCAGATTCTCCGCCGCTTCGGCATTGGCCTCGCGCAAAACCCGCTCGTATTTTTCCAACGCCTCTTCCGCCGTCTGCTTAAACTCTCCGGCCGCCGTCAGATAGTCGTCGATCTTGCGCTGCCGCCGATTCAGAATGTCGGTGATTTTCGGCACGATCATTTTGGCCATAACCAGCCACATCAGCGTAAAGCTGACGACCAGCCAGAAAGCCTGCGAAGGAAATGTGGAAAAATCAAGCTGTGGCATAACGCCTCTTCCTCACCGATAAATTACCGTCCGCCCCGGCGGAACAGCGGGGAAAAGAGGTCTTCTCCCCATGTTCGCTCCGCCGACTCCTGAAAATTATTCGCCGCCCGTCAGCATAAGCAGAGCAATAACCAGCGCATAGAGCGCAATCGCTTCAATCGCGGCAAAGCCCGCCCAGCCGTATATATCAACATCTTTTTTCACTTGCGGATTGCGACCGACGGTAGTAATGATCGTTGTCCACAATTTAGTTACGCCCCAAGCAGCAACCGTCATTGACAAGGCGCAAACCGCAGCGCCCACATAAGCTAAAGGTTCCATTTAATTTTCCTTTCAGATTTTAACATTAAACATATCCTACAAAATAATCTTTTTCGCTAGTGACTGCGCAAAGCGTCCCCCAGATAGATGCAGCTCAGCACCGTGTAGATGAAAGCCTGCAAAACGCCGATAAACAACTCAAAAACGACAATACAGGCACTAAACAGCATCGGTACTGCACCAAGCACACCCAGACTGACAATAAAACCGGCAATAATTTTGAGCATGATATGCCCCACCGTCATATTGGCCACCAGTCGCACCGTCAGGCTGAAAGGCTTGGAAAGCATGGAAATGGTTTCTATCGGCACGATCAGCGGTGCCAACACCAGCGGAATGCCTTTAGGCATAAACGTGCGCAGATACCCCCATTTCCGTTTGCGGATGCCAACCGCAACGTTAAACAGCAACGCCGCAATTGACAAAGCTCCTACCGCAGTTGCATGCGAAGTAAAGGTAAAGGCATAAGGGAACAATCCTAAAACATTACCAAAAGCGACAAACAAAAAGACCGAAAAGATGAAACTGAAATATTTCAACCCTTCGGGACCGATATTCTCCTTCATCAGATTGGCGATAAAGCCGTAAACACATTCGGGCAGCGACTGCGCCAGTCCGGGAACGATGGTTCGGCGCCGCAGACAAAGCGAAAACAAAAGCGCTGCCGCCGCCACCGCCAGCAGCATAAACAGCGAAGAGTTGGTAAAAGAAATATCGACGTCGCCGGCCTTAAGCGGAATAATCGGCTTAATAACAAACTGTTCCAACGGATTTGACAACTTAACCTACTCCTTATTCGTTTTCCGTTCCTCTTCCGCTTTGGCCAGACGGTAAACGTTCAAAATGCCGGCCGCTCCGCCCAAAAACAGAAGCACCATCAGAAAAAACGGACGGCTGCCCGCCATGCGGTCAACCACGTAACCGACTGCGCCGCCGACCAGAATCGCCGACAGAAATTCCGCCGTAATTCTGAGGCCGACCCCCGCCGCTCCGGCATATTCCGAAGCTTTGGCCGGCTCCCGCAAACGTTTTTCCTTTTCCCGCTGGCGGGCAATTTTTTCCTCCAGTGCCCTGATGTCTTCAGGAATTTTTTTCATCGGCCAGCATATTCCCTAAAGGTTACTTACTTGTTAACGCCAAGATATTTATTCAGCACTTCTTTCAGTTTTTCATAATCGGGCACTCCGGGCAAAACTTCTTCGCCAAGATCACTCCTCACCAAGAAGGACGGCGTTCCCTGAATTTGCAGCTTTTCCATCGCGTCCTGACGAACCGACATAATTTCCTTGGCCACGTTGTCGTCTTCCATACAGGCTTTGGCCTTTTCAGCAGAAAGCCCCTCCAGTTCGGCATAACTGGTCAGCAGTTTTTCGGTTTTAAAGGAAAGCCCCCAGGTCAGCTGTTTTTTAAACAGCAGGCTCAAAAAGTCAAAATATTTATCGGCAGGCATACAACGAGCCAGCATTGCCCCTTTCATTGATTTGGCATCGATCGGAAAATCGGCAAACACCAGCTTGACCTTGCCGCTGTCAATATAATCTTTCTTCAACTCAGGCAGCATGTTCAGATGGAAATCGGCACAATGGGAACAGCCGAGCGACGAAAACTCATAAATCGTCACCGGCGCGTCCGTGCTGCCGAGCACATGCGCGGCATTCATTTCAAAACGGCTGGGCACCGCGCCGCCGGCGACCGCCGACACCGACGCTTCCGCCGGTCTGACCAACACCAGACTGCCGTCCACCCAGTTGAATCCCTTCTGCGACAGATAGAAACCGTCGGCCATCAAGAACATAAACGCCGCGGCCAACACCTGGCTCACTCTCTTTATGATATTTTCAAAAGTCATTGCTACTCCTGTTTATTTGCGGTTTTGCGATAATACACACTTTCCCAGACGGATCAGGCTGTCTTTGAGATCGCCGTCGTTCAGCCCCCCGGTCAGTTGTTCAATATAATTTTGTTCCTCGCCGCTTACAAGTATTTTCTTAAATTCCGGTTGATTAATTTTCCGCCGCCGGCGAAAGGGAACCCCGCCGCTCTGACGGATTCGGAGTTCGGAAACCGCGTTGTAGCCAAAAAATGCGTTAACCTTTTCCAGCACAAACTTTTCCCGGTGCTGCAGTTCCAGAGCAAAAGCGCCGTTGACCGCCGCCACCTGCAAAACGCCGTTCTGCCGTTCCCTGCCGCGGAAACTGATTTTTTCCGGGAAAGTGAAAGCGGCCAGTTCCTCCCCTGCAATCTGTTCCCAAAAAGCCAGCACGTCGGCCGCCATCATCCCCTTTCGGCCGAGGATTCGGCGCAAAAGCGGCATCGTTTCGGAGGCCAGCGTATTCAGCCCCGAAGCCGTTCTTTTTTCCTCATTTGTCGTTTTTTCTTTCGTCATAATCGTTACGGCTAGCACAAAACCGTTGAAAAAGCAAGCATACTGCTTAAATTATACCGGCGGCTCCAAACGGACTCCCGACAAATCCGGCCGATCCCGACAAATTCTGCCGCCGCCGCACAAAAAACTTGATTCAATTAAAAAATTAATGTACTCTTTGTCCAGAATTTTCATTTTGCTTTAACGAGAGGAATCTTTAGAATGTTGAAAAAAATGTTGGCCGGAGCATCGGCAATAGTTTTGGGAATGGTCGCGGCTTCCGACGCCATGGCCGAATGCGACGGTATTTACCTCGGCTTGCGCGGCGGTGTTGCCGAACCTGACATCGGAGACAGACACACCTCGGGTGACCGTCTGGACATCGACGACAACCTGTTCATGCTTTCCGGCGCCATCGGTTACCGTTATCAGTACTTCCGCGCCGAAGTCGAATATATCTGGCGCGACAAGAGCGAAGATTCCGAAACGCTCGTCATTCCGGTGGAAGGACGCGATCCGATCGTTTCCACCAGTACCGGCACGTTTGAATACGATTCCTATATGTTCAACGTCTATTACGACTTCTCTCCGTATACTTGGTTTACGCCCTATCTGCAGGCCGGTATCGGTGTAACCAACCTTGAATACAAATTCTCGTACGACGACGGCCGCGACAGTTACAAGAAACACAATTTCACCTGGGTACTGGGCGGCGGTATCTCCGCAAAGATGACCAACCGCCTGAACATCGACGTCGGTTACCGTTACTACGACATGGGCAAAATCGGCGACGGCAAAGTCCACAATCAGGAAATCTACGGCGGCGTCCGCTACGTTTTCTAAATTGCAAATCTACAAAAAACTCCCCTGCCCGGGGAGTTTTTTTAGTTCAAGCATCGACAAAAACCGACAGATGCGGACATTTCGACCCAGCGGCAAGGATTACGAAGCTTTCAAGATGCATATTTAAGGAACTAAAATCAAGTCTGCGGCGGCCGGCGGACACTTGTCGGCACTGCCGTCAGCGGCCGGTGCCAAAACGCCGATTCAGCCAGTCGAGCATCGTCCGATGGTTGCCGTCTTCAAAAAACAAACGGTTGTGGTCAACCCCCTCCGCCAAAAAGAATTCCTTGTCCGCAGCTGGCGACAATTTAAAAAGTTCCTGTCCATGGTATGGCAGAATCAGTTTGTCTTCGCTGCCGTGAACAACCAGCAGCGGCCCCGAGTAGGCGGCAATAAACCGGCTTGATTCCAAACGGTTTTTCAACACCAGCCGGGCCAGGGGAATCGGCTTGTCGCCGACCTCGCGTTCCAGAGAATAAAACGGCGCGGCCAGAATCAGCGCGTCGGCAGAGCACATGCCTGCCGCCGCCGAAGCCGGCGCGGTTCCCATCGAATAGCCAAAAACGACAATTCTGTCATGCCCGAGTCTGTCTTTCAGATAATTGCAGGCAACGACGGCATCGGCATACATTGTTTCTTCCGAAAGCTTACCGCCGCTTAAGCCAAAACCGCGATATTCGGGCATAAACACCGGGTAGCCGGCATCAATATACGCTTTCAGATGCGGCGCAAAAGTCGCCAGCTGCCCGGCATTGCCGTGGAAAAACAAAATTGCCGGCTTGTCGGCGGCGCCTTTTGCATACCAGGCCATAATCAAGTGCCCGTCGGCGGTTACCAGCGGTCGCTCTTCAAACGCCGGTACGCCGGCATTGTTTGGGCCGGCATAAAACCTGTCCGGATAAAAGATGAGATAATCCTGCACCGCATACAGACAGACCAGATAAACGACGACGAACGCCGCTCCCGCAGCCGCTGCCCGCAATATTTTTTTCAACATTTTCGACCTCCGCCAGAAAAAACTTGACTTCTCCCTTCTCTGATGGCGTAAATTATAACCAGCAATTAATTTCGGATAAGTTAAAATGACTGACAAAAAACTGTACCTGACACGCGCCCAGCTAATTTCTGAACTGGGACGCTGTTTGGGCTGCAAAAACAAACCCTGCATGAACGCCTGCCCCGTCAACTGCAACCCGCAGGAGTTTATCGCCAAAGCAAAGGCAAACGATTTTGCCGGCGCGGTCGAGAGCATTACCCGCAACAACCCGATGGGACAGACCTGCGGCCTGATCTGCCCCGACAAGTTCTGCATGCAGGCCTGTACCCGCGCCGGCATCGACTTTCCGATCAACATTCCGCGGGTTCAGGCCACCATTTTGGAAAAATACCGCACCGCGGAATCCGCCGTCCATCCCAAGCTGCCGGCCAACGGCAAAAAAGTCGCCGTCATCGGCGCCGGGCCGGCGGGCATTGCCGCAACGGCGGAACTGTCACGGCTCGGTTACCGCATTACCCTGTTTGAGGGAGATGAAAAAATCGGCGGCGCCCTCAATCTCATCCCCGACAGCCGGCTGCCATTTGAGGTCATCGCCAAAGACTGGAGCTTTATTGACGCCCCCGACATGATCGAACTGCGGCTCAACGCCCCCGTCGACACCCCCGCCGCGCTTCTGAACCGGGACTTTGACGGCGTTATCGTCGCCACCGGAGAACCGGAAGGCATTAACCTCGACATTGAAGGTGAAGAGCACGCCGTTTCCTATCTTGACTATCTCCGCCACCCCGAGTGCTATACGGCGGAAGGAAACGTCGCCGTCATCGGCGGCGGCGCTGTCGCTGTCGACTGTGCGCTGACAGCCGTCAACTTTGGCGCCGAAAACGTTGAAATGTTCGTCCGCCGCAGGGTATCCGACATGCGGATCACCGGCGAGGAACGAAAATCGCTGCTTGATGCCGGCGTAGATCTGACCACCATGACCAAAGTCAAAAAAATCGGTACCGACGGCGAATATCTCACCCTGTATACCGCCAAAAACCGTTTTAACCGCGGCAAACTGGAAGAAATTCCCGACACCACCATTGCCCGACCCGGCTTTTCCCTGGTTATCAAAGCCATCGGCAGCACCGCTCCCCGCCAGCCGGACACCGACCGTGTCATCTATGCCGGCGACTGCAAACACGGCGGCTCCACCATCGTCGAAGCTCTGGCTTCTGGAAAAACGGCAGCCTGCAGCCTGGACGAAAAACTGATTCCCTGAAACGGCAAAGGACTTCTACCCGATGGCATACGAAAAAATGCACAACATATTTGACCTTGCCATCCGTATGCAATCAAGCGCCGAAGGAATTTCCATCGCCGACGTCATGCAGCAGTTTGACGTTTCTCGCCGCACGGCGGAAAGAATGCGCAATTTTATTCGCGAAAGATTTCCCCAGCTGACCGAAACCATCGGCGAACACGGTGTCAAACGCTGGCACCTGCCGTACGGATCACTCAAAAACTACATCAGTTTCTCGACCGAGGAAATATCCACCCTGCAAAACGCCCTGCGGCTATTAAAACACGTTCAGCTTTGCGAACAGTCGCGCACGCTGGCCGGCCTTTTGACCAAACTCAAAGCCATGATGCGGCCGGAAGTCTGCTGCCGGATAGAAACCGACACCGAAATCATGCAGGCTTCCGAAGGCTACCTCTTCAGGCCGATGCAAAAAATCGAGATCAACCCGCGCCATCTGGCGCTGCTCCGACATGCCGTCACCGCCTGCCGTAAAATCCGCCTGTGCTGGGCAGAAAGAGGCCACCAGACAAAATGTCAAACATTATGCCCATACGCCTTCATTTACGGCCCCAATCATCACCTTATCGCCTATTCGGAAAAAAACGGGAGTTTCTCTACGTCTGCCTGAGCGACATCATTGACATTAAAGAAACCGGCAGCTATTTTATCCGCAACGCTGACTTTTGTCTGGAAAACCATTGCTGTGCAAATTTCGGACAGTTCAGCGAACCGGCTTTTGAAAACGAATGGCTTTTTGACGCCCGCTCGGCTGCTGCTGCCAAAAACTATATTTTTCACCCCCGCCAGCAGGTTCGCGAAAACTCCAACGGCAGTCTGACCGTCAGTTTCAAAGCGGGCGGCGTGTTGGAACTGGGCCGCTGCCTTTACGGCTGGGAACCGCATGTCAAAGTCATCAAACCCAAAAACTGGAAACACATGGTCAGGGAGGCCAAAAAACATGTCTGAACCGGCAGCGCAAACCATCCGCAGCCTTCTGCACGATCTGGAAGAACAATGGCAGATAAAAATTCTTTTTGCCGTTGAAAGCGGCAGCCGCGCCTGGCGGATCGAAAGTGCCGACAGTGATTACAACGTCCGCTTTGTCTATTATCGATCGCTGAAAGACTATGTCAGCCTTGCCCGGGCGGGCGACGTCATTAACGCGGCGTTTGACCAAAAGCTTGCCCCCTGTACCGCGCACGACGCCTTGTACGACCTTTGCGGATTTGACATTTTCAAATTCCTGCGTCTTCTGGCAAAATCCAACCCTTCAACCATCGAATGGCTGATCTCAAACGTCGTCTACCTCGGACCGGTGCCGCCGGAACTGCGCACTTTTGCCGAAAAAAGTTTTGACGACGGCACTCTGATCCGCCACTACCGTTCCATGGGCGCCGACAATCTCCGGGAAATGGAAAAACGCCAAACCTTCACCGGCAAAAAATACCTCTACGCTTTCCGCGGCCTGCTCAACGCCTTTTGCGTCGCCGCATTCCGCCGCCTGCCGGAAACCGATTTCACCCACACGCTGGAAACCTGCCGGCAGACGCTCGGCGAAGAAACATACGCCGCCCTTTCCCGTTTGATCGAAAACAAAAAATACGGCAGAGAAAAAGAAGACCTCGGCCGGCAACCGTTGCTTGACGAAGTGCTTGGCAAACTCCTTTCGCTTACCGAAACCAACGCCCGCGCACAAAATTTCCGAGAAGAAAAAGAACGCTTTTTAAACGCTTATCTGCAAAAACTGCTGTTGGGAGAAAAAGTATGAAAATCTATCAGGTCGGCGGCAGCGTACGCGACAGACTGCGCGGCCGACAGCCGCAGGATTACGACTATGTCGTCACCGGCGCCTCGCCTGACGAAATGCTTGCCCGCGGCTTTGTCCGTGTCGGCAAAGACTTTCCGGTGTTTCTCCACCCCGAAAGCAAAGAAGAATACGCACTTGCCCGCAAAGAGATTAAAACCGGCCGCGGCCACGCCGATTTCCGTTTTATTTTCGACCCCTCTGTCACTTTGGAAGAAGACCTCGAACGGCGGGACTTCACCTGCAACGCCATCGCCTTTGCCCCGCAAACGGGAGAATACTTTGACCCTTTCAACGGGCGGAAAGACATTGAAAACCGCGTTTTAAGGCACATTAACGCCGAACATTTTCAGGAAGATCCCCTAAGGGTTCTCCGCCTTTGCCGGTTTGCCGCCCAGCTCAATTTTACTCCAGCGCCGGAAACGCTTGAACTGGTTGCCCGGATGACGGCGGAAGGACAGCTTGCCCACCTCTCCGCCGAGCGGATATGGAAAGAACTGGAAAAAGCCCTGCGCTTTCCCGATTTTCCCCGTTTTGTACAGACTGCCCGCGCCTGCGGAGCGCTTGAAGCCGTTCTGCCGGAAGTCAACCGGTTGTGGAATACGCCCGAGCGCACCGACTATCACCCGGAAGGCAACAGCGGCGACCATACTCTGTCGGCGCTGGAACAGGCTGCCGGCGGCAATGCCCTCGTCCGCTTCGGCATTCTCCTGCACGATATCGGCAAAACCGTCACCCCGGCGGAAATTCTCCCTTCGCACCACAATCATGAACAAAACGGTCTGGGAATTATCCGCACAATCTGCCGCCGACTGAAAATCCCCAACCATTACCGCGATTTTGCCCTCACAGCCTGCCGTTATCATATGAAGTTTTGCAAAATCCCGGAAATGAGGATCGGCACACTGGTCGACTTTTGCGAAGATCTCACCCGTGCCGGCTCAAAAGACCTTGAAAACTACATCGCCGTCTGCCGCGCCGACATGCATGGCTGCAAACGAACAATTGCCAAAGAAGAAGACCTAATATTTGAACAAAATGCCACCCGATTGCGACAAATCGTAGCCATCTTGCAAGATATCAAAGCAACCGATATGCCAAACTTTGCAGTACTGCCCAAAGACGAACATTTTGGCAACCTATATCGCGAATTTCGCATCCAAAAAGTTCGGCAAATAATGCATTCTGCTCAAAACAGTTGAACAAGGCAGCTGTTATAAGCCGCCTTGTTTCGATTAATCAGTTGAAAGTCCAGTTGAAACCAAACATCACCCGATAATCGGTCTCGGCATCTTTCTGATGATCGGGATTGAGCCGCATATCAAACTGTGCCTTAAAATTCATGTTCTCGTTAAGCTCCCGGTCATGATAAAATGAAAACTTGTATTCCCTGGCATCCGGCTTCATACTGGCACGAAACCGCTCGCGGTAAACTTCGTCGGAATAGTTGTCGCGTCCGACCGGCAGGTCAAAGGCAGCCGTGCCCTTGTAAATTCTGAGCGGCGAAGAAATCTGCAAGCCGACTGCATCGGTTTTGTTATAACGGTAATGGCCGTCCAGAGCAAAACTGTCGCTGACCAGTCGACTGGTCTGCATCAGATTAGAAGCGAGGTTTCCGGCATCGGTCCAGCCCTGATAGTAGACACCGCTCAAAAACAGATTCTTCAGCGGCGACCAGCTGACCGAAAGCCCGGCATAACAGGTGCTCGAATCGCCGATATCAAAACCGCCGGTGCCGTTCAAACCGAGCATTGCGCTGTCTTCGTACAAAACACCGCTCATCGCCGTCACCGTCAGATTATCCGTCAGACTGTAAGCAGCTGCGGAATCAAAACCATAAACCCGGTTGTCAAAATCGCGGTCGTTGTCATCCCGACTGCCGTCGTAAAGGCCGTTTTCGCCGGTAGCAAAGCCCATCGTCACCTTCCAGTCTGAAGACGGCTGATAGCGGCTGTAAACACCGTAAGCCGAGTTCATCGCCATAAACGGATTAGCCAATGCCTTTTCAAAATAAGCATTATGGTTATAAAGCGTATTTTCCGTATAATAGAATCCGGCAGCATACCCCTCTCCGGCATATTCTGCTTCCATGGTGCCGAGACCACTCGCAGAATCCGCCAAAGCCGCCGGCGCATAGGAGAAAGCCAGATTGCCGCCGGCTGCTATCCTCCGCTTCGGCTGATAGCGGGAAAAAGCATACAAATCGTTTTTGAAATTGCGCTCTCCGCTGTGGGTCATCTTCACAAAAGAAGAAATCGGCATCGCATAAGGACGTTTGTACTTGTCAAACGCAGTAACGGAACGCGGCATCTTCGCCGCCAGCGCACTCCTGAAAACGGCCGGCACCGACATTGTCGTCGAACGAGCCGCAATACCTTCCCCTTTCACGTTTGAGCCGGTAGCGATCATCAGTTCGCCCTGCGGCTGAGTCGCATTATTCAGATTGATCCGACCATGTCCGTAAATGGCATCCACGCCGACATTCCCCAAATCATCGGCGGTTTCAAACACCAGACTGACCACTTCCTGCGGCGTCATGTATGGATAAGCGCCCATCAGAAAGGCAATACTGCCGGTAACCACCGGCGCCGCCATCGAAGTACCGCTCATCGACCCGATCATATTGTCCTGATTGACAACCGACCAGATGTCTGTTCCCGGCGCAGCAATACAATAATTCTGTGCAGCTCCGCAAGCATTTGAATAGCTGGCCAGTTTATCATCCTTACCCAAAGCGACGACCGTCACGAACAAATTGCTCAAACTTTCCTTAAACTCGTCTAAGAGCGGTATTCCGTTCAAAACCCCTGGTTGTGCCTGACCTTCGTTACCGGCAGAAAAAACAAAAACAACGTTATTTTCAATCTGATAACGCACGCTGTCTATATGATCACCTAATTTATTTACATGTTTATTAATGGTAGAAGCATTCATATCTGGCGTTGAATCTACACCCAGACTGAAATTGACTACTTTCGCCCCCATGTCGATCACATCTTTTACCGGTGCCGAAATCGGCGACATCAAATCATAACGGGCAGCGATGATCGAGGCGTTTTCAAAAGCCACGCCGTGCATGCCGCCGCCATTTCTGTCAGCGGCAATAATGCCGGCCACATGGGTGCCGTGCGCATCTTCTTCCGACTTGTTCGGATAAAAGCCGGTGGCGCTGTCTTTTTCCTTGTTCCAATCATAACCCTCATCATAAGCAGACGCCCATTTGTCATACTCTTCTTTGCTGCCTTTACCTATCCGCGTAATGTGTACATCACCATTATCAAGTTTCAGATAAGTAACATTTGAATACCCTTTATAGTTTTTCGCCCACTGCCAGCAGTTGGTAGAGTTCCCGCTCTTGCTGCACGGACCGTAGTCATAATTGACGCCGCTGATGTCGGTGGCGGCAAACTCCGCGTGAGCACCGTAAACACCGGTATCAACCACGCCGACGGCAACTTTTTCTAAAGAAGACACTGGTTCGTTTGACTTTACCCCGTAAAAACGCGCATAAGCTTCCGCCGCGCCGATCTGCGACAGGAAATTGCCTTGTTTGTATTCATCGGTCTGGAAAAATGAAGCATCAACTTCTTCTATAATATCACCACCGGGTTTTTCTCCCCCTCCATCGCCGGGGTTGATACCGTCGCCCCAACTGCCGTCCGATTTTGATCCGCCGCCGCTGCCGCCGGCGGCAATGGCCACGGTACCCCCGATCAGGGCGGCGGCGCCGAGATAGGTCGTCGGCCCCACGTTCCATACGAACTTGTCGTTTTTAACCGGCCGCACCGCTGCTTCCAGTTTTTTAACGCAGGGGTGGGCGGTGTTTGCTCCCATCTGCCGCAGCAGTTTATAAGCATTTTCGTCTTTGCGCACAATGGCAGTGCAAAGCGCCGTATTGCCGCGAGAATCCACGGCATCAAGAGAATAGCCGTTTCTCTTCAGCCGCGCCAGCGCCTCCCGATTGCGAAAATGCGCGTGATTGTAAATTGACGCCGCCAGATTATCCCCCTCCGCCGCCAAACAGTTTTCCGCTGCGCAGGCCAGCGCCGTCAGCAAACACAACACTTTACGGATATTCATAAGTTCCCCCCCGGTCAACAAATAATTTTTTTCAATCGTAGATGACATTGGCAAAAATGGTCAAAATAATTTCTTTCCGTCATATCACATAAGGTTTAAATTAAGATTTATATGATTATATAAAAAGCAGATTTTTTTAAACAGAAATTGACAAATTAGAAAAAAAGACTATATTATATTCAAATTTTTTGCTAATCCGTTATATTGCAACTATCAATCAACGAAAGAGAAAAAGTCATGAAAAAGTTATTTGTATTCTCCCTTCTGTTCCTGCTTGGCGCCTGCGCTGAAGGATCCATTTATAAAAAGTACGATCAGGACTGCAACAATCATTTCTATTCCCGCAAAGACTGCCCGGCCAAAGAGGAAAAAGCCAAAATTGCAGAAAAAGCGCCCGAAAAAGTATACGTTTACCGGGAAGCAAGACCCGAGCCGCGCCGCATTACTCTGGTTGCCCAGCGTCCGGTTTATGTTGCCCCGCGCCCGGCGCCGATGCCGGCTCCCGCACCGGTTCCCGTAACCACCGTTAACATTCAGGCTCCGGCTCCCGCCCCCATCCCGACTCCTGTTGTTGTCAGCACTAACGGCTGCAACGGTTGCGCACCGGTTGTCAGACAGACCCGCGAACCGGTTGAAGTCATCTATAAGAAAACCACCTACACCACGGTTTACGAACCGAAAACCACATCGACCGTCAGCTATGAAAAAGAACCTGTCATCAATCAAAAAATCATTTCCAACACTCAGGTTGTCGCTCAGCCGGAAGTCAAAACGGTCGTTACTTCCCAGCCGGAAGTCAAAACCGTAGTCACCACCCAGCCGCAGGTAAAAACCGTGGTCACCACCACGACCAAACCGGCGACCCGGAAAGTGTCCTACACCATTGAAAACACTCAGACCACTGCTCCGAGCGAACTGCTGATTGAAGAAATCAAATAAGGAAACGACAGTTCCCGCCGACACCGCCGTTTGAAAACGGCGGTGTTTTTTTATGACAGCCCCGGCCGGCCCGGGGATTACGCTTCGAAAAACGGTTTGTCTTTTTGTCTTCCTGCCGTTATAATGGTTGCCGGGAAAGGAAAAAAGAAATGAACAAAACGCGCGTGGCCGTCAAGGCCGTCATTGTTTGCAACGGTTGTTTTCTGCTGCTCGAACGCCGGCAAAACGGCGAAGAAGGAATATATGACCTGCCCGGCGGCGGCGTCGAAACAGGCGAAAGCCACACGCAGGCGCTGACAAGAGAGATATTTGAAGAAACCGGGTTAACGGTACGAATCAAACGCCCGCTCAGAACCTGGAGTTTTTCTCCCCGGGCGGGGGAAACGCTTTACGGCGTCACTTTTCTTGCCGAATACCTCTCCGGCACGGTCAGACTTTCCGCCGAGCACGGAAGCTGGCAATGGTTTCCTTTCAGCCACACGGCCGATGCCGGCCTGCCTCGCTGGATCCGCGACGAAAGCGCCCTGGCGGCGGAAGCCGTTGAACGGGAACGCAACGCCTTTTCCGTCACCCGCATTCACCGCGGCATCTACGGCGTTATCCGCCGGGAAGGAAAGATTCTGCTGATCCGCAAAAAACGGGGACCTTACACCGGCCTTTTCGACCTGCCCGGCGGTTCGCCGGAAAAAGGTGAAAGCGAAGAACGGACGCTTGCCCGCGAACTGGAGGAAGAAACCGGCTGCCGTTTGCAAAGTGTTGGCGAACGGAGGGAAGAAAATGTCTTTTTCCGCGGTTTTGTCGAAGACGACGGCCGCCCCGGCGGGCTGTTCCACACCGGCGTTTTATTCGACTGCACCGTCGACGGCGTTCCCGACCGGGACATTTCCGACCTTGATTCCGACGGCGCTTCATGGATTGACGAAAAGGAACCGACGACGCAAAATGCCGCACCGATGGTTTTGGCTGCTCTCCGGCGCTGACCGCGAAGAGAAAACGTTGCCTGATTGAAAAACCTTCGGTTCGTACTTATATTCGAAAGAAAACAAATCAAACGGGAGAAAAAATGAGCATATCGCAGGCCGTTTTCGCCGCCGGCTGCTTCTGGGGAATCCAGGCGGTGTTCGACACCGTGCCGGGAGTTGTGTCCACTACCGTCGGCTACACCGGCGGACAAACGGAAAACCCGGACTACCGGCAGGTCTGTACCGGCGGCACCGGCCACACGGAGGCGGTCAAAGTCGTCTTTGACGACAAAATGGTCACCTACAACCAGTTGCTGGACATTTTTTTTGCCAACCACGACCCGACCACGCTCAACCGCCAGGGATCGGACGTCGGCACCCAGTACCGGTCGGCCGTTTTCTGGTTCACGCCGGAACAAAAGAAAGAGGCCCTGGCCAAAATAGAAGAACTGAACAACTCGGGAACATATCCCGCGCCGGTGGTAACCGAAGTGGCGCCGGCTGCCGAATTCTATCCGGCCGAAGAATATCATCAGAAATACCTGGCCAAACAGGGAAAAGGCTGTTGCAGCAGAAAAACGCCGCCGCTGAACTTAAGCGAAGAAGAATGGAAAAAACGACTGTCGCCGGAACAATATAAAATTCTCCGCGAAAAAGGTACCGAAAAGCCGTTTTCCGGACAATACCTGAATATGAAGGACGACGGCACCTTCGTCTGCGGCGCCTGCGGCAACCCGGTTTTCCGTTCCGGCGACAAATTCGATTCCGGCAGCGGCTGGCCGAGCTTTGACCGCGCCATTCCCGGCAGCATCAGACAAAATGCAGACTTCAGCCACGGCATGGTAAGGATTGAAGTTACCTGTGCGCGCTGCGGTTCCCATCTCGGACACGTATTTGAAGACGGACCGACCAACACCGGCATGCGCTATTGCATCAACTCGGGCGCCATGAACTTCAAACCCGACGCAACAAAAGACTGAACCTTCCCCGGCCGGCCGCGCCGTTTTTCCGCCCGGAATTTCCCCCCCCAAAAAAAATTGAATGCCGGCGGCAAAAACTTTATTCTTGTTTTTTCACAACCCGGAGAAAAACAATGGAAAAGATTTTCCGCTATTCAATCAAAGCCGTCATCATCCGCAACGGCAAACTGCTGGTCGAAAGCTGCGACTACGGCCGCGGCCGTTTCTGCAAACTGCCCGGCGGCGGCCACCAGTGGGGCGAAACCATGGAACAGGCTCTGATCCGCGAATGCCGGGAAGAACTCAACCTTACCGTCCGTCCGGAACGGCTGCTTTTTGCCCGCGACTATATCGCCAAAAACCACGATTCGCCTTTTGACGACCCCTGTTTTCATCAGGCGGAACTGATGTTCCTCTGTACGGTCAAAGACTTCTCGCCGCTTTGCAACGGCAGCATCCCCGACGGCGAAAAACAGCAAATCCGCTGGATCGAAATCGACCGGCTGGCCGATTCCGACTTTTTTCCCAAAGCAATCGTTCCCTGGCTTAAAAACATTGACAAAGTGACACAGACGATTGTCCTCGGCGACGTCAACTGAGCGCCGGCAACGCCCCGGCGCCGGTTCCGCCCCCGGATTCGCCCTCTCCGCCGGATATTCCGCCAATCCTCTGCCTCAGCCCGCATCAAACATGCCCTCCTTCGTTAACGGAAGCAATTCGGCCACACAACCGGAGCTTGTTTTTTGACACAGGAAAAGGGACGGTTTAGCCGTCCCTTTTCTCCTGCTGCCGGAACATGTCTTCCAGCGCATTTTCCGCAACTTACCGCAGTTTTCCCTTCAACTGCGGACGGCCGAGCTTTTTCGCCCGTTTGCTGATCTTGCGACGGAGTATGTTTTCCTCGTCGAAAGTTTCGCCGATAATCGCAAACATCATCGGCACAAACAAGGTGGCGACAAAGGTCGACAAAATCATGCCGCCGATCATGCCGGTGCCGATAGCGTGACGGCTGCCGGCGCCGGCACCGGTGGAAACGGCCAGCGGCAAAACGCCGAAGGTAAATGCCAGCGAAGTCATCACAATCGGACGGAAACGCAGTTTGGCCGCGCTGACCGCCGCTTCCGCATAAGTCAGCCCGCGCTGCACTTCCATTACCGCAAACTCAACGATCAGAATGGCGTTTTTCGCCGCCAGACCGATCAGGGTAACCAGACCAACCTGGAAATACAGATCGTTTTGAATGCCGCGCAGATAAATTGCCAGCAAAGCGCCCAGTACCGCAAACGGCACCGACAGGATAACCACGAACGGCAGCGACCATTTTTCATATTGGGCGGCCAGAATCAGGAAGATCATGATCAGACCGAAAACAAAGGCCTGGGTCGACGCGCCGCCGGTCAGCTTTTCCTGATAGGCGGAACCGATCCACGACAGCGAATAGTCGTCGCCCAGAACCTGACCGGCCACTTCTTCCATCGCCGCAATCGCCTGACCGGACGAATAACCGTCGCCCGGATCGCCCAGCACCTTGGCGGCCGGGAAAATGTTAAAGCGGTTAACCAGCTCCGGTCCGGTAACGCGCTCGACTTTCAGCAGAGTCGACAACGGCACCAGCTGCCCGCTGTTGGATTTGACATAAACGTAACGCAGGTCGTCCGGAGTGCGGCGGAAGCGTCCTTCCGACTGCAAAATCACCCGGAAATTACGGCCTTTGTAAGTAAAGTCATTAACATAAAGACTGCCGAAGGTTGACTGCATAACCGCATAGATGGCATCGATCGACACATTGAGGATCCTTGCCTTTTCGCGATCGAGATCAACCCGGTACTGCGGCGTGCTGACCGAAAACGTGGTACGCACGTTTTTCAGCTCCGGCCGTTCGTTGGCGGCATTGACAAATTCGGTCACCTTGTCCATCAGCTCGTTTGAACTCTTGCCACCGCGGTTTTGGATATAACCTTCAAAACCGCCGGACATGCTCATGCCCATGATCGGCGGCATGGAAAAGGCATAGCCGATGCCCTCGGGCCGGCTCATGCCGAATTTGGTATAAAGCTGAGCCAAAGCGTCCGCCGATTGGTCGGCGTTTTCCCGCAGTCCCCAGTCTTTTAAGATGATGAAGCTGATGCCCGAATAGGTGTTCTGGCTCGACGACAGCATATTGTATCCGTTAATCGTCAGCACGTTTTCCACGTTCGGATCCTTGTCCAGCAGTTTAACTACGGAATCGGTAAAATTCGTCGTCCGCCGCAGCGACGAAGCTTCCGGCATACTATAGGCCATCAGCAGGTTGCCCTGGTCTTCGCCCGGCACCAGACCGCCCGGCACGATCTTGAACAAAAAGGCAATCGCGGCCAGAACGGCGACGAAACTGACCGTTGCCGTTTTCCGGTGGTTAAGGAAGAAACGCACGCCGGAAAGATAGGCTTCCGTCACCCATTCGAAAAAGTTGTCAAACCATTTGAAAAAGCCTTTCGGTTCCTGATGCTGGCGGTTGGGCTTGATGATCAGGGCGCATAGAGCCGGCGTCAGCGTCAGCGCGACAAACGCCGAAATCAACACCGAAACCGCAATCGTCACCGAAAACTGTTTGTACATAACGCCGGTCATGCCGCCCAGAAAAGCGATCGGCAAAAATACCGACGACAACACCAGAGCCACTGCGACCACCGGTCCCGACACTTCCTGCATCGCCTTGATCGCCGCTTCTTTCGGGGTCAGCTTTTCCTCGCTCATCAAACGTTCGACGTTTTCCAGCACAATGATGGCGTCGTCAACCACGATACCGATTGCCAGAATCAGACCGAACAATGTCAGCAGGTTGATTGAGAAACCGAGCAGATACATACCGGCAAACGCACCGATAATCGACACCGGCACCGCCAAAATCGGGATCAGGGTCGCCCGCATGTTCTGCAAAAACAAATAGACGACGACGATAACCAGCAGCACCGCCTCAAAGAAGGTATGGATAACTTCGTTGATCGACACGTTCACAAACAAAGTCGTGTCATACGGAATTTCATAACTGATGCCGTCGGGGAAACTTTTCGACAGTTCTGCCATTTTGGCTTTGACCAGATTGGCCGTTTCCAACGCGTTGGCGCCCGGCTGCAGATAAACCGCAAAAGCCACCGCCGGTTCACCGTTGAAATAGGAATTGACGCTGTAGTCCTGCGCGCCGAGTTCGATCCGCGCCACGTCTTTCAAACGGAGAATACCGCCCTTGTCATCGCTTTTAAGAATAATGTTGCCGAATTCCTTTTCGTCGACCAAACGCCCTTTGGTGTTGACCGAATAGGTATAGGGCAGATATTCGTCCAGCGGTTCCTGACCGAACTGACCGGCAGCAAACTGCGAGTTCTGCTCCTGTACGGCGGCAATCACGTCCTGCGGCGTCATGTCAAAATCCGCCAGTTTGTCGGGCGACAGCATAATCCGCATCGAATAGTCCTGCGAGGCAAACAGCGAAGCGCTGCCCACGCCCTTGATACGGCGAATTTCGTCCAGCACGTTCAACAGCGCATAGTTGGAAACGTAAATCGTATCATAGCGTTCGGAAGAAGACTTCATCATCACGACCTGTAAGATCGAGTTTGATTTCTGTTCAACCGTCACGCCCTGCTTGGTCACTTCGCTCGGCAGTTTGGAAGTCGCCGCCTGCACCTTGTTGTTGACGTCAATCGTCGCCTGATCAGGATCGGTGCCGATATCAAATACCACGCCGATGGTCAGATACCCCTGCGAAGTGGCGTTGGAATACATGTAGATCATGTTCTTAACGCCGTTGACTTCCTGTTCGATCGGCGCTGCCACCGTATCGGCCAGCACTTCCGCCGTCGCCCCCGGATAGGTGGCGCTGATCTGAATTTCCGTCGGCACGATGTTGGGGTACTGCTCAATCGGCAGCACCTTCATCGAAACCAACCCCGCCAGCACAAAAACCAGCGACACGACGGTCGCAAAAATCGGGCGGTCAATAAAAAACTTGGAAAACATTGCTTTTTTCTCCCGGATTATTCCTCGACAGTTTCCCGTTCCGCCGGCTGCCCAACGTTTTTGGGATCAACTGTCATGCCGGGGCGGATCTTCATCAGGTTGCTGACGATCACCCGGTCGCCGGCTTTCAGACCGCTGTCAACGATCCAGCCGCCCTCCTTGGTCATCAGGCCGGTCTGGATATTAACCGCTTCAACCATCTTTTTGTCATTGACGATATAAACGTAAGAGCCGTTGGCACCCTGCATAATCGCCTCCTGCGGCACGATCAGGGCATTGACCCGGGTCAGCCCTTCCATCACCAGCCGCAGAAACTGCCCCGGCTTAAGCTGTTTTTTAGGATTGGGGAAAACCGCCCTCAGCTTAATGGTACCGGTTCCTTCATCAATACCGGAATTGATAAAATTGATCTGTCCCGGCAACGGATAAAAACTGTCATTGCTGAACTTGACTTTGGCCACAATTTCACTCTTATTTTCCGGATTGCGGATCAAACCATTATTCACCATACCGGAAAGCGACATCATTTCGCTTTCCGAAGCGGAAAAGATGACATAAATCGGATCAAGCTGGGTAATGTTGGTCAACAGGCCTGTTGCCGAAATCAGACTTCCTTCCGACTGCACTTCCATACCGGTAACGCCGCTGATCGGCGCAGTGACTTTGGTATAGTCAAAATTCAACTGTGCGGTTTCCACTTCCGATTCCGCCATCAGCACCGCCGCTTTCTGCGCTTCCAGTTCAGCTTGGGCGTCATCGCGCGACTTTTCGCTTACCACCCGCTGTTTGAACAGCTTTTCGATTCTCGCCCATTCGGTTTCCGCCCGCCGCAGCTGTGCCTTGGCCTTGGCCAGGTTAGCCTTGGCGTTGTTGAGCCTGGCCTTGTATTCCTTGGGATCGATTTCAAACAAAACGTCTCCCTCTTTGACTTCGCTGCCTTCGATATAATTTTTCTTCAGCAAAATGCCGCTCACCCGCGCCCGCACTTCCGTTTCCTTGTATCCTTGCGCCCGGGCGGAAAATTCAAAACTGAGAGGCACGTCTTCCGCCGCCACCTCAAGCACATTTACCGGCAGCGCCGCGGTTTTGGCCGCCGCATTCTGAACCGCGCTTTTGTCTTCCTTGCAGGCGCACAAAGACAGCACCACCGCCAATCCCGCCAACAATTTGCTACTTTTCCACATTTTTTCACCTTTCGTTTTAAAAAACCGACAAAATTTTCTCATACGATAAACCGTTTTTTTACACCCGTCACCTTAATTTTTCATAAACAAACAATTTTACCGACGGGCAAAAAAATGCCGCATTTTGTATGGTCGGCGCTTTTTCCTGCCGAACCACAGGTAACAGACGAACAAAAACAGCAGCACGCGGGAAACCGGCATTGCCAGCCATACACCGTCCAGACCGAACCACACCGGCAGCGTAAACAGACACAGAGGCAGCGCGACAAAAGCGTCACCGTAAATCAACAGCGAAGAATCCGTGATTTTGCCGGTCGCCTGATAATAATAACCGGCCACCCGGATCACTCCCAGCAGCACGAACGCCGTCGAACTGATAACCAGTCCGTGTGCGGCAAGAGCCGCTGCATTGCCGTGCAAATTGAACCAGGAGGGGAAAACGTTGTGTCCGACAATCGATACGCACATCAGCACAATCCCCAACCCGAAAGCGGTATAATAGCCCATGTTGCCGATAATGTTCTGCCGGCGGTGGCGGCCGCCGCCGTAAAGGTAAGCGACCAGCGGCTGCACCCCGAGCGCCAGCCCGGTCATCAAAAGCGAACCGAGCGATTCGACCGCGCCGATAAAGGTATAGGCGGCCAGCCCGTCCACCCGTCCGTATTTCAGCGCCTGATAATTATGGAAAAACAGCATCGCGATAATCGACAACTGGTTGCCGAGCGAAGGAAAGCCACTTACGACAATGTTTTTCAAATACTTCGGCTTCAGCTTAAACATCTGCCGGTCGAAACGAAGAGCAGTCTTCCGGGTAAAGAAATAGGCCAGCCCGGCAACAGCAATCAACATCTGCGCGGTAACCGTGGCATAGGCCGCGCCGGCCACGCCGCCGCCGAGCGGAAAAATAAAAACATAATCCATTACGATGTTCAGCAGCAACCCGCCGACCATCAGCCACATCGACAGCACCGGCCGGCCGTCGTTGCGGATTACCGCCAGCACGCCGGTTACCAGCATATAGGCCAGATTGCCGTATATCAAAATCCGCGAATAACGCACGGCGCCTGGCATCAGTTCGTCGGTAGCGCCGAACAGACGGAGTATGTCGGTCAGAAAACAGTTGACGACAGTCATCATCAGCAGGCTGAACAATACCTGCCAGACCAGCATGTTGCCGAGGCTGAGCCGTGCCAGCTGCAGATTGCCGTTGCCTCTCGACTGGGCGATGATAATTGCCGCACCGGTTCCCAGCATATCGCCGACCGCGCCGAACATCATCACCAGCGGCCAGGTAACCGCCACCGAAGCCAACCCGAGTTCGCCGGCGCTCCAGCCGATAAAAATGGTATCCACGATGCTGTAAGAACCGACGATCAGCATGCCGATCATAGACGGCAGCACATAAGAAAGAAAAAGTCTGGCATTTTTATTCATCGGCCGCTTCTCCCGCCGCGGCAAACGCCGGTTCCGTCGGCGCGCCGTCGACGACACATGTCGCCGTTGCCGGCAGTTTCACATCGGTTGCAAACGAACCGAACGCCGCCAGAAATCCCGCAAACACAAAAACAAACTGCGCCGAACTGCCTGCGGCTTTTCCCTTGACCGTCATTTTCCGTTCCTTAAAAAAACTTTTTCCAACCGGTGTTTTTTTAATGCGGATTTTTTTAAATTTCAAATGCTTTTTTCACATTCGGCGACAAATGTTTCCGCCATTTTTCCCCAAAAAAACATACAGGAAAATCCGGCAACGGCACTCGTTGACTTTTCGGCATATCGTGATATAATAAAAAATGGAGAACATATGGTTGATTTGAATCGATTAAGAGGCGTCTCTGCACGCTCCGAACCGGAAGGCGACATTTCCCCGTCACCGAAAAAAGCGGAATTAAAAGAAAAGATGGAAGCGCTTTCCGTTAGCATCCGCCGCAAAAAAGAGCGGAAAGAACAACCTCCTCCGACAAACGGAGAAATGCCGGTTGCCGGCAAATACAATCTGACGCAGGACGAAGCGACCGTCGAAACGGCCTACAAAAATGGAAAAACCAAAACGACCGAAGATATTAAAGTCAGCCGCGTCACAGATACGGTGGAAGAAAACAAGACAGTCGTCAACACCACCGTTATTGCGGAAAAGAAAGAACTGCACCGGAACGGCAAAACCGCCGCCGAACACTATTCTTCCAGCCATGTTTCGGAAAAATACAGAGACATCGGCAACAACACCCGCACGGAAACCTCCCGTAACGAAACAACGGAATTCGACCGCCGGGGACGGGCGAGGAAAATCGAAGAAACGCAAGACACGCAAACGACGTCCGAAGCGGACGCCCTTGACAGAACTCACGGATACGACGGCTCTCACAGCTGGGGAACTTCGCAAACAATAACTGTTGACTTGGACAAACAGGGACGGGAACGAATTTGGAACACGCACAACGAAAGTTTCGGACTGACCTCATCCTTGTCTGACAGTCATACGGAAACCCGCCGCGGCTATGACATAAACGAAATCTCCCCGGAAACAAACAAAGGAATAAAAGAAACCACACAGGCAAGAGGAACCGCCGACAAAAGAAACCGACAAACAGTATCCGTCGATTCTTATCAATACGGCACAGACGGCAATTTAAAAAAGTCCTGGTGGGGCCGGTTAACCGACGGCATAAAGGAAACCTACGGCAAAACAAAAGTTGGCAAAAAAACGACACAAACGGAAATCACCATTGAAAACGGCGAAATTACCGGACAAAGGACAATCATCGACAAAAAAGACAACATAAAACGCAAAAAAATAAACAAGGGAATGGCCAAGCTCCGCCTGGCAGGCATACGCAGAAAAATCAACAACAGACTGAAAGAAACCGGCAACGTGGCGAACATGGAAGAGTATGCCGACAAAATTCCTGCCGTCGACCAAACGGCACGCGCCCCGCTCGGCCTCGCTTTCGATACCATTCCCGATCGGGAAAAATATGAAGAAAACAAACGGGAAG
Source organism: uncultured Azospirillum sp. (assembly GCA_902489795.1). Classification (GTDB taxonomy): domain Bacteria; phylum Pseudomonadota; class Alphaproteobacteria; order RF32; family CAG-239; genus JAFUYI01. The sequence continues at coordinate 50,800 of CABUBU010000005.1, forward strand.
ATCAGGCTCGCAACGATCAGTTGAGCGAGCGCGCCGACAAAATCACGGCAACCGACGTCATAAATAATCTGATTCGGGAAAAATACATGAAGGAATAATCCGCCGCAAACGACGATTCACTCGGCTGCCGCCTCTTTTTCCGCCGTTTTGCCCGGTTTCCGCACGTTTTCCTTTGTTTCCTGTCGATATCTCCGGCCGCAGCACGCCGACAACTCCCGTTCAAAAGTTCCTTCCCGCACAAATTCCGAAATTGCCGACGGAGAATTAAATGCCCAACTCCTTTCTGTCTAAACGCTTTTCCTGATCCGTCCGACCTTCTCCGCGCCGTTTTTCCTATCCCCGTCCGTTTTCCGTACAAATACACAGACCTTTACCCAAACAGAAAACTCTTACGCCTTCTGCCAGACAAACGACCCGTTTCCGCCGGCGCGGCAAAGCCGACCTGACGGTCGTCCAAAGCAGTTTTATCGGCAAGTACACCTCCGTCAATCAACAGGGAACGTCAAACTACGGCGGGGCAATTTACGGCAACGAAAAACAAACGTCAGTCAGACGCTGTTTGAAGGCAACCACGCGACCCAAACCGGCGGCTCGCTCATAACCGTCGACCCCAAATTTGAATTTCGCTATGTGCACGGACAATCCAAAAACTTCAAAACCGACAACGGCGAAATCGGCTCCATCGATTCCACCAGTTCGCTCGTCAGCAGATTTAACCTGCAGACTTCCTACCTGCCGGAAGAGCGAACCTCAAACCGGAAACTGTTTCTGGAACTAAGACTGTACAACGAATGGATCAGCCGCACCAAAGTCAAATTTGCCGACACGCACCTCACCACTTCCGACTTAAACGGCCTCGGGTTTGACGCGTCACTCAGGTTCAACGCCGCCGTTGCCGAAGACGCCTATTGCTGCGGCGCCGTCACCCTGGAAGCCGGTGAACCTATACCTCATACCAGTTGAACGCCGGCCTGCGGGTCAGCTTCTGAAACGAAGGGAGAACATGCCGGCTAACCGGAAGGTAAATCGATTTTCGTGTTAAAATCCGAAGTTATTCCTTGAAAGTCAAAGCAATCTTTAATAAGCTCGGGCTAAAAGAATTAACTTAAGAGATGCAGACATGAACGATACGCAACGAACGATTGAACAGGCACTTTCCTTGCGCGCCCCGCAAAAGGAAAGCCTCGACATTCTGGTACAAATTTTAAACAAAATCGTCTTAAGCAAAGAGATGTCCGCCGACGAAGCGCTGTGCCTGATTCGGGAAGTCTGCCCTTCCGTCAAAGACTTCGAACATGCCTTTCCCTGCATTTGCTTCGCCATCGCCACCGGCGTGGGCAAAACCCGGCTGATGGGCGCAATGATCGCCTATCTGCACGCGGAAAAAGGCATAAAAAATTTCATGGTTCTGGCACCCAACCTGACAATCTACAACAAGCTCAAAACCGACTTCACGCCCAATACCGAAAAATATGTTTTTCCCGGGTTGAAAGCGCTGGTTGACGTTCCGCAAATCATCACCGGCGACGATTATCATCAGGTCGGCGGTTTGTTTGACAATCCGAACGACAACCGTGTCCGCATCAACATTTTCAATATTTCCAAGATCGATTCCGACAAAGACGCACGCGGCATGCCGCGCGTCCGCCGAATGGCCGAATATCTGGGACAGTCTTATTTCGACTATCTTTCCGGTTTAAAGGATTTGGTTTTGATTATGGACGAAGCGCACCGTTACCGTGCCAATGCCGGTATGGCCGCCGTCAATGAACTGCACCCGTTTTTGGGAATTGAACTGACGGCCACCGCCAAATCGACCGGCGCCAAAGGCAAGCCTTTCCGCAACATTGCCTATGAATACAATCTGGCGCACGCCATTTGCGACGGTTACGTCAAAAAACCGGCAGTCGTCGGCCGCCTGGATTTTAACTGCGACCTGTACGGAAGCGGCAATTCCGAAGCGTTGGAAAATCTGAAAATCAAAGACGGCATCAAAGTACACGAAAGCATCAAGGCGGAATTGCAGGTTTATGCCGACAACAAAAAAAACAAAACGGTCAAACCTTTTATGATGATTGTCGCCCAGAACATTGATCATGCGGAACGCATTGAGGCAAAAATAAAAAGCGACGATTTTGAAGACGGCCGCTATAAAGACAAGGTCATCGTCGTCAACTCCAAACAAAACGGCGAACTGAAAGACGAAGTCCTGCAACGGCTGCTGGCAATCGAAAACGCCGATGAACCGACCGAAATCGTTATCCATGTCAATATGCTGGGCGAAGGCTGGGACGTCAACAACCTTTATACTATTGTACCGCTTCGTGCCGCCGATTCCAAAATTCTGGTTGAACAGACGATCGGCCGCGGTCTGCGTCTGCCGTTCGGAAAACGAACCGGCGTTGACGTCATCGACCGCCTGCATGTGATTGCGCACGACAAATTTGCGGACATCATCAATGCCGCTCAGGCGGAGCAATTCGAGTTTCAGCGGGAATATATCGACAACACGGACAGCGGCCTGACGGGAAAAAAGGCGGAAGACAACACCAGTAAACTGGACGACGAAGTGAAAAACGGTCATATCGTCGTCACCCGGCCGACACCGGACAAACAGGGTAAACTGCCGGTTTTTGACAACGACGTCAATAAACAGATCGGCGACATCGTGCGCGAAGCAATTAACGAAACCAGCCGCTACGCCCTGACCGCCGAAAATCTGTTAACGCCGGATAATCAAAACAGGATTGTCGAAATCGCAACCGAAAAAATCAAGGAAATCCGGTTGGAAAATTCCGAACTGTCGCTTGAACCGCTGGTTGACGTCAAAGAAACGGCCAAGCGCTATACGGAAAGCTTCATCAAACTGAACATTTCCGTCCCGCGGATAAAAATTCTGTACGAACAGGAAGGCGATTTTACTTTTGACGATTTTGACATCGACACCGCGGATTTTGCCGGTTATCAGCCTTTGCGACCAACAGTTATCATCGGAGAACTGATGGATAAAGGCAAACAGGACGAAATAAAGGCCGAATTTGTCGACTGCCATTCGGACATCACGCACTACCTGCTGGTACCGCTGATCGAAGACCCGGCCATCTCATACCAGAAAAACGCCGACTTGCTGTATAAGCTGATTCATCAGGTGATTGATTACATCACTTCCTATTCCGGCAGCGAACTGAACACCCGGAAGATTCTGTACTTCCACGGTGAAAAACTGGCGCAGAAAATCTGCACGCAGATAAAAGCCCATCTGCGGGAAGCGCCGATGACCAAACGCGTCAAAATAGACAGCGGGTATGCCGCGGTCACTTCCGCCTCTTACAAAATCAGCACAACGGAAGGACAGGATGCGCTGGATATACATGCTTTCGTCCGCGACAAGGAAAAAATCCGCAATTTGGTCTTTACCGGTTTCAACAAATGCCTGTTTGCCAAACAAAAATTCGATTCCAACACCGAAAAGGAACTGGCGGAAATTCTGGAACGCACGCCGGCCGTGCAAAAATGGTTCAAAATCAACAATGACCGCGCCGGAGAAATTTTTGACATCAAATATTCGGACGACGATCGACAAATGCACCGTTACTTGCCGGATTTCATCGTTGAAACCGTTGACGCCAAATATATGATCGAAACCAAAGCGGCAAATCAGATGAGTGACAAGGTCGTGCAGGCCAAAAAAGAAGCCGCCGTCGACTGGTGCAAAATCGCCACCGGTTTTGAACGGGAGCATCACGGCAAACCCTGGCACTACCTGTTGATCCCCGACACGACCATTGTTGCCGACCGCGGCTTTGACAAACTCGTCAACGATTTTGAGGAAGATTAATGTAAAATATTTCATACACAGCAGTGTCAAGCAACATTGACATTTCGCATAAAATGTCGTATATTTACATTATATCGAGGAGCACGACAATGACAAATGTTTTAAGAAGCCTGAGAGAACAAAAAGGCATCTCTCAGGAAGAGTTAGCGTCTGAATTAAAAATAAGCCGTCAGACCCTGAGCAAATACGAAAACGAAGAAACTAAATTTTCTTTAGACATCATAAAAAAACTGGCCAGATTTTTTGATGTCGATTACTCATGCTTCATCGACAACAAAATGCCGCCGGAAACAACCTATAACATTATAGGAAACACGCCCAAAGAAAACAAGACCGATATCCGCATCAACATTCCGCAGGAAAATATCAACAAATTCAAACAGGTTCTGCTTTATATCCTTAACAAAGTCGGCGCCAAACCGAATGTCGGGCAAACGGTAATTTACAAGCTTCTTTACTTCATAGATTTCGATTATTACGAAATATACGAAGAACAGCTGATGGGACTGAAATATATCAAAAATACATACGGCCCGACGCCGGTTGATTTTGCCAAATTAATAAAACAGATGGAAGACGACGGTTCTTTGGAAGAAATAAAAACCAAATATTTCAACCATGACCAAACCAAATATCTTCCCCGCATACAACCGGATTTGTCCCTGCTTTCCGGACAGGAGCTGGCGCATATCGACAAAGAACTGGAACGCCTTGCCGGCCGGACGGGAAAAGAACTGTCGGAATTCTCGCATAAGGACATTCCGTGGATCGGCGCGGAAATGAACGAGGTTTTGGAGTACGAGGCCGTTTTTTACAGAACCCCGGAAACTTCTGTTCGGGAGTATGACGAAGCAGATGATTAACTACGTAACTGTTCCCGAGTTTGACAAGGATTTCAAAACCGTGTCAAAAAAATTCCGAACTTTGGAAAAAGATTTCGGACATATGAAAAAATACACGATAGAAACGTTTTACGAAAAAGGTGTCCCGACAACGGCGTTTGTCCCCATTGAAGGTTTTTGTGGAGAAAACTATACTTCCAACAAAATGCGCAAGTTTTCCTGCCAGTCGTTAAAAGGCAGAGGTTCGGCATCGGGTATCAGGGTTATTTTCATCTGGGAAGAAGAAACGCGAAAAATAACTTTTATCGAAATCTATTTTAAGGCAGATCAAGCCAACGAAAACAAAGAACGCCTGCAAAAATTTATAAAAGAAAATTTCGGATAGGATAATTCAATATGTATTGTTACTTGTTCTATGAGTTCTATACTCCGACACAAACATCTCATTCAATTTACAACTGGTGGAAAGATATCTGGTTGCCGGCGGCCGGTGCAATAGCAATTCCATTACTGGTTTGGTGGTTAAGTTGGCTTTTTGGAGCAAGCCGTGCTGAACAACAAAAGGAATTGAGAGATTTGAGAAATAATCTTAATTTGCTTTCATCTATACTACTATCAACCTTTCAATCTCTGCTGTCATTAAAAGAAAATTTTGAAAACTGTCAAAAAATATATCCGTTAAAAATTACTCCTTATGATAAAATAAATAAAATTGACAAATGTTTATTCATTGATTTTCCAATACTGAATAATATTGATATTTCTAAATACTCCCCTTGTATAAATGCATATGGTAATTTTGTTATCGACTTAGTGAATATTAAACAAGGTTGTCGCATATTAAACGAAATGATTTTGCACAGAAATGAAGTGTTAAAATCAATCGGTTCCTGTGAGGATGAGCACATGAAAAAACTCAGAATTTTTGATTTTATTGCCGAAGATTCTGAAAATAATATTTCTAATCTGATGAGAACGAACAAACTAATACTGGAAATAAAAGAACTGGTTGATAAAATAAATATTTTAAAAACAAAAATAAAAGGCCTAAACTTAGAAGAAGTAACATTTGATGAAAACTCTTTACAGCAATTTAAAAATATAAAATTAGAAATTGAGAAATTTATTCAAGATACAAAGGAACCAAATAAATGACTGAAAAATTGCAGAGACTGGAACTGACATGGCCGGGGAAGGAAGACCGATTTAACCCGGAACCGCGGATACTGCTGGAAGACAAGGGAAAGTCCTATTCCAAACCTGTAATTTCTTCCCCTTTGCGTGAAAAAGAACGCTCTTCCGCCATTTCCTCCCCCTTGAGGAGGGAGGATAAAGGAGAGGGTGAACAACCCAGTTTCCTTCCTTTAAGTAGCAAAGAATGCTCTTCCGTCATTTCCTCCCCCTTGAGGGGGGAGGATAAAGGAGAGGGTGAACAACCCAGTTTCCTTCCTTTAAGTAGCAAAGAATGCTCTTCCGTCATTTCCTCCCCCTTGAGGGGGGAGGATAAAGGAGAGGGTGAACAACCTAACCTCCTTTCTTTAGCAAAAAAAATGAGGCATAATCCGACAGAAGCCGAAAATAAAATGTGGCAAATTCTGCGTAACAATCAATTAGGTTATAAAATACGACGTCAACATCAGATAGGCCAATACATAGTTGATTTTATATGTTTGGAAAAAAAATTAATTATTGAATGCGATGGCGGCCAACATAATGAAACCGTCGACAAGGAAAGAACACTTTTTTTGGAAAATGAAGGCTTTAGAGTTATTCGTTTTTGGAATAATGAAATATTAAATAATATAGAAGGATGTTGGGAGATAATTCAAAAAAGCCTGAATGATTGTACCCCTCACCCTAACCCTCTCCCCCAAGGGGCGAGGAATTCCATTGTCCTTGAAACCTCTCCCTTGAGGGAAGAAGGCGACACTTTAGTGTCGAGCGAGGGTGATAAGTTAAATCTACTTAAGACGAAGAGAATTCAACCGACTTTCGACAATATGCTGATCCACGGCGACAACCTGCTGGCCTTGAAAGCCCTGGAGCAGGACTATACCGGTAAAATCAAATGTATTTACATAGATCCGCCGTACAATACAGGTAACGCTTTCGAACATTATGACGACGGACTGGAACACTCCATCTGGCTTTCGCTGATGAGAGACAGATTGGAGATTTTGAGAAGATTATTAAGTAATGACGGAGGCAGTATTTGGATTTCCATTGATGCGGACGAAAGTCATTACCTGAAAGTCCTTTGTGATGAAATTTTTGGCCGTCAATGTTTTGTTGATGAAGTTATCTGGCAACGAGCCTTTGCTCCTGTAAATTTAAAGAAAACGCTTTCACGTTCTCACGATACAATTTTAGTATATTGCAAAAATCCTATTAATTTTATCTTAAATACATTACCAAGAAGTGATAAACAATGTGAAAATTATAAAAATCCAGACAATGACCCCAGAGGTGCATGGACATCGGCAGATTGTACTGTGGGACCTGTAGTTGAAGAAAAACTCTATGAAATAATAACTCCTGGGGGACGTTCTGTATTTCCTCCCGAAGGACGTTGTTGGTTATTTTCTAAAGATAGATTTGAAGAAGTGGTAGCAGATAATCGTATATGGTTTGGAAAAAATGGCAATAATGCACCTCGTGTAAAAAAATTTATATCAGAAGTCAAAGGCGGGGTTGTTGCGACAACGCTCTGGACCCGTGATGAATGTGGGGATAATCAGGAAGCTAAAAGAGAAATCAAGGCTTTATTTCCTGATGAAAAAAATCCGTTCGATACACCTAAACCCGAACGTTTAATTCAAAGAATCTTAACATTAGCATCCAACCCCGGCGATCTTGTTTTAGACAGCTTTTTAGGTTCAGGAACGACTGCCGCCGTAGCGCAAAAAATGGGACGTCGCTGGATTGGGGTGGAAATGGGCGACCATGTTTACACACATTGCATTCCCCGCCTGAAAAAAGTAATCGACGGCGAAGATCAGGGCGGCATCACCAAAACCGTCAACTGGCAGGGCGGCGGCGGTTTCAAATTCTATGAACTGGCTTCTTCCCTGATCGTGACCGACAAATACGGCCAGCAGATCATTTCCAAAGAATACAACGCCGACATGCTGGCCGAAGCCATGTGCAAAATCTTAGGCTATCACTATAAACCGGATAAGGAAATTTACTGGAAACAGGGCTTTTCTTCCGAAAAGAACTTTATCTATACCACCACCATGAGCTTGCAGGAAAGTTCGCTTGACCGCCTCGCCGAAGAAATCGGCGACAACAACCTGCTGATTTGTTGCAGCGCCTTTGTCGGCAACAGCAGGATATATCCTAACATCTCGGTCAAAAAAATTCCCGCCGCTATCCTCAAAAAATGCGAATGGGGCCGCGAAGGCTACCCCCTCAACCTCCGCAACTACCACCCAACCGACGAAGAATTTGAATTCGAGGAGGAAGAGGAATAACAAATTCCGCACGCTCCCCTTTCAGGCATGACCACCCTTGTCATGCCTTTTTTATCTCCTCCTCGTCTGCCATACCTTTTCTTTTATCTCATCTTTCCTGCATTTTCTGTCTTCCTGTCATGCCTCCGACGGGCAAAAAGCCCGGCGGATCAGGCATCTTTTGCCCCTCCGGTCATCACCTTTGTTCAGGCATCTTTTGAAAAAGGAAAAACATTGTATAATCCCTAAACTCGCTCGCTCACGCTCCCTCGCGGGATGACAGTCTGAAGAGGGTTCACGCTCCCTCGCGGGATGACAACCTCAAATTGTCATGCCTCCGACGGGCGAAAAGCCCGGCGGATCAGGCATCTTTTGCCCCTCCGGTCATCACCTTTGTTCAGGCATCTTTTGAAAAAGGAAAAACATTGTATAATCCCTAAACTCGGTCGCTCACGCTCCCTCGCGGGATGACAACCTCAAATTGCCATGCCTCCGACGGGCAAAAAGCCCGGCGGATCAGGCATCTTTTGCCCTTCTGTTACTCCCTTTGAACAGGCTCCTCCTGAAAAAGGAAAAAACATTGTAAGATCCCTAAACTCGGTCGCTCACGCTCCCTCGCGGGATGACAACTTCAAATTGTCATGCCTCCGACAGGCGAAAAGCCCGGCGGATCAGGCATCTTTTGCCCCTCCGGTCATCACCTTTGTTCAGGCATCTTTTAAAAAAGGAAAAACATTGTAAGATCCCTAAACTCGGTCGCTCCCACTCCCTCGCGGGATGACAGTCTGAAGAGGGTTCACGCTCCCTCGCGGGATGACAGTCTGAAGAGGGTTCACGCTCCCTCGCGGCAGAATGACGGCTTGGAGTATCTGCTCGCAGGACGGCGTTTTTTTTCAATAAAGGCTCATGATTTCAGGAACGTTTCACTCGCAGGCCGACAGATAAACAAGAAGCGAAAAAACTCAAAATAATCGTTCGTACAAATCAGACCACTCAGGGTTGTTTTCTTCTATCAATCTTATCTTCACTTTCCGAAACGCTTTTTTCAAAAACTTTTCCCGGGCAATAGCCTCATTTTCGCCAACAATCTCCTCAAAATAAACCAGCCGGATCAGATTATAACGCTTGGTAAACCCTTCAAACAGCTTGTTCCTGTGCTCATAAACCCTTCTCGTCAGGTCTTTTGTCACTCCGACATACAGCGTTCCGCCTTTTTTGTTACTCATAATGTAAACGTACATCAGCTTTTTACTTCCCAGGTAACATCAAACACCTGTTCAATGGTGTAATCCAATTTCAGACTGCGCTTTTTGCCGCCGATGAGGCGGTTGCACTTCTTTTCCAGCTCACGCTCAATGTCAAAAGTATTGAACTCGTTATCGTTCATTTCTTTTTGCAGACGTTTGATTTCTTCATCCAAAGCCAGTTTTTTTGCAAAATCTTTCTCCAACTTAAACTGGCGTTTCAGATTGCCGATCTTATTTTTCATCTTTTCGCCTTTCAGATGAATGGCCTGTTTTTCATCCGCCAACCAGCGAGTAAGCTTGTCTACCTCAATTTTTAACAAAACATCGACCCGGTGCTTTTCGGATTTCTCATATTCGGCAATATTCCTTTCGTGCAGCCGCCGAATCAAATCCTGATACCCCATCTCAACCGGCGCAGCCGTTTTCCGCACATTATCAAAAATGTCTTCCGGTTTCAAATTTAACGCTTCGCCGTGATCGTCAATAACTGCCGACAACAGACGAAAAGACTTTTCCGGCGCATTTTGCCTGAACAAAGACAAAATCAGCCGCCCGCGTTGTCCGGATTTTAACTTGTCTCCCGCCTTCAACAACAAATGGCACGCCTCGACCGGCTGCGCCAGCGCCTCCCGTAAAATAATCCGCCCGAACTCACTGTCCGGATTGTACGGCGTAGCTCCCCGCCAAACGGCTTTGCGATCCTGCGGAGAAAGAAAACGATTATTGTCGCGGCTTGAAAAATCCAGACAGAAATTGAAATTCTTATTGAAAACAATGTCCGACGGCCGGTCAAAAACCTGTTCTTCAAAAGGGCCGAACACCTGCCGCGCCGGATTGATAAACATATCAGGATGATTTTTTTCCAGCATGATAACCGACAAATCCCAGAAAATTTGCTTGCGGCGTTCCAAATAATCTTCAACCCTCCGCTTGATGACCTGCAGTTTTTCCTGTGTGGTCGGGTTCAGGTTTTCCAGAACCAACTGGCGCGTTTCTTCCATTTTGGCATCACGCTTCACGCCAAGGCTTGCCTGTAATTCGTCAAAAGCACGGTTAATTTCCTCGGTTGTCCGGCACAATTCAAATATGGAGGCCACCGCACGCTCAAAATCCACGCCGTCGGACAATGTGCCCAAAATTTCGTCGCTGGCACCGAATACATCGTCAAACAATTTAAATTTATATTGCAAAATATCATAAAGGCGCACATCGGCAAGATTCTGTTTGTTGATAAAATTGATGATTACAACATCGCATTTTTGCTTATAACGATGAATACGCCCGATTCTCTGTTCTATTCTTTGCGGATTCCACGGCAAATCGTAATTGACCAGCAGCGAACAAAACTGCAAATTCAGCCCCTCGGCCGCCGCCTCGGTGGCAATCATGATTTCCGCCTCTTCCCTGAAAGCCGCAACCAGAGCTTTTTTCATATCGTTGGCTCGCGAACCGGTCAGCTCCGCCGAGTGATTTTCGACAAAATCGTTGTAAATCCGATTGCAAAGCGGGGAATTGTTCTGACCGTTAAAGGTGATGATTTTATCCTTAAAACCGTGAGCCGAAAGATAATCGAAAAGATAATTCAAAGTCCGGTTGCTTTCCGTAAAAATAATTACCTTGCGCAAACCTCCCTTTTCCCTGATTTTTTCAAATCCCCGGTTGATCGCGCCGACAAGCTTTTCCGTCTTGCCGTCAACTTCGATTTTACCCGCCTTGTCAATCAACGACTGCAAAAATTCCTTTTCGGCTTTAAGGTCAGCATCCGTCGGATAATTCTTAGCATAAGCGTTGCGGCAGCGATCGTCAAAATCCGACAGGGAATCCTGATATTCTTCCAGCAAATCTTCATCAAACACAATAAGATCACCGGTGTTTCCGCCAAGTTTCTCAATACGGCACAGCCTTTCCATCAACTTTTCCAATGTTCCTTTGACCGCCGCGGTGGAGGAACTCATCAATTTGCGTATCATCAGAACAATCAGCGTACGATAACGGGTGGTAACGGCAATCTTTGAAACATCCTGAATATAAGCCGAAACTTCCCGGTAAAGTTCTTCTTCCGCTGGAGTCGGATTAAACGCAACAGTCATTGCCTCGCGATTGGTATATTTAATATACTCCGAAACATCTTTGCGCAAAGTGCGATGCAAAACGCATTTTAAACGTTCTTTCAGCTCAATATGATGCCGTTCGGAATACAGGTAATTTTCCATAAAAGAATATTCATTGCCCAAAATATGCGGATCAATAATCGTTACCAGCGAAAAAATGTCCATCAGAGAATTTTGAATGGGCGTTGCCGTCAACAAAAGCTTTTTCTTACCGTAAAAAGCCTCATTAATCCCGTCAGCCGTTTTAGTCTTGCCTTTATAAAAATTACGGAGCTTATGCGCTTCGTCCAAAACGACCAGATCCCAATCATGTTGTTTCATGCAATCTTTTAGCTGCACCGCACAATTATACGAACAAACCGTCACGCCTTTAAACAACAGCGGATTTTCCTTTTCCGACTTCAAAGCCTTGCCATAAATCCCGGCCTCAATAACCCGGGTCGGCAAATTAAATTTTTCCTGCATTTCAGCCTGCCATTGCTGGCAAAGACTTGCCGGCGCAACAACCAGAACGGAAGTTCGGCCGCGTGAAAAATATTCGGAAACGACGATACCTGCCTCAATCGTCTTTCCCAAACCGACTTCATCGGCCAGAATAACACCTTGCGACAACGGGGATTTCAAGGCAAACAACGCCGCTTCGATTTGATGCGGATTCATATCAATTTTAGATGTTTCCAATGAACCGGAAATGTTTCCCATATCCGCCTGGTTATTGGAAGCTAAAACTTCCAAAGCCCAATATTTTGCTTTTATTTCTTCTGTCGTTATCATATCAAAATCACAAACTATAAATATAAAAAATCAGTTTTTTACCTAAAAACTTTTCCTCCACGCAAACCTGTAAAAATACAACTCCGTTTCATTCCGGCCGCAGACGGCAGCACCGTCCTGCGGCTTCCGTCCCGTCCGACCATTGCATCGGCTTTGTCTTCCGGCCCTTCAGAAAATTTTATATTCCGTTCTATGCCTCCTCTGCAACTCAACCGCACGACAAAACCCAACCGGCAGCTATTTTTCTCCCGGAGAGTATACCTGAAGATCAAAAATTCGGCAAAACTAATTTTGACGTTTATAATCAATTATACGGATTTGAAGCGGAAAGCTAATTCACCTTGCGGTTGAAGCCTGACTGAACAGAAAGACTTTCAGACATAAAAAAAATGAGCCGGAAATCATCTGACTCATAAATCTTACCGGCCGCATGGGCAGGATCGGTTCTTCATTCGCCCCTCTCCGTCGCTCCGCACTGCTTCACCAGTTTCACCGTTCCGCACCGCTTATCAGCTTCGCCGACGGTCATACCCGCATCTTGCTGCCGCCTGCCGTAAATCTGTAAACAAGCTGATATAAAAGCAGGCAATGACTTCAATCTCACAAAAGAATTTATCAATGCTGATACGATAAATATTGAAGTTAAAAACAATTTAACCAATAATAGCAAACTTGTTGCGGATACGGATTTAAAGGTGATGCATTCAAAATGGGAACTATCGCGCCCTCATTTATCATGACAGAAATATTTAATGCTATTGGAGAAGCAAAACAATTATTGAATAAGAATGTTGAGGAGCAAAAATATTGCCGCCATAGTTCTTTTAATTCGTTAACACTCATATCTTTAAGAGAAGTCACTTCATTTTCAATCATTACAAACTCCTTTCTTACTCCAATGAATGCTTGGATTTTCTTGGTTATCCAGTTCTTTTTGCAATAATTCTGAACTATTTTCGCCGTTAATCAGGGCTATCAGCTCAGGTAATAGTAACTCTATAATTTTTTGTATTTCTGTCATTTTGAACCTCCGACAGGAACACCCGAATAAAAATAAAATCGGGACCAAAAAAAATAAAGATTTTATAAGTTATTGAAATTTAATTAAAAAGTTTTCTTTTTTTTGATATTGCTCTGCGATTAAAAGAAAAAACAAAATTAACCTTAAAAATCCGTATAAAATCCCTTGCAACCTTAATAAAATTACGATGGGCGTTAATTTGTTTATATACGCACTCTAAAAGTATATAAATAGGCTATATTTTAGGAATTTTTAGCAAAAAATAGCAAAATTTTAAAAATATTAACGACCATCAAAAATCCCCAAAACCTTAAAGGAATTGGGACATAGCGGACACAAAAAAACGGAAGCATAAACTTCCGTTTCAAACTTTGGTTGCGGGGGCTGGATTTGAACCAACGACCTTCAGGTTATGAGCCTGACGAGC
>CABUBU010000006.1 GCA_902489795.1 uncultured Azospirillum sp.
TGCGAAAACGACATGATATTTTTGGGTTCCATGTTGTGTGTGCTATTGTGTGTGTTCATAAAAAAACTCCTTTGCTTTTGTTAGACTCTTGCCAGACCGTCTAACTCATTTTAGCAAAGGAATTTTTTATGTGTAAAGCTGTAAGCTCTTTGGAACTACCGGCCTAGCCGCTAGTTTTCTTGTTACAAAAAAATGGGCTGCAATTTCTTGCAACCCATTGAAAATATTTGATATTTTTCTGATACCAATTAACGCTTGGAGAACTGGTAAGAACGGCGGGCTTTGGCTTTGCCGTATTTCTTACGTTCAACAGTTCTGTCGTCGCGGGTCAGGAAGCCGGCGGCTTTCAAAACAGAACGCAGTTCTGGCTCATAATCGTTCAGGGCTTTGGAAATACCGTGCTTGATCGCACCGGCCTGACCGGACAAACCGCCGCCGCTGACCGTGCAGACAACGTCGAATTCGTTGACGCGGTTGGTAACTTCAAACGGCTGGTTGATGATCATCTTCAAAACCGGACGGGCAAAATATTCGTCCAGCGTTTTGGTATTGACGGTAATATTGCCTTTACCCGGCTTTACCCAAACGCGGGCAACAGCGTCTTTTCTTTTGCCGGTAGCATAGGAACGTCCGAATTTGTCGCGTTTCGGCTTGCGGACTTCCGCAACAGTTTCCGCGGCAGACGCTTTGATGTCTTTTAAGGATTCTAACTTAGCCATTATAACGGACTCCTCTTGTTTTTCGGATTCTTGGAAGCAATGTCCAGAACAATCGGGTTCTGGGCGGTATGCGGGTGTTCGGCACCGGCATATACCCTCAGTTTGGTCATCTGCTGACGACCCAGAGGATTGCGGGAAATCATTCTTTCAACAGCCTTTTCGATGACACGGCCGGGGAACTTGCCGGCTAAGATTTTGGCCGGAGTGGTTTCCTTAATGCCGCCGATCCAGCCGGTGTGGCGATAGTAAACTTTGTCCGTCAGCTTTTTGCCGGTCAGTTTGACTTTTTCGGCGTTGATGACGATTACATAGTCGCCGCAGTCCAGGTTCGGGACGAAATTCGGCTTGTGCTTACCGCGCAGAATCTTGGCGATTTCGGCGGAAAGTCTGCCCAATACGACACCGCTGGCATCAACGACATACCATTTTCTTTCGATGTCCGATGGCTTGGTTGCGTAAGTGTTCATATTTTCTCTCTTTGTTAAAGATGGTTGTTCAATTCGTTTGCAAATATAACGGAAGTTTTTCTCTTGTCAACTAAAAAAAACCACATTTTTCAACATTTTAATTACAGGTATTATAATACCGTACACTATTTGTTTGATTTTCATTATTTTTAAGGACAAGAAAAAAAAGAAAAGCCGAAAAGCACGTTTTGCACTTGCAGATCAAAAAGAGAAAACATAATCTTCCACCGGCTTACGCAAGCGGCAAAACCGTTCCAACACAAGCGCCCGGCCCTAAAGCTTCGCAAGCCTGCGTCCGGGCCGGGATGCCTGCATCTGCTTGTTCGCACAGACGTTCGAATCGTAAAAAAAAGCGGCTTCGAAGAAATTCTTCAAAACCGCCTTAGACTTTCAAGAATCGTTTCGGTTTATTTTTGCAAATCGGCGACAACGCTTATGGAAATGATATTGTCGGGATCATAGACCATGCCGTTCGGACCGGTGCCGCGTTTGATCTTGTCCACCGCCTGCATGCCGGAAATGACCTGTCCCCAGACCGTATACTGACGGTCAAGGAAAGTGGAATCGTCAAAGCAGATGAAAAACTGGCTGTCGGCTGAATTCGGATCGGCGGCACGAGCCATGGAAACGGCGCCGCGTTTGTGCGGTCGATTATTAAATTCAGCCTTCAGATTTTTGCCGCTGCCGCCGGTGCCGTTGCCGCGCGGATCACCGGTCTGCGCCATAAAGCCGTCAATCACGCGATGAAACTTCAGACCGTCGTAAAAACCCTGACGAACCAGTTCCTTGATCCGGGCAACATGGTTCGGCGCGTCTTCGGGAAACATCTGAATCAAAACGTCGCCGTCTTTCAATTTAAGCAGCAGCGTATTTTCCGGATCTTTAACGTCGGCATAAGGTTTCGGCGCATCGACAGCCTCTGCCGCACCGATACCGAGTCCAAACAGCGCAATCAGCGAAAAAACAAATTTCATCATCTCTTTGATACTCCTTTACATTGTTAATTTAAAATCTGATTTGCCGGACGGCTTCCGGATAAATCAAAACATCCGGCGCAACCGTTATCCATTCGGCAAACATTCCTTCCGTTCCCGGCTCGACAAAAGGCAGTCCTTCCGGGAAATATGATTTTTCGTCGGGCAAAAAAACCTCAAAAACAAAAACGATTTCGTGGCCGGCCTGCCCTTCGTAGCTAAAAACGTTTTCCACCACGTCCAGCCGTCGGCCGACTTTGACTTCAACCCCGAACTCCTCGGCGAACTCCCGTTTCAGAGCAGCTTCCGCCGTTTCTCCGAATTCGATGCCGCCGCCGGGCAAACGGAAAAAAACTTCGTTTTTCACATGGTCAACCCCGCGGGTCACCAGAATTTTCCCCTGATAACGAACCACGGCAACCGCCAGCGGCCGGATATGTTTTTCGCTAAAAGGCATCAGTTTTCCTCCGACAGCGCTTTTAAGCGGTACAGCTCGTCCAGCGCTTCCCGCGGGGTGAGGTTGTCGGGGCAGATTTCCGCCAGCGCCGTTTCAACCGCCGACGGCGCTTGCCGCTCATCTTCTTTTTTCAGGCTGGCAAACAACGGCAGATCGTCGGCCAGTTCCTTGATATTGGCGTTTTTCTTGTCGTTTTCAAGCGAACTCAGCACCTGTTCCGCACGTTTTAAGACCACCGGCGGCAAACCGGCCAGCTTGGCAACGTGAATACCGTACGAACGATCGGCGGCGCCGTCAATCACCTCGTGCAGAAAGATGACTTCGTCGTTAAATTCCTTGATTTTCATGCAATGCAGCGACATTTTGTGCAGTTTGCCGACAAGCGAGGTCAACTCGTGGTAGTGGGTGGCAAACAGCGCCCGGCAGCGGTTGACTTCGTGCAGGTGTTCAACCACCGCCCAGGCAATCGACAAACCGTCAAAAGTGGCGGTACCGCGGCCGATTTCGTCCAGAATAACCAGCGAACGCTCGTCCGCACGGTTCAGAATGCTGGCGGTTTCCACCATTTCCACCATAAAGGTCGAACGGCCGCGGGCCAGATCGTCGGAAGCGCCGACGCGCGAAAACAGTTTGTTGACAACGCCGATGTGGGCATGTTTGGCCGGCACGAAAGAACCGATTTGCGCCATCACGGCAATGATGGCGTTCTGCCGCAGAAAAGTCGATTTGCCGGCCATGTTCGGCCCGGTAATCAGCCAGATGTTGCTGTAATCATTGCCGAGCCGGCAGTCGTTGCCGACAAACGCGCCACCGTGTTCGCGCGCCAGCGAGGCTTCCACCACCGGATGACGGCCGTCTTCGACATCAAAACAAAAAGAATCGTCAATTTCCGGACGGCAATAGTTTTTTTCCGCCGCCAGATCCGCCAGCGCGGCGCCGACGTCCAGTTCAGCCAGCGCCTTGGCGGTGCGGGAAATGTCGTCGGCAGCAATCCGGACTTCGGTCACCAGTTTGTTGAACAGCTCCAGTTCGGTAGCCAGCAGCTTTTCGCCGGCGCCGCGGATTTCGTTTTCTATTTCGGTCAGTTCGACAGTGGTAAAACGAACCGCGTTCAGCACCGACTGACGGTGGATGAAATCTTTGTTTTCCAGCATCCGGGTGGCAAATTTTGCCGGCACTTCAACAAAATAGCCTATCAGGTTGTTATATTTGATTTTCAGATTGGGAATATCGGTCGCCGCCGCATACTTTTCCTGCAGCTGCAAAATAATCTGCTGGCTGTTGTTCTTAACCCGGCGGATTTCGTCAAGCGGCGGGTAGTAGCCTTCGCGGATGAAACCGCCGTCTCTGGCCAGCAGCGGCAGTTCGTCGGCCAGCGCGCGCTCCAGCTCGTCCACCAGATTTTCGTGATGTCCCATCCGGCCGGCAATGCGGGCAACGGCTTCCGGCAGTTCGGAAACCATGTTCTGCGAAGAGGCGCCGGACAAAATGTTTTTCAGCCGCGGCACCGCCGCCAGCGTGGTTTTGATCGCCGCCAAATCACGGGGGCCGCCGCGCTCAAGACTCAGCCTTGAAACGGCGCGCTCAATGTCGGGACAGGCTTTCAACAGAGCGCGGACATCCTCGCGGACAAATTCCTCATTTAAGAAAAACTCCACCACGTTTAAGCGTTCGCCGATCTCTTTGGTATCGACCAGCGGGCTGGCAATGCGGCCGGCCAACATCCGCGCACCGGCGCCGGTAACCGTGCGATCCAGCACGGAAAGCAGAGAATTGCCGCGGTCACCGGAAGAAGATTCCAGCAGTTCCAGACTGCGGCGGGTGGCGCCGTCAATTTCCATAACCTGCCGTTCATAGATTTTAACCGGCTTTTCCACCCGGGGCATCTGCCCTTTCTGAGTGGTTTCGACATAATCCATCAGCACCCCGGCGGCGGTAATTTCCGCACGGGAAAAGCTGCCGTAAGCATCCAGCGTTTCCACCTTAAACAGGTTCAGAAGGTTGCGGCGGGCATTTTCAAAGTTAAAACGCGCTTCCGGCAAAACGGAAAGTTTTTTGCGGTATTCGTTAAACACCTCAAACAGTTTCGGCGATTGCAGATAACGGTCGGAAACAAGTATTTCCACCGGGCTCAGACGGGAAAGCAGACTGCTGACGACAACCGCTTCCGGCTTGTTTTTCAGCCCGATTTCCTCCAGAAAGAAATCGCCGGTGGAAAGGTCCAGCCAGAAAACGCCCAGCATATCGCCGGTTTTGGCCAGACTTAAGAGAAAGTTGTTGCGACGGGAATCGAGCAGATTATCTTCGGTCAGGGTGCCGGCCGTCACCAGCCGGATGACGTCGCGTTTGACCACCGATTTGGCGCCGCGTTTTTTGGCTTCTTTCGGGTCTTCCATCTGTTCGCAGATCGCTACCTTGAAGCCGTGTTTGATCAGCCGCGACAAATATGTTTCGTAAGCGTGAAACGGCACCCCGCACATCGGAACGTCGGCGCCTTCAAGCTTGCCGCGTTTGGTTAAGGCTATGTCCAGCGCTTTCGAGGCCACCACCGCGTCATCAAAAAACATTTCATAGAAATCGCCCATCCGGTAAAACAACAGGTAGTCCGGGTAGGCCTTTTTGGTTTCCAGATACTGTGCCATCATCGGCGTCAGCGCGGGCGCTTTAGCTTTGGTCATCGTCAAGTCTTTCCCATCCGATCTTTAATAAATTTAAACGTATTATATTATATATTACTATCATCAGTAGTCTATCTTTTTTTAACACAATTCGAGGGTTATCACCATGTTTCACAAAGGCCGGAGCAAACTGTTCGAAATCGAGAAAGACACCAACTTCGCCAACCGCATTCTGGCGCTTTCAATGCCCTCGGCGCTGGTGTTCATCATGCTGGTGGCCCTGAAACTGCTGCCGGCCGGCATTGCCGTCATGGCCTATGCCTCGATCATTCTGTTCAACATCGTGTGGCTTTTCCCGATCACCTTTGAACTGCAGCAGATCCGCAAATATATCTTCCGCCTGGCAAAAGAGGAAAACTACACCGGGGAAAAATTCGACCTGACCGAAAACGACACCCGGGAAATCGTCGACGCCGTCAACGAAATGCACCGCTTCTGGACCGAAAAGGCGGAAAAACTCGAAGCGCAGACCATCTCCGACACCGCGGTGCTCGACACCCTGCCCGACCCCATCCTGATGATTGACCGCAAAGGCAACATCCTCGGTGCTAACATCTCCGCCCGTAACCTGCTCGGCGACAACATTACCGACCGCAAAGTGGAAGAAATCTTTTCTTCCAACAATTTCGTCAACGCGGTTGCCCGGGTCTTAAATAAGGAAAGCGAATCGGAAAACCTGATTTTTTACGTCAACCGCGGTTCGGACCGCAAAGACGAAGATACGCAGAAACTCTACGCCCACATTAAACAATTGCCGTGGATCTCAAAAGGACGAGCGGTGGCGGTCATTTCGCTTTACGACTTTGCCAAAGCGACCAAAATCGAAAAAATGCAATCCGACTTCGTCGCCAACGCCAGCCATGAGCTGAGAACCCCGCTGTCGGTTATTTCCGGTTTCATCGAAACATTGCAGACCACTGCCAAAGACGATGAAAACGCGCGGGTCGCATTTTTGAAAATCATGAGCGAACAGGCCAGCTACATGTCGCTTCTGATCGAAAACCTGCTGTCGCTTTCCAAAATCGAAATGACGCAGGATCAGGCGCCGGAAGAAAAAATCAGCATCGCCCCGATCGCCGAAGACATCAGCAACGCACTGATGTTAAAAGCACGGGCAAAAAACATGAAATTTGAACTGAAGATCGAACGTGACCTGCCGGAGATCACCGCCGATTACGGACAGATCCGCCAGCTTTTGCAAAACCTTTGCGACAACGCGGTCAAATACGGCAGCGAAAACACCGACATTACCGTTTCCGCCCGGGTTACGGAAGCGGTGCCGCCTTCCAAAAGCCATGAAGTGGCAGGCGGCAGGGCGGTGGCGATTACGGTACACAACTTCGGCGAAAAGATTTCCGACGAATACGTCAGCCGCCTGACCGAACGCTTTTACCGCATGCAGACGCACAAAAACAAAAACATCAAGGGCTCGGGGCTGGGGCTGGCGATCGCCAAACACATCCTCATCCGTCACCGCGGCAACCTGAGGATCGAATCGGACGCCGTCAAAGGCACCGCTTTCACCATTTATCTGCCGGTTGAGCAAAACTGCCCGACCGCCTGACGGTGGAAAAAGCGGGAAAAAGGGGACGGCCGCGGCGAAATTCCACCCGACGGCCAAAAGCGGGAAAGCGGCAACCCCGGCCGGCCGCATATTTAGTTTTCGACTTCCGGCGACGGATAAATCACCATCGGCTGGCCGGCGTCAACGTCTTCTTCCTGCTCGAGCTCCTCTTCCTCAAGCGGCAGCTTGTAGAAGTGGATGAAAGTCACCGGCTTCATTTCGGTCGCTTTTTCGATTTTGCGGCGCACCTGCACCCGGATGTAGTCCAAAATGGCCGTTTCCTTATAATGAAGGCCGGCGGCCACTTCCGGCAGCGCTTCCGAAACTTCGACCACGATACGGTCGCGCAGGGCAGCGAAAGCATCCGGTTCAAGAATATCCTTGGAAGAAATGCGCAGCGCGATCAATTCCCATTTTTCGCCGAAAATAACGCTGATGAAAACGCTGCCGTTATAGGCAATCTGCTTGCGGCGTTTGACCACTTCCGAATTGAGCGAAACAATTTCCGTACGGTCGACGGCCAGCACGTCGGTCGGCACGCTGCCGGCAATTTTGGCCTTGCCGTCCTTTAACAGCAGAACGTCGCCGTTTTGCATGCTCATCACCTCGCCGATGCCGCATTCGGCGGCAAAGCGCTTATGCTCGCGGATAAATTTTTTGTCGCCGTGAACCGGCAGCACCAGGCGCGGCCGAAGCAGCTCGTACATGCGCCGGATTTCCTCTTTGCTGCAATGGCCGGAAGTATGAACCAGCGCGTCTCTGTCGGTAATTACATTAACTCCCTGAGCAATCAGCTTTTCCTGCATTTCGTTAATTTTTTCTTCGTTGCCTGGAATGATCTTGGAAGAAAAAATAACCGTGTCGCCTTTGCCCAATTTGACATATTTGCTCTGATTGTTGACAATTGAGGTAAGCGCCGAACGGTAGTTGGCCTGCGAACCGGTGCAGATGTAAAGCGCATTGTCGGAAGGAATGTTTTCCGCCTCTTTGATGTCGTAACATTTCGGCGTATTTTTGAAATAACCGATCTCTTTGGCCACTTTCACGTTATAAAGCAGGCTGCGGCCGACCAGCACCGGCGTGCGGCCGGCGGCATCGGCGGCCATGATCAGGCTTTCGAGCCGCGTCAGGTTGGAGGCGAAACAGGTGGCCACCACCGTTTGCGAAAGCGTCGGAATCAGCTTCATCAGGCATTCGCGCACTTCATATTCGCTCGGCAGCTTTTCGTCAACTTCAATGTTGGTCGAATCGCAGACAAACATATCAACGCCGCGGTCGCCGGCGCTTTGCAGTCCGGCATAATCGGTTTGCAGGATTTCGATCGCACTGTCGTCAAAACGCCAGTCGGTGGCATGCACCACCGTTTTGTCCGCGGTTTTGATCACCAGCGCCGCAGTTTCCGGCACCGAATGGACAACCGGCACGAACTCGACCGCAAAATTTTGCAGCTTTACCGTCTGATGCCCGACCACCGGGTTGAGCGGCACCTGCCCTTCCAACTTATACTCGCGCAACCGGTTTTTGATCAGCCCGAGAGTAAATTCGCTGGCGTAAACCGGGCATTTCAACAGCGGCCATACCTGGGCGATGGCGCCGAAATGGTCCTCGTGGGCATGGGTGATGAAAATGCCCTCGAAATCTTCGGCATAGTTGGCAAAAAAACCGGCGTCGGCAAAACAAAGATCAATCCCCGGATAGTTGTCGTTTAAGAAACCGTAGCCGGCGTCAACCATAATAAACTTTCCGTTGCAAGCGTACACATACATATTCATGCCGATTTCGTCGGCGCCGCCCAGGGCAATAAAATACAATCCGTCTTTTTCAAATTTGTTAATCATTCTTCTCTCTTACTTTCATCATCAAAAAACACGTCTCCGGCCCCGATGACTTCCCGGCCGGACGGCGTTTGCAAAATCAGCATTCCTTCTTCGTTCATGCCGGCGAAGATTCCGGTTTTGGTCGTTTTCGGCAACCGCACCACAACCGGCTCCCCCACGCCTCTGGCATGCCGCAGCCATTTTTCGGTCAGCGCCGGCATTCCTTTTTGCTCCCACAAGTCCGTCAGCGCATCAAAGCGACGCAAATAAACTTCCTTAAAAGTCCGGCAGTCGGTTTTTATCCCCGCCGCCGCCAAATCAGTCACCGGATACACGGTTTCTCCCGCCGGCGACGCCCTCAGATTGACCCCGATGCCGACAATCATATACCCACCGGCGCCTTTTTCAAGCAAAATACCAGATATTTTGCCGCCGTTCAACAACACGTCGTTCGGCCATTTCAGTTTCACCCCGGCATTTTGATCAAACTCTTTTACCGCCTCCAGCAGCGACAGCGACGAAATCAACACCAGCGCCGCGCTTTTTTCCGCGGCGAAGGGCAGCGCCAGCGACATGAACAGATTGCCTTCCAGACTGACCCAGCCGCGGCCGCGGCGGCCGCGGCCTCCCGTCTGCCGTTCCGCTGTCACCGCCAGTTTTTCTCCGCCGGCGGTTGCCGCCAGCGACAAAGCCTCGTCATTGGTGCTTGTCAGTTCCTCATATTCAAAACAACGCCACATTCCCGTTCTTCCGTTCACAAAATCGCCGCCAGCATCATTTCCACATCGTGCATCAGATATTTCGGATTTATCACGGTGACCGCAATCAAAAACAGATTGACCGCAATATATGTATATACGCCTTTGTCCACCCTGTCAAAGCTAATATTGCGCGGCTCAAAATAGATGACGGTTATGATTTTGAGATAGGCGTACACCAAAATCAGCATCGAAAAGGCCACCACCGCCATCAGGCCGTAGCTGCCGCCGGCCACCAGCGCGTTGATGACCGAAAGCTTGCCCAGAAAACCGAGCAGCGGCGGCGTGCCGATCAGCGAAATCATCAATATCAGAAAAGCCGCCGCCAAAAACGGCCGCTGGGTTGAAAGTCCGCGGATTTCGCTCAAGCAACGCAAATACTCCCCCTTGCTGCGGCAACCGGCAAAAACCGTATAAACGCCGAAAAAGGCCAGTACGTAAACCAACAGGTAGATAAAGGCGCCGAGCAGGCTCTGTCCGTGCATGTCGGCGGCAGACACCAGCAAAACGCCGACATAATAAAGCCCGGCATAGGCAAAAATGCGGCGCAGGTTGTCCTCGCTGTTGGCGCCGACCGCGCCGATAAAAACAGAAAGCACGCCGAAAATAAGCATCACCGGCACAAACCAGGCGTAAAGCGGCGCCAGCACATTGACGATCAGGTTGACGAAGGCGGGAAAATAAGCCAGTACCGGAACAATCGTCAGATATCCGGCCACCGGCAAAACCGCGCCCGAAACCGCGTCGGCAAACCAAAAATGAAACGGCGCCACGCCTAAGGCAAACAGGAAAAAGACCATAATCATCACAAACGCCAGCCGGAGCTGCCACAGAGTTTCCGTCTGCACCGTCAGAAATTTTCCGAGTTCTTCATATCCGCTGCCGCCATAGCGCCGCAAGACCAGAACACCGGCCGCCAGCAGCAGGCAGAAAAACATCGTTACCGCCAAATGACGGTGCAGCCGCGGCAGACATTCCTCGTCGGCACCGATCCGCAGCAACAGGCAGTTCAGCAGCTGGCAGCAAACAGCCGCCGCCGCAAACAGTTCCAGCGAACGCGCAGAAAGCATCAGCGAAAAACCGAGCAGCTCAAGCAACAGCATCGAATAAAAGGCAAAACTGTCGTTTTCCCGGTTTTGAAAACGCCTGAGCGAAAGGCTTCCCCAACCGAGCGCAAACAGAAAAATGACGATTTTAAACAAAGTCGTATAGTCGTTATTAACCCAAAAGCCGCCGACGTTTCTGTCATAAAAGACCGCGGTCAGCATCATTGCCGGCAGAATCGTCCATTTGGCCAGCGTCAGAAAAGTTTTGGCCGTGTTGGCGGAACGAAGGAAACGAACCAGCACCGTCAGCAAAACACCGGCCGTCAACACGGCTTCCGGCAGCAACGCAACATAATTGACCAGCATTTTTTTCTCCTAACCGACAAACCACAAAGGATTGACAAACGACAAAACCAGCACCGCCGCCGTCAGCAGCATGACGGCAAAGACCCTGAGCGAAATGTCTTCGATGCAGCATTCGCCGGAAGACGCCGGCAGCGGCGCCTGACTTTCCGGCGGATATTTCAGATAAAACAGCTGCTGCAGCAGACTGACGGAAGCCAGCACCACCGCCAGCAGGATGCAGACAGCCATCTGAATGTTAAATTTCAACAGACCGGCGAAAATCACCATATTATTTAAGAACATCGACGACAGCGGCATCCCGATCGCCGCCAGAATAAGAAAGGAAAAAACCAGCGAAGTGCGGCGGATATTGCACAAAATGCCGCAATCGCCGAGTTCGTTTTCCTGCCGGATGGCGTCAACGTGAGCCACCATCACTTCCAGCGCGGCCACAATAATCAGGTAAGAAAACATGGAAAAGCCGATATTCATCAAAAGCGCGTCGGTCGGCAGCAGCGCCCCCAGCAGATACAAAATGTAGTAGACCGTCATATAGGCAAAAATCTTATACTGAATATCGCGTTTGGTAAAGCCGATAAAGGCGATCATCAGCATGGTGACGATGCTGATGATTTCCAAAACCAGCAGGTAGGGATCCAAAGCCGCCGGCGCATTGACCGGGAAAAAGCGGATCAGTCCGTAAACGCCGCTTAAGGGAACAATGTTGGCAACAATGAAAACCAGCGGGTTGGAAATGTTGACGTTGACCGAGGAAATCCAATAATGAAAAGGCCATACCGGGATCCGCGACAGAAAGGCAATGAAAATCGAGCCCCAAACCAGCACTTCCCCATGTTCCGACAAAACGATCCGGCTCACTTCTAGAATGCCGACGTTTTCATGATTGTAAAGCACCACCAGGGCAACAAACAGAAAAACCGCGCCGAGAAGGTTATAAAGAAAAAAGCGGTACAAAACCTGCTGTTTGCGAACGTCGCCGAAAATGCCGACCATCATGAACAGCGGCAGCAGCAGTGCTTCGAAAAAAATGTAAAAGGAAAAAAGGTCGGAAGCCAGAAAATAGCCGCTGATCATGCTCAAAAACATCAGGGCAAAAACGATCAGCGCCTTCTGCCGGTAGGTATTGTGACGAATGCCCACCATCCCCAGCAGAACCGCCAGGTGAACGGCGGCAATCAGCATCAGGGAGAAGACGTCGATGCCAAACACCAGTTCAATTTTCGGATTTTGCGTCCAGGCAAAACTCTCGACCGTTTTCCAGCCGTCTTTGCCGACATCCATCTGCAAAGCCGTCCGCCACAAGACCACCAGATTGGAAAGCACGGTAAAAATGCCCACGCTCAAAACGTTGCTGACCCTGCCGCGGCCGCCTTCGCGGGAAAGCGCGGCAAACAGCATCCCGAGCAGCGGCACCACTACAATCGCATTGACCAAAGAAGCAATGTTTTCCATTTGTCAGCCTCCGTACAACCAAACAATTCCGATAACGGCAAAACCGAGCAGCATGAACAGCAGCATGCCCGTAACCGTTCCCGAATGAATGCGGCGAAAAAGAAAAATCATAAAACCGAGCGCATTCTGCACCGAACTGATAATTGTACGTTCGATAAATACAAAATCCACCGTCAGCCACAGCAGCCGCCCAATCACTTTGACCGGCGTGATAATCAGCAATTCATATGCCGTCCCCACATAATCGGCCTCCTGCAAAAGGTCGTTATTGTACAAAGCGTCCAGTCGGCGCAAAGGACGCAGGAAAAACAATCCCAGCCAGACTGCCAAAAGCGGCGGCAGCCATAACGGGGAAAGACGGAAAGACCAGCATAAAACGGCAGCGGCAGCAGCCACCGGCAGCCAGGACGGCGGCGGCGGATTTTTCAGCATTGCCTGCACCCGTTCGTCCGCCCGGCTCTCTCCCAGCAGAAGCTGCGACAGCACATGCGCGCTTGACGCCGCAAACAATAACGCATAGCCCCCGGCCAGCCACGGGCTGCCTTCCGCTGTTTTGAACAAGACCGAAAAAAAGGCCGCCAGCACCAGAAGCGCCAACAAAAAGGTAAATTTAAGGCTTTTCAAAAAGCCGCCGGTTTCCGAAACCTGAGTTTCGTTGGAAGCCGCGGCGCAAATTAGCATCAGAACCTGCCCGAACAAAAACGCCGCGGTCAGAAGCGAAGCGAACTGCAAACTGTCGAGCCGGCTGCCGAAAGCGGCAAAAGCATAAACCAGTCCCCAGAACATGAGGGCAAAATAAACCGCCTTTTGTTTGAGATTATCAATTGCCAGAGCGCCCCAAACGCCCCACAAAACGGAAGAAAGGGCAAAAATTTTGAGTAGCGGATAGGAAAAAGGAGAAATTTGCAGCAAAGACTCCGTTTTTAAAAGCAGCAGATAACCGGTCAGCGGCGTTGCCGTAAACAAAACATAGTTCAAACGGTTGAAACCGAGCGTGCGCATTTCGGTATAAGCCCCATGAAACAGAAACAGTCCGGTTTTGGCAAAGATGCAAAGCAAAAGCAGAATCGCGACAAAATCCTTATGATGTCCGAATCGGGCATAATCCGGCAGCTTGTCCAGTTCCAAACCGCCTCCCTGGCCGAGGATGACGGCAAAAATGCTGACCAGGCCGATATCGGCCAGGAAATTGGCATAAATATATTTCTTTTTGGCCTCGATATTGTTGACAGCACTGAACACCAGGACGTCGCAAACGCCGACCGCTACCAGCATCTGGACATAGTTACCGGCAAACACCAGCATCAAAGACGACAACAGGTTTAGAAGCACCAGCCCGTTCAGGGAATTTTTGGCGTTTTCGGCACCGAAAGTATTTTGCAACAACACCAGCAAAGCCAATATCGACAAGGCAAACACCAGATAAATGTTGCCGGCGTTGACGACGATTTCGAGATTAACCGCCAGATTGGGTATTTTCAGCCAGGGACAGTTCAGATACAAATCGGGCGCATTCCCAAGCAGCGACAAACGGTAAACAAAATAAGAAACCGCTGCTGCCGAGAACAACGACCACAACACCGGCAGCCTGTTTTTGGGAACCAGCTCGGAAATCAGCCCGGCGCCTAAAATCAAAATGAGTAATTCAACCAGCATCAAATCTTCCGCTTCAACCGTTATTATCTGAATAATAACAAGAAATAAGGGCTTTTAAAGCCCTTATCACCACCTGAAAAAAGTTTTATCGTCAGGCCAGCGCCTGCAAATTTCTGACGACGCGCACCGGCACCTTGTATTCGCGGGCAACGTCGTCGTTTTCAATCTCCACCATCAGCACCTCGTTAACCGACTTTAAGGGCATACGTGCTTCCTTGGCAATGGAATTCAGCATAAAAGCGCTTTCACGGCTGCGGTAAAGCAACGCCTGTTCGCCGCCGTCATAAACCAGACGCGGATTTTCGGGACCGCCTTCGCGGTATTCAATGATTATGAGTATCTCCCCGGCAGCATTCTGCAGCATATCATAACGCCCGGCCTGCTGTGAATTCTTTGTATCTGACATCTCCCAATATCCTTAAAAACGAGGTTTAATAATCAAATTTGAAGCCGATAATAACATACAATTCTTAACAAATAAACTATTTTTTATATTTTTTAATTTTTTTGGATTTTTTTATTGACTAACCTTTTTTTATCCATTATACCTTGCTTCGTTAAGTGAGCGGGCCCGTAGCTCAGCTGGTAGAGCATTTGACTTTTAATCAAAGGGTCATGGGTTCGAATCCCGTCGGGCTCACCAATTGCAACACCTTCCTTTTTGGAGGGTGTTTTTTTGTTTAAAGACTGCACCCAATCGAACGGTTTTCTAAGGTCATATGAAAATTTCTGACCGTCTAATTTAAAGTTCGCAAGTACAATATTTAAAATAGCCCTTTTTGTTTCAACTTGCGAACTCGAGAAAATATCATAAGCATTGCTCCCCAACGACAACACCGTTCCCAGAGCTATAGAGAAGTGTTCGTCAGCTTGAGTTAGAGAATTTAGTTTAGGCTGGCCGCCTTTATATTTGCCGTGCAGTTTGGCAAGGGCTATTCCCTCTCGTTGACGTTCCAATATTAAATTGCGTTCAAGCTCTGCGACAGCTCCTAACATCGTCATCATCATTTTTTGATAAGGGTCTTGTCTGTCGACGGCAAAAGTCAAGTTCTCCTTGTGAAAAACAATTTTAGCTCCTTTGGCGGTAAAATACTCGCATTGGACGACAGTTGACAAGGTTAAGAGTTCAATCAAGCTCCTTGACAGCGGATATATTAAACAAATTCCGATACGCAACATTCCGCAAATTCACCAAATCAGCAAGAATGACGTGTATGTTATCAAAGCGAGGGTATGCAAATGAAGTATACCGTACTTTCACAGATGATTTTATGTGCAATCTACATCAAAAATACGGTTCATTGCACAGGTGTAAACCAAAGTTATCTTCCCCGCAGTTTTTTCCCTAAAATATTTCATGAAAAAAAGTTGTTAAATCATATTAATTTTCGTCAAACCTGCAAGCAACAGATTATTGTGTCAGCGGCAACAGTTATGAAAAAATTCTTTATGTGTACGCCGGGAATATTATGGAAAATAATGGCAGAAGGCAAATCATTGTCGGTAAATGAAAGTTATATTCTGATAGACCTGCGTTCAGAAAAAAGCTTTTCCTGCGGACATATTCCGGAAAGCATTAACATTAGCGAAAATCGGTTTATCAGCCATGTTGATGCATTATCCGAACAATGGCAGGACAAGAAACTTATCTTAATTTGTGAATACGGCGAATTGTCTTATTTTTATGCAAAAATATTACAAGACAAGGGATATTACGGCTTTTCTCTATCCGGCGGCTTTATAAAATGGTCTGAACTTAATTATCCGCGGTCATCTCTGACTTGTCCGATAAGGAGATGATAAAATGCAATTTGTTGAAGAATTTATATCTGATGTATTAAAAATATCCTTTTTAATCTATATCGCCACGTTTTGCGTCAGTTTGCTACAAGATAAATTTGCCCCTGAAAAAATTCATAATTTTGTTAAAGAAAAAAATCCGTGGCTGAGCTATTTGGCTGCTGTCGGCATGGGCACACTTACTCCGTTTTGTTCCTGTTCATCCATTCCTGTTTTTATCGGTTTTCTGGCTGCCGGAATTCCGCTTGGGATTTCTATGGCTTTTTTAATCAGTTCACCATTAATAAGCGAAATTGCTTTGGCTATACTTATAGCTCTCCCAAAACACGGGATATATCTGACAATGTTATACCTCCTTTCGGGAAGCATTATTTCCATACTCGGCGGATGGCTGTGCGATCATTTTAGACTTGAGCGCCATATTATTTTCAAGTTCCCCAAGCAGACTAAAATAGCCCGAAATACTTCTCGTAAACCACAATCTTTTTATTCTTGCTTATATTCTGCACACTTTAATGCTCTGCAAACCCTAAAAAATATCGGCATTTACATCATCATAAGCGTTTTAGCTGGACTGAGCTTCCGATATTTTATGCCTGAGGATTTTATCTCCTATTATCTTCAAGGGAGAAGATGGTGGGAAGTTCCGCTAGCTACGATTGTTGGAATTCCTTTCTATGCCAATCACGGTGCTTTGATGCCTTTTATAGAAGCGCTTTTGGAAAAAAATATTTCTATGGGAACTTGCATGACGCTGTTAATGAGTGCAACGGCTCTTTCTCTGCCCGAAATCATTTTACTTAAAAAAATCTTTGATTTTAAATTACTGGCCGTTTTTATACTTTGGTTAACAATATCTTTTATTATAACAGGCTTTTTGCTGAATAATCTGTGAAGGAGAATACCATGAAAAAAATTTTAGTACTCGGTACTTGTTCTTGTTGTTGCGGAAAGACGGAAAAATTAATCAGAGCTGCTGCCCAAAAGAATAATGTTTCCGTTGATCTTACTTGGCAGAAAGACTTAAATACCGTTGTATGTTATAATATTATGAAAACACCTGCTGTTATTATTGATGATGTTATTGTTCATGAAGGGGGTATCCCGACAGAAATACAAATCACCAGATGGTTGTTAAAATAAATTTTAAGAATACCGTGTTTCTCAAATTCGCTTAAAAAAA
The DNA here is from genome assembly GCA_902489795.1 of uncultured Azospirillum sp. Lineage (GTDB taxonomy): Bacteria > Pseudomonadota > Alphaproteobacteria > RF32 > CAG-239 > JAFUYI01. Next base: position 16,938 of record CABUBU010000006.1, read on the forward strand.
CTCCTTTTTTCCTAAGATTTTCAATCAAAATTGAAATTCTTGCAAACCAACGCATTGCGGAAGCCCCCTCCCCGGGGGAGGGGAGTTTTTCAAATAAAGAGTATTTTACAGAGAAATACCCATATTAATAGAATCGAGTCCTTTTCTAAAAGACAAAACAGTCTTTGCGGAATATTTCATGAAAAAAGAGCATATTTATTCCTAATATTTTGAAAAACATCATAAAATCGTATAAAAAAAACCGTTTTTTTATGTCTCCATATCAATTTTCGCTTGTAATTTTAGATTTTCATTATAAACTTTTTTAATAAAATATTAACCTTTTAGGCAGGTGCGTTATGAAGAACTTTTTATCAAAACGCCAAGCGCGGTTTTTTTCGTATTTATTACTTTCTTCTGTTTCTTTCTCTTCCCTTGTTTTTGCCCAAAATAATAATATTGTGATTGATCAGGCGGCTCATGGCGGAGCCGGTGCGCCGAATATTGTGCAGTCCTCCAACGGTACGGATGTCTTAAACATTGTCAAACCGACAACGGGCGGCGTTTCGCATAACAAGTTTTTGGAATATAACGTATCTGACAAGAACCTTATCATTAACAACCATGCTTATAAAGTCGGAATACCGCAGGCTGAAAGTACGCTTGGCGGTACGGTTGCCTTTAACCCCAACTTTGGCACCGGCGATGCGGCAAGAGTTATTTTGAACGAAGTGACCTCTAACTCTACGACGGCGCTGGAAGGCTATACCGAGATTTTCGGACAGAAAGCGGCGCTGGTTATTGCCAACCCGAACGGTATTACCGCCGCCGGTGCCGGTTTTATTAACCTCTCCCGCTTAACGATGGTTACCGGCAAACCCAATGTGGTAGACGGGAAGGTTCAGGACTTTAATATTTCTCCGGTCGGCATCCTGAAAGTTGAAGGCAAAGGCGAGCAGGCTTTTGGACTGCATATTCCGGACAGCCCGGCGGAACTGGTTGCCAACACGGTCAAGATTGCCGGAAACATTTATGTTGACGATGATCAGGAACTTAAAGTTCTGAGCGGTAATGACAAGTACGACTACAATACACAGAAAGTAACGTCTAAAGCGCAAAGCACTTCCCCCGCTCCGGGAGATGACGGCAGCGACACTCCGCCTCAGGTAACCGTAGCCATAGACAGTTCGGCGCTCGGCGGCATGTATGCAGGGAGAATCAGCGTACAAGCCACGCAAAGCGGTATGGGCATTAATCTTGACGGCAACTTGGTTGCGGATATGGACAATCTGGAGATTACCGCAGACGGCGACATCGCGTTCAAAAATATTGCGGCGAAAAACAACATTAAAACCGCCTCGGCCGCCGGTTCCGTTGAACATAAGAGCGGCGGCACGGCTCATGCTGAAAATGATTTGAGCATTACGGCCGGAAAAGACATTGCCTTAAACGGAACCTCGTATGCCCAAAACAATATTTCGGCGACAGCTGAAAATGACCTCTCCTCGCAGGGAACTGTTTATGCCGAAAACAATATCAGTCTGACTGCTAAAAACAATATCGCCCTGAGTGGCGATTTTGTTTTATCCGATACACTGGATATCAGTGCGGGCAAGGACATTAATTCGGGAATGCAGGTTGCCGCTTTGTCTACAGCCAATTTGACGGCAGGAAATGACATTAACGTAACGAGCGCGTTCGTCAACGCTGCCGACTTGACCCTGAATGCAACAAACAACATCGTCAATGACGCTCAAATCGTAGCTGACAACGATCTGACGGCAACGGCGGGAAGCAACCTGACGAACAACGCGACGATTTTGGCTCAAAATACCGGTTCGCTTGAAGCCGGAAATGCAATGGAAATCAACGGCGAATCCGTTTCGGCCAAAAATCTGAATTTGAAAGCGGCAACATTAACAAATAACGCCCAGATTGCCACGGATGAAGTTTTGACGGTTGAAACCAGCGGCGATATTACCAACAACAGCAAAATAGCGGCAGGAACGGACGCCAACCTGTCGGCCGACAATATTCACAATCTGGGACAGATTGCCGCCAACGGAAATATTAATATTTCTACCCAAAACGACTACATCAACCACAGAGATTCCGGTTTGCTGGCCGGCGCAGATATTGTTATCGAAGCAGGAAAAGACATTGTTAACTATCTGGCGGAGATATTTGCGGGCAATGATATTGAACTGAAGGGCAAAAATGCCAAAATCGGCGACGTCGACCCGGAAAAAGTCTATGACAATCCAAATATTGAGAACAAGCACACGTCAACTTCGGAAGCGCAAAACGATCAGGAAATCAAGACCGGAGAATTTGACGAAGCCGACGGCGGACTGAACATTACCCTGACGGAGCTCGGAGATTCTTATACTCTTGACGGCTACACAATATATATAGGAAAAAGGACTGTCACGCCGTCGGAAGATCCGGACGGCGAACCGACCATCAGCTTTGAGGATATTGACAAGCTGACAATTCTGGATGCGGACGGCAACGAAGTTGCCTACACTGTCTGGGATGAGGCCGGAAGTAACGAAGATCATGTCGAAGCTGGCGGAAATACTGAACAAAAGACCTCAGACACTATTAATGAACAAGTTACCAGCACACCCTATACGGCCAGCGAGGATCAATTTAACGCCTTGGTCAATCTCGGCGGCCGGATTGAAAGTTTTAACGATATCGACATTAAATCCGATAAAATTTATAACATGGGGTACAATCACAATACCGGAGAGGCCGGTTACAGCACTTATTATGACCAAATTCGTACTGAAGCCCCTTATAATGCAGGCTGGCTGGAGCTTGGACGGTATAAAATATCGGAAGTCTTTCTGGATGCGGAAGAAGCGAGCATTTTGGCCGGGCATGACCTGAACATCAACAGCCGTGACATTTTGAACCAAAGCTCTACCCTGTCGGCCAAAAATAATGCGACAATCAATACGGAACAGCTGAAAAATCAGACTTACAGCGAGGTAGTGACGCTGAACATTCAGAAACAGATGCGGCGGAAATATAAAAAACGCATGCGCACCCGCCACAAAACCTATTGGGCTACGGAAACTTATCAGGAACGCATTTATTCCAACGAAGCTTCCTTAGTAACCGCCGGAAGCAATCTGGTTATTAACGCCACAGGCGGAAACGTCGTCAACGATCAGGTTGAAAAGGCAACCGGTTCTTTCCGTTTTGGACGAGATGAGGTTCCTGACCTGCAGTCGGGCAAGGTTGAAGTGGATTTGACGGTGCCGCGCGGCGACAACGGAATGTTCGCCGTAACCGACGGCGATCCGAAGTACATGATTACGGCCAACGTGGATTTTATGAACAACACGCCTTTCATCGGTTCGGATTATTTCTTTGACCGGATTACGCCATTTTCCAACGAATACAACACCCGTAAAATGCTGGGCGATCCGGCTTATGAAACCCGGCTGATTATGGATGCCATTCGCAAAGCGACTTACGGGCACTATCTGAACAACGGCGAGATATCCAATGACCTTGACCAGATGAAAGCATTGTACAACAATGCTGCCAAAGAATATGAGCGTCTGGATTTGAAAATCGGCATTGCCCTGACCCCGGAACAGATTAAGCAGCTCGACAGCGACATCATCTGGTATGTGGAAAAAGAAGTTAACGGCGAGAAAGTTCTGGTTCCGGAACTGTACCTGTGCGAAGCGACGCTTGAAAAGATAAAGATTGGCGGCTACGGTGCGAAAATGACCGGCAACAACGTGTCCATCAATGCCGACAACATCAGTAACAGCGGCGATCTGTATGCCAAAAACGAGCTGGTGCTGAAAGCAAAAGACCTCTTAAACGAGAGCAACCGCGGCAAAACCGCCCGGATTATCGGCGGCAAGACCGATATTGACACGGAAACCCTGACTAACCGCAGCGCAACGATGGGCGGCGAGATTACGACCATAAAGGCTAATGACGTCATCAACGAAACCAAGAAATATACTGAAGAAATGCGCGACGGCAAGAACTATACCCTGATTGAGAAAACCGGTCAGGAAGCCGTTATCTCCGGCGACAAAGGCTTGCAGATTGACGCAAGCGGCACTTACGCCAGCAAAGGCGCAAAACTGGAGAGCAAAGAGGGAGACGTTGCCCTCAAGGCTGACAATATCGTTCTTGATACGGTAGAATTGCACAACCGAGAAGAACGCAGCCAGACAAAATCAGGCTTCCTGAGCAAAAAAACGACGACAACGGTCAAAGACAGCATTAAAAACGTGGGTTCGGCGATTATTGCCGGCGGCAATGCAATCATCGAATCGGTTAAAGACATATTCTCCAAAGGCTCAAAAGTGGAAGCCGGAGCCGACGCGCAGATTGTTGCAGGCGGAGACATTACTGCAGTCGCCGCTGAAGACAGCAGCTACTCATACTCCAAAACGAAAAAATCGTCCTGGGGCGGATTGAAGAAATCGCTGGACGAAGTTGAACATGAGGAAAAACGGCTGCGCGGCTCAAATATTAAGACCACTGAGGGGCTGACGGTTGTTTCCGGTAAAGACACGACGATTGTTGCCTCTGACGTGGAAGCAGGAAAAGACGTGAACATTCTGGCCGGATATAAGGCCGGAGCCGATGGCAAGGTTGAAAAATCTGGAGAGCAAGGTTCCGTCAACATCTTGAGCGGCGAAGAAACCACCAAGCACCGCGAAGTCCATGAAAAGACGAATATGATGGACGGAGTGAAAAACATCGGATTGGCTGTGGCAACCGGCGGCTATTCAATATATGCAAACGGTATTGACTACAACAGAGGCAAACTCGGCGTCGGTATGGACCTAGGTGAAAAGAGTAAAGATACTTGGGATAATGTCCAGAAAAATGCCGTTTCTTCTAATATCAAGGCCGGCGGCGATGTTAATGTGGCAGCGACAGAAAATGTTAACCTCAAAGGCTCTAACATTATTTCAGACAATAATGTTACTATTTCAGCAGAGAAAAATATTAATATTACATCATCGCAGAGTACGGAAGACGATAAAAAGACACACAGCGAAAGCAAAATCCGCTATGAACAAAGCGTAGGACATATTGCGGTGGACGCAGTATATAACGTTGATAATGCAGTAAAAGCAGCTGAAGATGTGAAAAAAGCTTCTAAAGAGCTTGATAATATCAGACGTCTTCATGCTGAGGGAAAAGCCAGTGATCGTGCTTTAGCTGATGCTATTGCTAATATGGCTGTCGCAGCTGAAACTTTAGCTGATGCCTATGGAGCCGGGGCTATTTCCGCTGAACAAGCCATAGCTTGGAGTGATGAAATCGTAAATAATATGAAAGCCGGAACAACTGCACCTACGCTAGGTTTTTATGGCGAGGCCGGGCTGAAATACGATACTACCGAAACAAAATCAAGCTCCAGCCAAGTTGTAAACACAGAATCGGCAATTATTGCGGATAAAGATATTAAGTTGAATGCAGGTAACGATTTGAATCAAATTGGTTCGTTGGTTGTTTCGACGAGCGGTAATATTGACTACAATGTCGGAAACAATTTGAATATTGAAGCAAGCAAAGATTCCTATAATTCCAGCAGCAAAACTACAAGTAATTCCGTGTCAACTGGCGTAACGAACAAAGGCGGCATATACGGCGACTTTGCGACATCAAAATCCTCATCCAGAGTCGATGGAGAACATTATAACAACTCTGCCAGTATTGCAACGGAAGGAAGACTGACCATCAATGTCGGTAATGATATGAAAGCAGACGGTTATAATGCTCTGGCCAAGGACGTGGATATTAATGTTGGCGGAGATATGAGCCTCTCTTCTAAACAAAATACAGATTATGCCAAAGATACGTCTCATGGCTTTGGCGTTGGTGCCGGAAGCAACAGCAAAAACACCCACTTAAGTAGTAATCACTCAAATAGTGATCGCCAATGGGTTGATAATCAAGCATCTATTATCGGCACGGAATCGGTTGATATTGACGTTGACGGCAAACTGAAAATGGATGGTTCCGTTATTGCCAACACCGATCTGACCGGTAAAGATAAAGGAAATCTGGATATTAAAGCTGGCTCTTTGGAAGCTAATGATATACATAACTATAATAACAGTTCTGAAAATGGCTTTGGGTTTGGCGTATCGACAGGACCGGATAACAGTGGCAAAAATGACGGCAGACCCAGTGGTTCAGTAACTGTTCATGTGACCGACAAAGGTTCAGTCAACGAAAGTACAACCCATGCGACTATAGGCAAAGGTAATATTGAAGTGGCAGACGGAAGCGATATATCAGACATTAACCGCGACATTAATAAAACAGAAACGGTTACAAAAGATGAAGTTACCGGTGCTTTGGATGCTACGGTTACGGTTGATAATCGTATTATTACCGGAAGTTTCTCAGAATGGTGGAATGATGTCTTTAATAAAAATGCAGAACACTATGATGAAAGAAAAGATGCTGCTAATAATTATTTCAAATCGGAAAATATAGACAAGGAAGGTAATGTTATTGATAAAGAACTTTCTTTATTACCTACGTTTGGATTGAGTAAATCCCACGTTGGAAGAGAAACTTACAATCATGAAACTAATGAATTATCAGCTGATTTTCTAAATGATTATGCAATACGTGATGAAAACAACGAAATTATACGTTATAGAAAACCTGAGGAATTATCGCTATGGGAAAAAATAACTTCTCCTTATGATTTAAATCCCTTATTGGGTATTTTAGATGCGACAGTTCCTGGTATGCATAGTGGTGCAGATGTTCATGATCCGCAACTTAGTGGAATTGACTCTTTAGATGATGAGACTAAAACTGAAGTTTTAAGAAATAGTATTATACCTTCTTTCCTTGGTACGGATTTTTCAATAATTTATGGCAAAATTCCATCCTTAATAAAAAAGTCAAAAGAATCGAATGACACAAAAAAGGAATCTAAATAATGAAAAAATACATATCTCTGATTTTCTTTATATTTTTAATAGCTAATTGTGCTATTGCTTCAAATAATGAACTATTATCAATTCAATCAGATAATACGTTTTGGAGAATAAATACTACGACTAATGAAGCTGCAAATATTATAGCCGTTGAAAAGGATACAATAAACAAATTTACGAGTACTGTAGTTAAAGTTAATTTAGCTCCGGCTTTGACAAATGTATGGGGAAATACATGTCATGAATTTGTAAAAAAACAAGCTGGTAATAAAATGTTACTTTCCTTTTCTTCTTTATCTGAACCTAAAAAGAATAATTACCAATTTAACTCTGCCGGTGTTTATTTAAAAACCGAATCACGAAATTATCATTTAAAATTGATTGATAATTATACAGGGCAATATCTTGATTATGGTATTAATAATGTTAATGGCAATGGCCATTACAAAAATGAACATTACTATTCCCCTTCATTCTATTATTACCAGTTGCCAATAATTTGCGATCAGTTAAATGGAGTTTCTATAGAAATCTCAGGTATTTATAAAAACGGCAAAGAACTGCCTCCGATTAAATTCAGAATTAACTTACTTAACCAGGCAGGAATAAAGAGCTAGAAAACTATGAACTACTGTTTGCAAACATCACCGGCACCAAAGGAAACTCGAAAGCAAATTTTGAGTGGGATGTTTATTGCCGTAATAAGTTTTGTATTGATTTGTTGTAGTAGTGTTTATTCTTCTCAGAGAATTTCTGTAACATCTCTCGGAAATTATTGGAAAATAAATGTAGGATATTACGCTCAAGTATCAATAACACCGCAAGATACTTTAAAAGACATGTCTCGAACGGTTATTTCCTTTGGTTTATCAAATATTATTAAAAACAATAATGATGCTATATGTAAAGAAACTGTATTACAGACAAATAATAATATTGTTCATTTAAATTTTTCAATGTTGGCAGATGAAAGAATGAATCTTTATTCTTTCAATAATGCAAAAACATATCTGATTAAAAATGGAAAAAGATATAATCTACAACCAATTAATTCTAATAATATTAATGTGAGTAAAACTACAATAAGCATAAACAATGGCTTGAATAGAAGTTTTTATTTCAAATCTCCCCTTGTTTGTTCAGATATCGATGGAGCCGTTTGGGAAATCTCAGGTTTTTTCAAAAATGGTGTTGAGCTACCTCCAATACAATTTAAAACTAATATAAAACAGTAATTATTATGAAATTTATTTACATAAGGAACGAAAATATGATCAACCAACAGCAGACATCTCCCTCTCTCAAGAAAACTCAAAAACAAATTTTGAGCGGAATGTTTGTTGCCATTAGTCTTTTATTTCTTGCAAGTTGTATGATTGGAAAAGAAACTACTCATAAAATTGCTGTGGTATCAGACAGTAATTATTGGAAAATAACAGTAAAGGGTTCTGCAGACGTATGGGCAACACCTAATTATGAACTAGAAAATGCAAATAACCAAACCACAGTCAGCATAAATTTAACTACGGCTTTAATTCCATTAAATTCACCTCAGTGTGAAAAAAATACAAAATCTTTAGGTTATAATAATGTTACGTTATCATTTGGTACTCTTTCTACAGGAGAATATACATTTTACAATAGTAAATTTAACTTAATATCACATGGAAAAAATTACACATTAAAACCAGTTGATGGGAAAGCAATAAATACAACTTTTAACATTACTCCGCAAAAAAATAGTAATGGTGCTTATTTCTGGCCACATAGAGCATTTCGTTATGAATTGCCTATTTTGTGTTCAAAATTGGATAATGCTATAATTCAAGTATCTGGAATCTATAAAAACGGTAAAGAATTGCCTCCGATTAAATTTAGAATCAACTTACTTAATCAAGAAGGAATAAAGAGTTAAAGAACTATGAACCACCGTTTGCAAACATCACTGGTATTAAAGGTTTGTCGATGCTAATATATTTAACAATAATTAACTTATGACGAGAAAGGACTAAAAAATGCGTAAGATTTTTGCTCTTTTATTTTTAATTACTTTGTTACCGGCTTGTACATGGAGCATCCCCAAACGAACGGTAACACCGATTAAGACAACAGAGCATGTTATTGACAAATCAAAAAGTTTTTATCTTGCTATCGGCTCTGACGGGCAAGAACAATCAGCTTGGAATCGGGAAGATTATCACAGAGTTTTTGAAAGCGGACGTTCGGTTTCCAACCAGATATATAACTTCTTAAAAGTACGCGGCTATAATGTCAGCATGGCCAGTTCGTTTGAGAACGAGAAAGACGCGTTAAAATCGGCTAAGGCGCAAGGCTATGATTATATGATATTTCCCAGAACCAATTTTTGGATAGATCCGGTATATATGATCTGCGGCAATTATTCCAGAAACGCAAAATATTATAATGACGACACAATGATATGGCATGACTATGACGAAGCGGACGTGGATATCTTACTGTTTGATGCCCAGAGCGGAAAACTGGTCAGCAATTATAATCTTCGCGCAATCGGCTGTCCGGTGGTCGTTGCCGGTCTGATTCCTTTGGGAAGGACCTCGCCGGAAGGACATTTGAAAGACGTTTTGGATGAATGGGAAGGAGTTCAGATTAAGCAGGAAAGCGAAACGGAATAGACGTTTCTGTCTCTAACCATATAACCGGGAAGTGAATATGACTAAAAAGACTTTGATTTTGGCGATAGCCGCCGCATTTTCCTTTGCCACAGCCGCGCAGGCACAGGTACCGCCATCGGTATTGCAAAACCAGAACCGCATCCAGCAAGAGCAGCAACGGCTGTTGAATGAGGAATTCCGGCGGCAGGAGCTGCAAAAGGCTTTGCAGCGCCCTACCAGAGAAGAAAATCCCAAACCGGCAGAGGAAGAAGAACCGGATCTGGTTACGTCCTGCGTAAACATCAGGAAAATCATGTTTACCGGAAACTCCGAAATCAGCGATTGGTCAATCAAGCGGATCACCAAGCAATACAAAGGCACTTGTATGTCTCTGCCCCAGATCAACCAGATGCTGAACAAAATTACGGATCTTTATATTGAAAAAGGTTATATCACTTCCCGCGCTTATATGACGATGCCGCAAAAACGTCTGAAACGCGGCATTTTGGAAATTAAAATCGTCGAGGGGAAGCTCTCAAAAGTGGAAGGCCTCGGCTTGGGTCAGGTTCTTACGGCTTTTCCGTTCATGATCGGCGGCGTTTTGAACCTGAGAGATATTGAACAGGGAATCGACCAGCTGAACCGCCTGCCGTCTAACTCGGCGACAATGGACATCAAACCCGATGACAAAAACGAATACAGCAAGCTGGAAGTGAAAAACAAACCGAAAGGAACGACCCGGCTGACATTCTTTACGGACAATGCCGGTTCGGAATCAACCGGCGAAACGCGTTTCGGCATGCGGGCGGCTCAAGACAATCTGCTGGGGCTAAATGAACAAATCAATATGAGTTATGCCAACTCTCCGTCAAAAGACTATGATCACCGCGATGCCAACTACCTGACCGTGGGCGCCTCCATCCCTTTTGGCTATTGGACTTTGAACAACAATTTCTCGTGGTCTAACTACCGGACAAGTTTTCTGCTTTACAACGGCGACCGTTTTTATTCTTACGGCAACAGCGTTACCAACAGCCTGAGCCTTGACCGCCTGCTGGCTCGCGGACAAAGGTACAAAATCTCGGCAAGCGGCGGATTGACCTATAAAAGAAACCAAAACTACACCAGAGTGCTTGACCTGAAGATGCAAAACGAAGTTTCAAGCCGTGATTTGGCGATTGTTAATTTCGGCCTTTCCTCCACATTTTATTTAGACAATGGGGTTTTGTATTTTAATCCGACCTATAATAAAGGTACAAAATGGTTCGGCGCCTTAAACGACAATCATAACAATTATACGCAGGAAGCCCAGTATGAAGCATGGAAGCTTTATGCTTACGGATCCTTCAACCTGTTTAACATCGCCACTTATACCGCTACGTTTGACGGCCAGTACAGTCAGGACGAGCTGTATGGTACGGAAGCATTCTACCTCGGCGGCGAATATTCGGTGCGCGGCTTTAGAAACGAGGGTGTACAAGGCGACAGCGGTTATGCCTTCCGCAATGATTTGGATTTTAACCTCGGGACTTTAGCCAAGAGCGATAATGAGATTTTGCAGGGCATAAACTTCGGCCCGTTTATTGACTATGGCTATGTTCACAGCAATAATGAGGATATAAAATCGGAAATTTTATCCGGTGCGGGCGGCAAGGTTTCTCTTAAATATAAATTCTTTGACGCATCGGTCGGCTATGCTACGGTTCTGAAAAAGCCCAAATGGATTGACGAAAACGAGGCCGTCTACTTGTATGCCGGGTTTAATTTCAGTTTTAACTAACGATAAAAGGACTTAAAAATGAAGAAAAATATAATCTTGACAGCGGCTATAGTTATGGTTTTAAGTAGTTGCGGTTTGCAAAAAGGCGGTTCAATCCGTCAGGATTTTTCTGATTTTGGGCAAAATCTCAGAATGATTGTTTCTTCAAAGGGAATTAAAGCCGAGAAAAATATTACCAATAAAGATATCGCGTCTTCAGAATATGCCTATGTCGTAGGCGGATTTTACGGACGGAACGAATGGCTGCACGTAAGCAAAAACTTTGACGACAGCTGGGAAAACGATGAAGTCGTTGAGCTGCCGTTTTACCATTATTACATAGACGGCAGCGACCGGATAAAATATGATTATAATTTATACAAGATTAAACCCGGCAGATATACGTTGGTAACATTCTCAAGCACGCCGGAAAATAACCTGACGTATCGCTCTATTGATCCGGACAGAGAAGAAAATGATAAAATCCGGCAAACTGACAGTGTCTATGCCTCATTTGAAGCTAAAGCCGGAGAAGTGGTCTATGTCGGAGATTTTCAGGTTACCGGCCTGAATACCATGATTATTACTGATAATGAAGACTTGGTTATTGAATATCTCAAAGAAAATTATAAAAATATTGACAATCCGCAAAGATTGGTAAAGAAACGTCTGGCAAAGAAAGGAAAACATTTCAGAGAATAAAAAATAAGCCCCGGAGTTATTTCCGGGGCTTTTGCCTGCGTCGAGACCAATTGAATTTCTGCTATTCAACACGAAATGCCCAATTTGTCTCATCATCGTTATTTATTATTTTTTTGCATGAGATTGACGACCGTTTGCACGAGAATATAAAACAGAGGAATCAGAATCATGCCGGACAGCGTGCCGATCAGCATTCCGAAAACACAGGGATTCCCACGGCCTGACAGCTGGCTGCTCCGGCGCCCGTCGCCATTACCATGGGCAACACGCCCAAAATGAAGGTGGCGGCGGTCATCAGGACGGCACGATACCTTTCGGTTAATCCTTTTAATCCGGCTTCGATAACCGATGATTTTCCCTTTTCATACTCGTCTTTGGAGAACTCAACAATTAAAATAGCATTCTTGGCGGCCAGCCCGATAAGAAGGATAATGCCCAGTTGCGCGTAAATACTCAAAGGGATGCCCATGATTAAAATTCCGACCAGGCCGCCGGTAACCGCTCCGATGGTCGACAACAGCACCGAAACCGGAATACCCCAGCTTTCATATTGCGCGACAAGAAACAGATAGGAGAATATGACTGCCAAAGTAAACAATGACGACATCTGCCCTCGGGTTTGTTTTTCCTGAAAACTTTGTGCAGACCATTCGAAAGCGTACCCTGCCGGCAGCTTTTCAAACATTTTTTCAATGGCGTTCATGGCTTCGCCCGAAGACGTGTTCCAATTCGGCAAAGCGTTGACTGAAGCGCTCGAATATTGGTTAAAACAGGTAATGGTACGGGGCGACAAAACCGTTTTAAGTTCCACAAGCTGGTTAAAAGGCACCATTTGCCCTTCAGAATTGGGAATATGAAGTTCATTGAGGCTGTTTATATTTTTGCGGTATTTCCAGTCAGACTGAATAATAACGCGGTTTACCTGTGTTCCCAGATTGACGTCGTTGACATAGCCGGAACCAAAATAATTTTCAATGGTCGAAAAGATGTTGGCCAACGGCACTTTCATCGTTTCCGTTTTAGTTCTGTTAATGTCTAAGAAAAGATTGGGCGTCTGAGCCGTAAAACCGCTGTAGGCATACATAATCTGCGGCAGCCGAAACAAGTCTTTAATAATGTTTTCGGTCGTTTTATCAAGTTTCAAATAATTTTCATCCTGAAGAGACTGCAATTGAAAATTAAGGCCGGCAGCGGTTCCCGGTCCGGGAACCGGCGGCATTTCAAACAATTGAACGAATGCTTCGGGAAAAGCATTCCGCTTTTCCTGCAAAACTCCCATAATATTGGTTGAAAACAAATCTTCATCCTTGCGTTTGCTCCAATCCTCCAAAACGATAACGCCTAAGCCGATGTTTTCTCCTTCACCGCTGAGCATGCTGCTGCCGGCAACGAACAATGTTGACCGGACGCCTTTTTCCTGACTGACAATCGGAATAACCTTGTCAATAAGTTTTTGGGTGCGTCCTTTAGAAGCTCCTTCGGGAAGCTGCAAATTCAGCAGAAGCATTCCCTGATCTTCATCCGGAATAAAAGAAGAAGGGATTATTTTAAGAATGCCACCGGCGGAAAGCGCAAGAACCGACAGGACAACGATGGCAAACAACAGTTTTCTGGCCGCATATTTAACGGATTTTTTGTACTATGCGGATGATTTCAAGATACCATAATTGAAACATTTTGAAAAATGTAAATGTTATTTTGTCATTCGGTTTAAGCAAAACGCTGCACAATGCCGGAGATAGAGTCAGAGCATTAAGCGCTGAAAAAGACAAAGCCACGGATATGGTTACGGCAAACTGCTGATAAATGCGGCCGGACCTAATCATAGACATGAGAATCTGCCGGCCGGTCGCGATATGGCGCTTTACCGTGCGTTTTCTGAAAGCAAAAAAGCTTATCGACAGAAAGATCGACAGGGAACTGCCGGTTCAGACTTACCACTATCGGAAAATAAGCCTGAAAAAGATCCGTGATTATGACAACTGCAACTGGGAAATCAATGCGGAAATTTCCGTTTTTTTTAAAATGCAAAAATCCCGGTCATCAAATGCAAAAATTTTCACCAATACGGAGAAGTTTTCGCTTATATCGAAAATTTCCGGCCGGCGCGTCCGATTTAACGAGTTGCAACAAACGGACCTTTCCTTTTCAGAACGACTCGGCCGATTTTTTGTTATACGATATTTTAACTCGGCAAAAGGTATAATGTCGGCGGAGGTAAAAATGAGACTGATAGAAACACCCTGTGCCGCCCGTCTGGCACAGATTGAAAAGCTGTATTACGAAGCGTTCCCGGTTGAGGAACAAAAACCGTTTTCCGTAATTCTGGAAAAAAACAGGGAAGGATCGATGGAGATCCTCGCCGCCGAAAACAATCACAAGGATTTCATGGGACTGGCCATTACCGCGCGGCACCGCGACCTGGTTCTGCTTGACTATTTTGCCATTTCACCCCGCCACAGACAGGGCGGCGTAGGTTCAAAGGTCTTCCGGATGCTGAAAGAACGTTATGCCGGTCAACGCTTTTTTCTCGAAATAGAAAGCACGCTGGTCAAAGCGGAAAATACCGAACAGCGCAAACGGCGCAAAGCCTTTTACCTTTAAAACGGCATGATCGACATGCCCTTTACGGTTGACGCCTTCGGCATGGAGATGGAAATTCTGGCCGACGGCTGTTCCCTCGAATTCGAAGAATACCGGGACTTGTACCACAGTCTTTTCGGCACGTCCGCGCACGGCAGGATCAAACTGAAAACGCTGCAGCCGCAAGCGTCGAAAAAATAACCGGCGGCATATGAATTTGCAAAAACCCCGTTCGACAGACGGGGTTTTGTTTCATTTTCCGCCCCGGAAACATCAATTTCCAGCAGGCAGTTTTTCGAGCATTCGCGACACGACCAGACAATTATGGTAATGTTTGGCGCCGCGGATCATGGTAAAATAGCGGCAGCGCTCGCGGTCGGCAAATTCGAAAGAACGTTTGACCAGGTCGGACACTTCGGTCAAAGCTTCTTTGGAAAGGCCTGTCAATAAAAAACGAAGACGATGTTCGTCCGGTTCTTCAGTTGCCACAATCATCATGTGTTTCAACTGTTTTTTCAATTCTTCCGTTTTCATAACGATTGTAAAAATAATCTTTCAGCGGCTTCAAACTGCCATAGCTGCCGTCCGTTGTCAAGCTTTTCCGCAAACGGACGAAAAAACCTTTACCGCCGTTTTTCTCCGTTTTACAATAAAGAAAAAAGAATCGGTGCACCATCATGACAGAAGATATTTTTTCCCGTCTGGGCCGTTCGCCTTTCCGCAGCCGCTTCCGGCTGAAGACGGCGGACATTTCCTACATCCGGCAAAAAGGGCTCGATACCGTCCGCCGGCATGCCGAAGACTTTGTCGGCAAGCGGCTGGCACCGGCGGAAATTGCCAACGACGGTAGGCAGACGCCGATGCACGGACACCCGGTATTCATCGCCCAGCACGCCACTGCCACCTGCTGCCGCCGGTGCCTGTTCAAATGGCACGGCATTTTCCCGGGCAGAGAGTTAACGCCGGAAGAACAAAAATATACGGTTGATCTGATTATAGAATGGATCCGCCGCCAGACGGACTGACAGCTGCTATTCGCGGACATGCTCCAGCGCTTTTTCCCAAATGACGCGTACATGGTCGTCGTTTAAGGCATAGTAGACGTTTTTGCCCCTTTTGTCCGCCCGCACCAGTTTAGCAGTGCGCAGAATCTTCAACTGGTGGGAAACCGCCGACTTGGTCATGTCAAGCAGCACCGCCAGATCGCTTACGCACAGCGACTCTTTTTCCAGCGCCCACAAAATGTTAATGCGGGTCGGGTCGCCCATAACCTTAAAAAAGTCGGAAAGACCGTACAACAGCTCTTCCTCCGGCATTTCGGCGCGGATTGCCGCCACGGTCCGGGGATAATGGGCAGTGCAGTCTGCCTGAGTGTTTTCCATGCGACGCTCCTTTTAAGCGATTAAATTCTGCTTTTACCATAATCGAACCGCCGACGGCACACAAGCGTTTTTATCATTTTCTTTATTGACAATTGAACGATTGTTCAACTATTATACAGACAAAGACGATTGAACAACTGTTTAAACGGAGACACGCTTATGTGCAAGGAACATCATCATTGTCATCATCATCAGACACAGGAACAGGACTGCTGTCATCATCAGACACAAAAATGCGACTGCTGTCATCATCAGGCACAAGGATGCGTCTGCTGTCATCATGAACACAGCAACGCCCGTCTGCCGCTGCGAATCGGTGCCGCCGCGCTGCTGTTTGCCGCGGCCGTCAGCGGTCTGCTGCCGCCGGCTGCCGGCACCGCTCTCTTTGTTGCCGCCTGGTTCGTTGCCGGCGCGGATATCGCTTATGCGGCGGGTAGAAACATTCTCCGCGGAAAATGGCTGGACGAAAACGCCCTGATGACAATCGCCACTCTCGGCGCCGTTGCTCTCGGCGAATATCCGGAAGCGGCAATGGTGATGATTTTGTTCCAAAGCGGCGAATATCTCCAGCACAAGGCGGTGGAAAGCTCCAAGCGCTCAATCGCCGAACTGATGGACATCCGGCCCGACTATGCCTACCGGGAAGAAAACGGCGCGGCGGTTAAAAGACGGCCGGAAGAAATTGCCGTCGGTGACGTCATTATCGTTAAAAGCGGCGAAAAGATCCCGCTTGACGGTTTGGTTACGGACGGCGAGGCAACGGTTGACACTTCCGCCCTGACCGGAGAATCCCTGCCGCGCCGGCTGGTTCCCGGCAGCGAGGCGCTGAGCGGTTTTATCAACACCAACGGCCTGCTTAAAATAAAAGTGAGCAAACCCTTCGGCGAATCGACCGCCGCCAAAATCCTTGAACTGGTAGAACATGCGGACGCGCGCAAAGCCCGTACGGAAAAGTTCATTACCCGTTTTGCCCGCTTTTACACGCCGGCGGTGGTGGCCGCGGCGGTGCTGCTGGCTTTGCTGCCGCCGCTTGTAGTTCCCGGCGCCGCGTTTGCTGAATGGCTGCAGCGCGCGCTGACATTTCTTGTCATCTCCTGTCCCTGCGCGCTGGTTATTTCGGTTCCGCTCACCTTTTTTGCCGGCATCGGCGGCGCTTCCCGCAGCGGCATACTGATCAAAGGCAGCAATTATCTGGAAACGCTGGCAGACTGCAAAACGGCGGTTTTTGACAAGACCGGCACCCTTACCCGCGGCGTATTTGAAGTCAGCCGCATTCTGCCGGCCGAGGGCATCGGCAAAGACAGACTGCTGAAAACCGCCGCCGCGGCAGAAAGCGCCTCCAACCACCCGATTGCCCTGTCAATCCGCAAAGCGGCGGGAGAAAAGGAAACCGGCCTGCCCGGCGGACAAGCGGAGGAAATTGCCGGCTGCGGCGTTCGCATCAGAAAAGACGGAAAAGAAATTCTTGCCGGCAACCTCAAACTGATGGAAAAATTTAAGATTTCCGGAATTAAAGAAGCTGACGGCGGCACGGTCGCATATATTGCCGAAGACGGAAAATATCTCGGCGCGCTGGTTATTTCCGATACGGTTAAGGAAACCGCCGCCGGCGCCGTCGCCGAACTCGGAAAACTGGGAATAAGGACCGTCATGCTGACCGGCGACAACGAACCGGCCGCCGCGGCTGCCGCCGGACAGCTCGGCATTGCCCGTTTTTATGCCGGACTGCTGCCGGGAGAAAAAGTGGAAAAACTGGAAGAACTGCTTAAAGCCCACAGCTGCGGTTCCGTCATCTTTGCCGGCGACGGCATCAATGACGCACCGGTTTTAACCCGCGCCGACGCCGGCATTGCCATGGGCACTATGGGTTCCGACGCAGCCATCGAAGCCGCCGACGCGGTTATCATGAACGACGACCCGCAAAAGGTGGCGGAAGCAGTTAAAATTGCCCGCAAAACCATGGGCATCGTCCGCCAGAACATCGTCTTCGCGCTTAGCGTCAAAGCTCTTTTCCTCGGGTTGGGCGCCGCCGGCATGATGACCATGTGGGGCGCTGTTTTTGCCGATGTCGGCGTGACCATGCTGGCTGTTTTGAACGCTCTCCGCGCTTTGAAAAAGCCGCTTTAGATACAAAAACGCAAAAACTTTCCGGTGGCTCTTGATTCTGCCTTTTGGCCACCCTACCTGTTTTAACAGAAGGATGATTGATCAAACAAGGAGGTTTAAAATGTCTGATTCATTGGTCAGCCGCAAGGAACACGGTCATCATGCCCCGCTGCGCTGCGGCTTTAACAAAGATTTTAACGATCTGCTCAACGGCTTTTTCGGCAACTGGTTCGATTTGCCGGAAGAAAAGAATTTTATTGCCAAGAACGAACCGAAAACAGAAGTCCGCGAAAACGAAAAAGAAGTAACGGTACGCGCCGAAATGCCGGGTATGAAGGAAGAAGACATTGATCTGGAGCTGTCTTCCGACGGATATCTGACAATTTCCGGCGAAAAAAAGCAGGAACACCGGGAAGAACACAAAGGAAGTTATTTTTCGGAAATTTCCTACGGCACTTTCAGCCGTACGGTTCCGCTGCCCTGGGAACTGAAATTTGACGACGCCAAAGCCGATTTTGAAAACGGCGTGCTCACCGTTACGGTTCCCAAATCTTCCGACGAACAGGGCAAAAAACGCAAAATTGCCATCAACCGCAAATAATCCGGTCTTGATGCCGAAAACCCCGGGAAATTCCCGGGGTTTTTTATCAGCTGTCCGACAGGAAAACCCGGAGTTGCCTGGGGAGCGAGCCTTAGTGTCTGGATAACGCCGGCTTGCGCCTTTGATCATGCTCTGATTGTTGGGTTTGCAGCCGTTTTTGCCACCGCCTTACCGTTTTTTTTAACCGCGACATATCTTGTCAAACACGATCCGCGAAGAACCGTCGGCAATATCAATCAGTCCGCAGAAGGCAAAGTTGTTTTTGCCGAGCACCCGGCGCATCGGCAGATTATCGCGGTGGGTGTCGATTTTCAGATAGTCTATGTTGCGGGCAAGCGACAGCTTTTCAGCATGCCGCAAAGCGGCCGAGGCCAGTCCGCGTCCCCGCCAAGCGGCGCCGACCGCCACCCGGTGAACGACGGCAAACCGCCCTTCCCGCCGCCAGCTGCCGTTATAGATTTTGTCATAATCGGCATCGCCGTCAAAAGAAACGGCAAAAGAGGCGGCCACCTGCCCTTCTTCTTCCGCCACATAACAATTGCCGTCAACAATATCCCGTTCGATGACGCCGGCGTTCGGATAACTCCGCTGCCACTGGTTAATGCCCTGTTCTTTCAAATTCCGTCTGGCCTCGTTGATGATTTCCATAATTGCCGGAAGATCGCTTAAACCGGCTGCTCTGATTTTCATATCGGTTCTCCTTTTTCAAAAATTAAAGAAACAAAAAAGAAACCGCCCGGTTCCTTACGAAACCGGGCGGTTGAAAGTTTGATAAAAGCCGTAACAAACTATGCCGTTTTCCGTAAGGTCAGGAACGGAATAACGGTGGTAGTGGTAACGGTTACGGCGGCAAAGGAAACGGCTGCCAGCGTCATTGCGGCGCGGCAGGCAAAACATTTATTTTCAGCCAAGGCAAAAAACATATTTTCCGTTTCCTCAAATAAATTAATGATAAGCTCAGATTAAAGACAGATTATCCGGCTGTCAATCTTTTATTTGTACGACCGACGAAAAATTTCAACGCATTCGTTTTCGTCAAGCGGTGCTGGATCCAGCGCAAACAGGCCGCCCATCGTTTCGCGCGCGGTTTGCGCATAGCGGCGCAGATTGCCGCCGTCAATGCCGTAGTCGGACATTTTCAAATCATCGACGCCGCAGGCTTTCTGCAGTTCAACCAGCGCAGCAACGAAATCCTCTGCCTTGTCAGCGTCTTTTCTGCCCAGCGCTTTGGCCATTGCCACCATCCGCTCGTCACAGGCATGCTTGTCGACAAAAGCCTGATAATAAGCACGGCTGATCATGATCAGCCCGGCACCGTGCGGCAAATTCGGATGCCAGGCAGACAACGCATGTTCCAAGCTGTGTTCGGAAATACAGCAGGAAGTAGACTCAACCATGCCCGACAGGGTGTTGGCCAGCGCCACGTCGGCGCGCGCTTCCCGGTCGGAACCGTCTTTGACGGCTTTGGCCAGACTGCGGCCGATCAGTTCGATCGCTTTTATGGCGTAAATGTCGCTTATCGGGGTGCTGCAGTTGGCAAGATAGCCCTCGGTGCTGTGAAAGAGGGCGTCAAATCCCTGATAGGCGGTCAGATGCGGCGGCACGGTCGTCATCAGTTCGGGATCAACAATCGAAAGCACCGGAAAGACTTCCGGCCAGCCGGCGCCGATTTTCTCATTGCTGTCTTCTTTGGTAATCACCGTCCAAGGATCAGCTTCGGTACCGGTGCCCGCGGTGGTGGTTACCGCCACGACCGGCAGAGGCAAATTTGCCAACGGTCGCCCTTTACCCGAACCGGCCGCAATATAATCCCAGTAGTCACCCGGGTTGGCCGCCATTACAGCAATCGCCTTGGCGGCGTCGATCGGTGACCCGCCGCCCAGACCAAGCACGAAATCACAGGCTTCCACCCGAGCCAGGGCGGCGCCTTCCATAACGTTGTCTTTGCTCGGGTTGGGCTGAACTTTGTCAAACACGACATGCGCCGCACCGAAAAGGTCCAGTTCCTTTTCCACCCGCGCCAGATAACCGTTGGCACGGGTCGACTTGCCGTTGGAAATGACGATCAGCGCCTTTTTGCCCGGCAGCTTCTGTTTGTGCAGATCGTTCAAACGGCCGGCACCGAACAAAATCCGGGTCGGAATATAATAGTCAAAATTCATCTTTAACCTCCTTTAACAATTGAGAAACTTTAGTTTCAGCATAGTGTCCCCTTTGTCCGTTGGCAAGCCGCAAAGGCATTTTTTCACCCGCAAACTTCCACCGGCCGGCGCAGGCGGCTGACCGTTCCAAAATATGTTCGTCCGCCCAAAAACTTCGCAAACCTTACGCTCGTGCAGAAACATCTGCATCTATCGCCCACACAGACGTTCAAAACATAAAAAAAGCCCGCTCCCCGCAAGGAAACGGACTTTTTATCAACCGGCGGCTCACAAAAGGCCGCTTTCTTTTTGCAAACGGACAATGTCCGTACAGCTATCACGCAGAGTGTCGCATTTGTCCCACCCGGCTCGATGAATGTCAACGCGAATGTCAAATGCCTTTTCCGCTCTGCCCGCAACAATCAGCACATCCAGCGAATCGGCGCCCAGATCGGCCAGCCGATCGGAGAGCTTCAGTTCGCATTTTTCAAGCGACAACGTGTCAGTTACGAGGGGACAAAACCTGGCAAACACCGCCTGAATTTCCCGCTCGTCGGCAGAAAATTCTTTGTCTTTTCTTTCTTTTCCCATAGGCAGACGATTAAACCGGCGGCCTACCGACGGTCGGTTTCCCTTAATGTGCGGAAAATGCCGGAACAGGTCTCGTACAAGGTGGAGTTTTTTTCCCAGCCGTCGTTTTCATCAATATGAATTTCCAGCAGTTTGTCAATTTCCATCATCACATAGGCCATGTCCAGAGAATCAGCGCCCAAATCGTCTCGCCAACGGGCGTCAAGCACAACTTCCTTCTCCTTGCATCCCACTTCTCTGACGATCACGCTTCCGATTTTGTCAAGCACGGCCTGAGCCTCTTCTCTGCTGACCGCGGATTTTTTTGCATTACAGTTTTCCATAAAATTATATGATAAAAAATTATTTTCCCGTCCGATATAGCATGCCGGCCGCTTTTTGTCAATCAGGAACCGCATTTTCCGCCTAAGCCGCCATAAAAAAGCAACAAAAAGAATTTGCGTTTCGCCTTTTTGGTGCTTTTTGGACAAAAAAATATCATATCAAAGCAAACGGATTACAACCATGTCTGACCTGCAGGAAAATTTAACCGCGGCCGGAGCCGCTCTCGAATCGGGCGAAAAAATCGCCGGCATAATCAAAGCGGCATCCCAAGCCGACGCCCTCTCCCCCATTGAGCTTAACCGCTGCCTTCGCATCGGCGCGGACGAAGCCAGGCGCATTTATTACCGGGAAAAGAAACATGCTCCGCTGCTGCCGTCCGACGGAAGCGAGCGGCTGAAAGAAATAAAAAAACTTTTTACCGGCAAAGGTCTTGCCGCCGATGATGAATGTTTCAAGCATATTTTGCTTGAAGCGCCGGCGCTTCTGTTTCTGCCGGCGGCGACAATTGAAGAAAACATCAAAAGCCTCTGCCGCTTTCCCGGACTGTCGGCAATCGACGAGGAAGCATACCGTCGGGCGGTCTTAAAGCAGCCGCGGCTGCTTTATCTGCGGCCGCAGACGATTGCGGACAACATCCGCGGACTGGTCAATCACCCCGCACTTTGCGGACGCGAAGGCAAACCGTTGCTCAAATACCGGGAATACATTGCGGCAGCCCTCAAACGCCCGCGGCTGCTTTATCAGTCGCTGGAAACGATCGCCGCCAACGTCAGCCGTCGTCAGTCATCCGCTGCTGAAAGATGATGACGGCAAGCCGCTGTTTACAACGGAAACCTATCTGCAAACGGCGCTGAAAAAACCGCAGTTGTTTTTGCACACACCGGAAACCGTAGTCGAGCATGTTACGCGCTTTCTTCGCCATCCGGCCTTCGCCGACGAAAACGGCAACAACGACTGCCGCAAGGCGACTTTTCCGCAGATTTGCCGGAACGCGACTATGAACGGCTTTACCGGCGGCACCGGATCGTCGTTGCGGACGGACGTGCAAACGTGCTTGCGCCGCGGACGGCTTCCGTCTACGGCATTGACATTATCCGCAGCCTCAGGGCGGAAAAAGAAAAATAACCGTCCTAAAAAAGAAAAATCCCCCTTTATTGCACAAAAAAACTTCCGTCGTCCTTCTCGGACGCGGAAGTTTTTTTTCATAACGGAAAGAATTTCAGCCGATAAAAAAAGCTTCTTCGGCACTGGCATCAAACACCTTATTGCCGACGGCGATTGCTGCTCGGTCAAACAACTCTATTTCACCGTGTTCCTCAATGCGTTTTTCCCCGTCAAAAAACATTAACGTGCCGTTTTTGTCACTGTCCCGGTCATAAACCAGAACCGCCGGCAGGTCGAAATTTTCCGGCAGGCAGTCAGAGCCTTCATAAACCTTTTTCCACGCGTCGCCGGCGGCAAACAGCAAAACGCTGCCGCCTCTCACCTGCAGTTTCCGATATCCCCCCTGCGGACCGGCTTTGATGCGGTAACCGTCGCAAAACAGGTCATAGCGACCATCCGGAGACTGCGCAATGCTTTCTTTCCCGTCCGCAGCCGGTATAAAAGAAACGTATCTACGCGTTTCAAAAGCATCTGTTTCCTCATTAAGGGCGGAAATGTTCCAGTTGCCGCTTTCCAGACGCTCGCCGAAAATATCGCCGGCAAGGATCTTTTTGCCCAGATAGATATCTCCCAAAAACACTTCTCGACCGTTTTCCAGCTTTTGTTTTCCCGGCCGGTGATTGAGCCAAAACCAGCCGTCGGTCAGATGATATACAAAATCGGCGCCGAAAAGCTTAAACTCAAAAACATCGCGCGGACCGCAAACCAACGGTCCCGTCAGATTCCGCCAGGGAAAATAAAAAAGGTCGAACACGCGGTCTTTTTTGCGCATTACGGCAACCGCCGCGTTTGCAAACTGCCAGTAGTTCAAACCGGACGAAACTTCGCACTCTGCCGCAGCCGTCGTTTTTTTCATCAGCAAACGGCAGCGCACTTCCCGGTTGTCATTCTCTTTTTCCAGTCTTACATTGTTTCCGTAAATCATAGTTCTGTTATTTTTAATAATTAAACATAAAATATTATCGCGGACGGAAATTTAACAAAAAATTTCCGTCTTGGCAAGCAAATACATTCCGTTTTTCAAACCGTCAGCCGGGCAGTCTTCAGGCCGACGATTTCTTTGAGCGCAGCGAGCGGCGCCTCAATCTGAAAACCGATTTTGCCGGCGCTGAAAATGATCGTCGCAAAGTCCGCGGCGGTTTCATCGGCAAAAGTCGGAAACGGCTTTTTCATCCCGAGCGGCGAACAACCGCCGTGAACATAGCCGGTCAGGCCGAGAAGCTCTTTTGACTTGACCATCTCGACCGACTTTTCGCCGGCGGCGGCCGCCGCTTTTTTCAGATCCAGCTCTTCCGCCACCGGAATCATAAAGACATAATGCTGACGTGACTTTCCGACCGTCACCAGGGTTTTAAACACCTGCTTCGGATTCTGGCCGAGCGCCGTCGCCACTTCTATCCCGCTCAAGGCTCGGCTGCCGTCATAACTGTATGATCGGTAGTCAATCTTATGCCGGTCGAGTATCCGCATGGCGTTGGTTTTGCTTTCCATCGTTTCCTCTCTTTTTAATTTTCCACCCGTATGGTCAGCGCCGGGAACAACTCGTCATCGCTGCCTAAATGGCTGAAACGGATGTCTCCGGCAGCGTCCGCCGTCAGCAGCGATTTGAAGGGATGCGCTTCCCGCCGGCCCTCAAAAGAATAGCGGTGATAAGACTGTTCCGTATCGTTAAGCAGAAGAAAACTCAGGCTGCCGAACAACGGTTTTCTGACTGTCAGCACACCGTTTTCGGCCGTCGAAATTTTTACGACAGTCAATCCGGGGAACAGCTTTTCCACTTCTTCGGGCGACAATTTACGCACCTCGAAAGCGTTGTCGCGATATACCGTTTCGGTAAAATACAGATCGTTTTGGTTATATCCTATCAAACGGCCGTTTAACAGGAACTCACAGGTCGAAGCGGGCGAAAAGCCTGCTTTCCCTGCCGTATATTGCGAATAACTGCCCGTACCCGGCGAAACGGACCTGGTAAACACCGTGCGGTCTTCCGCCATGCCGCCTTCCGACCAGACGCCGGCCGCGGGAGAATAGACCACCTGCGCCCTTTCCCCGACCGCTGCCGCCGTCACCTCCGGCGGCAGCCGGTAATCGGCGGCGCAGCCGCTTAAAAAACAAAGGCACATCCCTGTGAAAAAAACGCTTTTCATTTACACCCCTCCGCAAACTTTGCGCATTAAAACTTTCATTGTATACAATTAAACCCAATATCTATGAGATTCAATAATTTTGTAGAGGTTGTATTGCAGGAGACGCACAACATATTAATTTTCTAAAAGGAGGAAGACCATGA
This sequence comes from uncultured Azospirillum sp., assembly GCA_902489795.1. Taxonomy (GTDB): domain Bacteria; phylum Pseudomonadota; class Alphaproteobacteria; order RF32; family CAG-239; genus JAFUYI01. The sequence continues at coordinate 42,146 of CABUBU010000006.1, forward strand.
ATGAATTGCATTTTCTGATTCATAACCTTTCCGATCTGGCGCCGAACCACGACCGCCGCCCTCATTGCCGGGTCGTCGACATTCTGGTGGAAAACTGGGCGGGCGGACAATACATCACCTACAATTACCGGGAACATATCATGCGGATCAGACACCGACCGGAAACGGCCGTTGTCAAAAACTGAGGCAAACGCGCACCGCCGTTCCGTACGGCGGACAAAAAGGCAAAGTGTACTTATTTTTGGTTACCCCACACCGACTTTTACCTACTACCGCAATTTTGCGACCATGGTATAGTTCGTTTTGTGATTACCATAACTTAACCGAAAAAGGAGGGTATTAAAAAATGGGACAGGCGATAAAGAAAAAGACGATTCCGGGAAACGACGATGAACGCGACATCATGCTCATCGGGAAAATTTACAAAAGTTTCGAGGCTCTGGAAGAAACGCTCGGAAAGCTGCAGCTTGAAGAGCCCCTGTTTATTACCTACATGGCAAAGAAGTCTTTTGCCGACACCGTTTTTTCACAAATCAAACATAATAACGAAAAAACGCAGATTCAACGTTTCATCAACTGAAATCAGCATTTTTTCCAGGTGGTGCCGGAAGGCGTGTCCTCCAGCACAATGCCCGCCGATTTCAACTGATTGCGGATTTCGTCCGCCCGCGCATAGTTCTTTTCCTTTTTGGCAAGGGCGCGCTCTTCTATCAAACGGTTGATCTCATTCTCGTCGAGCGGTCCGCCGGCCCCCTGCTTAAACCAGCTTTCGGGATCCTGATACAAAAGGCCGAGAACGGCAGCCGAGGCAACGAGCTTCGACTTGGCTTCCCTGCGCTCTTCCGCGCTTTCCGCCTTGTTCAGGGTGTTGACCAACTCGTGGAGAACCGACAAGGCCAGCGGCGTGTTGAGGTCGTCGCAAAGAGCTTCCATCACTCTGGCGTCAGGGCGTACGCCGGCATCAACCTCGATATCCGCCGTTTTGAGCAGAGCGTTGTAAAACTTGTCCAAAACCGTTTTTGCCTGCTTCAGCCCGTCAAAAGTGAAATTGAACGGCTGATGATAATGGGTGCCGATAAACAGCAGCCGGAGAGCTTCCGCCGGATATTCCCCGATCAGCTGGTTGACGGTATAAAAATTGCCGAGCGATTTGGACATTTTGACTCCGTCCACCATCAGCATGCCGGCATGCACCCAGTAACGGGCAAAAGTATCGTTCGGATGGGCGCACATTGACTGCGCGCATTCGTTTTCATGGTGAGGGAAAATCAGATCCGACCCGCCGCCGTGAATGTCAAACGAATTGCCGAGATATTTTGAGCTCATGGCCGAACATTCCAGATGCCAGCCCGGACGGCCGTAGCCCCAGGGACTGTCCCAGCCGGGCTGGCCGGCTTCGGAAGGCTTCCACAAAATGAAGTCGGCCGGATTTTTCTTGTAACCGGCCACCTCAATCCGCGCGCCGGCCAGCATTTCCTTCATGCTGCGGCCGGAAAGGAAGCCGTAGTTTTTCATCGAATCGACGGAAAACAAAACATGTCCTTCGGCCTCATAGGCATGGCCGTTTTTAAGCAGCAGTTCGACCAGCTCAATCATCTCGTTGACAAACTCGGTCGCCCGCGGACGAAAATCGGGATCAGCCACGTTCAAAGCATGCATGTCGTCCAGATACCACTGATAAGTTTCCCGGGTGATTTCACTGATTGGCTTGCCGGTTTCCTGATGCTTGTTTAAAATCTTATCATCAATGTCGGTAATGTTGGAAACGTAAGTTACACGGTCTTTGCCGTAAACCTCGCGCAAAACCCGGTTGAGCACGTCAAAAACCACCGCCGACTTGGCATTGCCGAGGTGCGCACGGTCATAAACCGTCGGCCCGCAGACATACATGCGAACGTTGTTTTCGTCCAACGGAACAAATTTCTCCTTGCGGCGTGTCAGCGTATTGTGCAGATACATTTCCGGCATTTTTCTCTCCTTTTATGCATATTCGCCGTTCAAGCGGCGGAAAACCCGTTCGCGCCCGATCAACGGCAGTAAAATTTTCAGTTCGGGACCGTCTTCCGTCCCGGTAATCGCTTTGCGCAGCGGGTGAAACAAAGCTTTTCCCTTGCGGCCGGTGCGCTCTTTTACCGCATTTATCCAGACGGCAAAGGTTTCCTCGTTCCACGGTTCGGGCGGCAACAATTCGGCGGCGGCGGACGTCAGTTCCCTGTCTTCCAGTTCGGGGCGAACCGGCCGACGGCAGATTCCCCGCCATATTTCACTGTCTGTTACAATATTCAGATTGCCGCGGATGGCATTCCAAAACTCCCTGTCTACATTCACCCGGCCTTTTACCGCTTCATAATCCAGCCCGCGAACCAGATGGGTGTTGAAACGGCGCAGGTCGTCTTCCGAAAACTTCGGCTGCGAACGCCCCAGCCTGGCAAGATCCAGACTTTCCGCAAGGCTGCGCAGGTCGGCAAAAGGTTCCACCGCTTCCGAAGTGCCCAGTTTGGCAAGATAAGAGCAAATTGCCATCGCTTCAACGCCTTCCGCCCGCAGTTCGGCAACGCCGACAGACCCCAAACGTTTGGAAAGTTTTCCCTCCCGGCCGGTTAAAAGCGGCAGGTGGGCAAACAACGGCACCCGGCCGCCGACCGCCTCAAACATCCGTATCTGCGATGCGGTATTGGTCACGTGGTCTTCGCCGCGGACAATATGGGTGATTGCAAAGTCCGTATCGTCGATAACCGAAGGCAGATGGTATAAATAACTTCCGTCTTCACGAATTACAACGGGGTCGCTCAAATTTTCCGCCGAATAACGGCAGCGGCCGCGCACCATATCTTCCCAGACGATGTCGCCGGGCGCCAGTTTAAAACGGTAATGAGGCCGGCGGCCTTCCTTTTCATAAGCGGCAACCTGTTCTTTCGTCAAACTCAGGGAGCGGCGGTCATAAATCGGCGGCCGGCCCTTGGCCAGCAGCGTCTTGCGCATCAGTTCCAGTTCTTCCGGCGTTTCGTAACAAGGGTAAACCAGTCCTTCCGCAATCAGCTTTGCCGTCACTTCCCGGTAACGTTCCGTCCGCGCAGACTGCCGGGCTTCGCTCGACCACACCAGTCCCAGCCACTGCAGGGCGTCGCGGATTTCCGCTTCATATTCTTTTTTGGAACGCTCCTTATCGGTATCGTCGATCCGCAGCATAAAGCTTCCGCCCAGCTTTTGCGCCAGCAGCCAGTTGAACAGCGCGGTTCTGGTATTGCCGATATGCATGTGCCCGGTCGGCGACGGCGCGAATCTGACTTTGACTTCTGACATTTGAAATTATTCCCCGATAAATTTGAACAATTGCCGAGTATATAAGCATACCCCGCAGATTTCAAGACTTTTTTACCCCTCGGCGGCAACGGCAAAACAAAATCTGGCGGCATAATAAAGCAGTTACGAATATAACCGATTACATTTTCCGGCCGCGCCGGTTTGCTCCCGCTTGCCGTTTTTTATCATATCCGGCTGCAAGCAGCCTTCTTTTACAAACTTTCAAAAGTTCACGCAAACGATATTAACCTTTTCGAGCTTCAAGCGCCCGGTTCAACCACGTAAACGCAGGACCAAACAGCCCCTCATCCAACCCGGCACAGGCGACATTGCGTTCACCCCATAATCTTCCGCCGCCGACACAAACGACGCCAACCGTTTCTTACCCAAACGCCCGAGCCCAAAACTTTTGCAAAGCCTTACGGTCGGACTGCCAGCTTACGCTGACATTTGCCCCCAAAAAACACCTCCGAACTATCTGGACGTTTTCGGCATAACCACCTCCGGTAAACAGAGGGGCTATTGAGGGCTCAAACCTAACGGTTTTACCGCGTTCAAAGGCGCGGAGCGGTGTCTGACCATACCTTGGCATTTTTCCCCGATCTGTAATATCAAAACGAAAACCCCTCCCTGCGGAGAGGTTTTCGTTTTTAAGCTTCGGCCTTTTGGCTCTTTTCCTTTACCGATTTTTGGCAGCAGCCTTTTTCTCCTTGGCCGCAGCTTTTTTGGCAGCAGCTTTTTCTTTGGCGGCAGCCCTCTTTTCGGCTGCTTTCTGCCTGGCCGCTTCGGCTTTTTTCCGGTCAGCTTCCTTCTTTTTCGCCGCCGCGGCTTTTTTCTTTGCCGCTTCTTTTTCCTTTGCGGCAGCGGCTTTCTTCTTCTCTGCCTCTTTCTTTTTGGCCACTTCGGCCTTCTTCTTCGCGGTTTCTTTTGCGGCGGCAGCTTTCAGTTTTTCCGCCTCTTTTTTTCTGGCAGCGGCGGCCTTGGCTTTCGCAGCAGATTTTCCGGCTTTCTTCTTCACCGTTTTTTTCGGCTGACTTTTCAGTTCGGTCCATTTTTTGGAAACGACAATAGCTTCGTCCAGGTCCTTTTCCTTGCACAAACCGATAGCAACCGGATTCTTCGGCCGCAGGTTGGCCATGTCGCGGTGAGTGCCGTCACGCAGAGAAGCAATGGTCGGCTTGGTGGTGCCGATCAGTTTGCATATCTGGGAATCGATAATTTCCGGACAATTGCGCAGAATCCACAGAATGGCCGCCGGCTTGTCGCTGCGCTGCGACGGAGAAAGCACTTTTTTGTTCTTGCTGTTTTCCGCCTTGACGTTGCGTTCCGGTTCAACCCCGACAAGCGACGCGGAAGGATCCTGCTCGCAGCGGGCAATTTCGTCCGCCGTCAGCTGACCGCCGGTAACCGGATTCAGCCCGACGATGTTAAAAGCGACGTCACCGTCGGCAATCGCCTGCACTTCCAACTCATGCAGTTCGCAAAAATCGCCGATCTGTTTAAAAGTCAAAGTCGTATTTTCAACCAGCCAGACGGCTGTAGCCTTGGGCATTAACGGGGCTGTCATTCTTTTGTCCTTTCTTTTTTTTGTTTTAAGCACACAGATTTTGTGAGCAAAAAACCCACATTCCATTATAGAATGCAGGTTAATTGAAAAAATTTAAGATAGTATTAAGATAGATACTATTCGCTGTCGGAAGTTTTGAGACCGAAAGCGCCAAACTTGTTCTTAAATTTGGACAACTGACCGCCGGTGTCAACCAGACGATAAACGCCGGTCCATGCCGGATGGGATTTCGGATCAATTTCCAAAGTCATCTTGTCTCCGGCCTTGCCCCAAGTGGATCTGGTGGTGGCTACGCTGCCGTCACTCATTACATAGGTAATTTCGTGATAATCCGGATGAATACCTTTTTTCATCTTATTTTCTCCATATCGAATTTTCAGTTGTCGTTCTTATACATTAGAGTTTCAAATAAAGCAAGCATTAATTTAAAAAATTTTAAGCTTTTTCCATCTAGTCCGCCTGTTCGAAAACTTCCGCCGTATTTTGTTTGCCGCGGTTGTCGGTATTGACGATTTTGATGCCGAAGTTCTTATAACCGCGGGTCATCAGATAAGAGCGGATTTCCACCGCCCGGTTCAGGCTCAGGCGCTTGTTTTTGAAATCGTTGCCGCCGTCGTTGAAGTTGTAGGCGTAGATGAGTATTTTGCTTTCGCCCGGCTGTTTGAAGCCGTCGGCAATTGCTGCCAGCCGCGCCGCGTTTTCCGCCGACAGCTCGGACATGCCGCCGGCAAAGGCAATGACGTCGGCGGCAGGTTCTTCTTCCGCCACCGGAATCAGCGGCTGCAAGGCCGGTTCTTTTTCCTCTGCAGCAACCGGCGCAAAATTCATTTTTTCAATTTTTGCCGGAACTTTTTCCTCTGCTTTGCTTTCCGCAGCAGAGGGTTTTTCTTCCTCTCTCCTGCTCTCCGCAACGGAAATTTGCGTTTTTGCCGCCGGAATTTCCCGCAGCGCTTCCGCTTTTATTATCCGTTCCGTATCTTTCGCCCATACCGCTTTTTCGGCTTTCACGGTTTTGTCCGCATCAGCCTTCTTCGCTTTATCCGCCGCAGGTTTGGCAGCGGCAGACGAAACCGGCCGCCGAAACACCGCTGACATGTCTTTCTTTTCAATGCCCGCTTTTACCACCGGTTTTTCTTTTTCCGACGGTTTAGCCTCCGGTTCTTTTGTCACTACCAACGGCTTTTCCGTTGCGGGAACGGCCGCTTTTCCGGCCGCGTTTTCCTTAATTTCCGCTGACTTAGCTTCCGCTGCCGCGGATTTTGCCGGCAATGCCGCCTTTTTAACGGTTATTGCCTTATGTTCCGACGGTTTCTTTTTTAGTGCCGCAACAGACACGGCCGCCGGTTCGGACTTGACCGGCAGCGGACGCATGTTCGGCTTGCGTTCGGGAATGGGAATCGTTTTTACCGCCGGTTTGGTTTTTGCTTTTACCGCGGCCGGAGTTTCCTCCGGCTTGCCCTCCATCTCGGTCAACGCCCGTTTCGCCGTCCGGGGCTTGTCGCCGATCACCGGTCTGGGCAGCGGACGCAGAGAAGATTCGTCAAAAACGGGGAAAAACGGCACAATTTCTTCACTGCCGGGATTGTCCAGACCGTCCAGCACCGAAAGATCGACATAAACGTCGTCGGCTGCCGCCCGCCCCCACGACAGGCAGGCAACCGTTACCAGCATCCAGGCTTTGCGCATCGTCCTTTCCCCCGTTGAAAAATCAGCCTGCCAGTCTGACGATAAACGCCTCCAGCGAGGTGTTGGTCGCTGCCAACTCGTCGGAAACAATCGCCTGTTCGATTTTTTCCGGCGCAAACTCTTCCCGTTTCAGATTATAGACATAACCGCCGGCTTCGCGCACCAGCAACAGGCCGGCAACCGCCGAATTCAAATTGCTGCCGAGGCTGAGGCAGACGTCCATTTTGCCGGCGGCAACGCCCGCCAGCGAGAGTGCGACGGAACCGAGCAGACGCACGTTTTCGGTTTCGGCAAACAAATCGCGGTAAGCGGCGGTATATTCCGCACTGCCGTGCTGAAAGCCGATCGAGGCCGCCACCAAAGCCGCGGCACCGTCCTTGACGGCGGAAACGCGAAGACGTTCATGGTTGCGGAATCCTTCCTTATAGGCGCCGCTGCCCTTTTCGGCAAAATACAGTTCATCGCTGGCACGGTTATAGACGACCGAAGCCTTGACTTCGCCGTTTTCGCAATAGGCGACAGTGGTGGCAAACACGGGAATGCCGCGAACAAAGTTGCCCATGCCGTCAATCGGATTGACCATAAAACAGCATCCGCGGGAAAGCGGCTGTTTGCCGTCGATAAAGACGGCGTCCGGCCGAACGCGGGAAAGTTCGCCTTTCAAAGTCTGCGCCACCCGCTCGAAAGATCGGGAAACGAAATTCTGATAACCGCGCACCGAAGACTGCAACTTTTCAATCTCGTTGAAGTCGCGGTCAAGCGACGCCGTGGCTTTTTTGACGGCGCCGACCAAAAGCGTTAGAGTTGGAGAAAGATACGACATTATTTCGCTCTTTCGACATAGTTGGCTTCGGCCGTGCCAACCACGACCTTTTCACCCTGGTTGATAAACGGCGGAACCATGATGCGGACGCCGTTATCCAGAATCGCCGGTTTATAGGACGAGGCCGCGGTCTGTCCCTTAACCACCGGTTCGGTTTCGGCAATGGTGCAGATGACCTGCTGCGGCAGTTCGACCGCCACCGGACGACCGTCGATGAAATTGATGTAAACGGTCATGCCTTCAACCATAAACGGACGGGAATCGCCCAAAATGTCGGCCGGCATAACAAACTGTTCAAAAGTTTCCGAATCCATAAAGGTCAGACCGAGAGCGTCTTCGTAGAGGAACTGGCAGTCTTTTTCTTCCACCATCAGTTTTTCGACCGTATCTTCGGAACGGAAACGCTCGTTGGTTTTGGTTCCTTCCTCAACCGACTTCATTTCGACCTGCATAAAGGCGCCGCCCTTGCCCGGCTTGATGTGGGTTGCCTTAACGACCGTCCAGGGTTTGCCCTTGTATTCGATCACCCAGCCGATTCTGATGGATACTGCTTGCTGCTTCATTTTCTTATTCACTCCTTAATTTTTGATTTTTTGAATTTTATCAAGATAATTACTCTAAACTTTATTTTTTCGCAACTAAAATCTTATAGTCTTCGGGGCTTAAAATCACCATGTCCGCGGGCCAGGCGGAAAACTCGACGGAACCGTCCATCGGTTCGACCGCCGTCTGCAACAGAAAAAACTCAGCATACCAGTCGGCCAGCGCTTTGGTTTTCTCCGCCCCCTCACTCCAGATGCGGAAAACAACAAAGTCCGGTTCGTTTTCGCTCACAACCATCGCTTCATGACGGCGACTGCGGCAGATAACGCCGAGAAAACGACGGCCGAGCTGTCGGCGCAGAGCTGCCATCTCCTTTTTGATCGCCGTCGAGGCGCTCAGATCGGCAACAATGCCGTCGGCGCCGAGTTTTACCGCCAGCGCGGCGGCGTCTCCGCCTTCAATCAGCGCAATTTTTCCGGCCGCCTCAATCTTTTGGATCATCCTGCCGAGGCAGTCCTCCGGCAGGGAAGCAGACAGAATGAAACATTCGACGTTTTCTTCGTCGATGCAGTTTTCGGCGCTTTCGGCCGTGATTTTGAGAATAAATTTAGACATATCCGTTTTTGTCGCTTGAAAAAATAGTTAATGACCGATATTATCGGGAGATTATAAGCTAACGGCATCGATAAAGAAAGAAAAATTTTACCATGGAAACAGAAATTTCGCGTTTCAAGGAAACGGCGGAAGCCCTGAACGAAATCGACGCGGCACTCAACGCACTGCAGCGGGCATTTGAAAACAAGCGGGAAAACGTTTCCCGCCTTAAAGAAACCGCCGCCTGTTCGGTTGCCCGCATCGACGAACTGATCAACCATCTGAACACGGCACGGGAGCAAAATGGCACAGGTAACGGTAACGATTAATTCCCGCGAATACCCGATTGCCTGCGAAAGCGGGCAGGAAGCGCGGATCATGCAGCTGGCCGGCGTTTTGGAAGAAAAGGCACGGCTGTTGAAAGACATCAGCGGACAAATCAGCGAAAACATGCTGCTGGCAATGATCGGCATTCTGGTTGCCGACGATTTGCTTGAAGCGCGCAAAAACAACCCCGCGCCGGTTGCCGCCGCCGCAGAGGCAGATGCCGCCCGAACCGCTGCCGCCGACCGCGAACTATCCGCCCGTCTCAGAATTGTGAGCGAAAGAATAAAAGCTGTTGCAAAACAGATCGAATCATTATAATATTGGTTTATGGAGAGGTGACTGTCCGGTTCGTAATTCCGCAGATCTTCCGAGCCAACGTAATTTTATCGGGAATTGTCCCTGACAGAATCGTGGTTCTGTTATACGATGCCCACTTATTGAGATGCGGTTCGAGACAGAATGTACCTATACGGCCCGACGGTTCTCTCTTTTTTTGTTACCTTTCAACTCCGGCTGCCGGAGTTTTTTTAATTAACGGAGAAAGCTGTTGAAGATCATTTATTTGGGTGACGTGGTCGGCCGGGCGGGAAGAGACGCTGTCTTAAACAACCTGCCGCTGATGCGGGAAAAATATAAGGCCGACGCAATTATCGTCAATGTTGAAAACGCCGCCCACGGCTTCGGCGTCACGCCGGGAATCGCCCGCGAGTTTCTGGAGCGCGGCGCCGACGTTCTGACTACCGGCAACCATGTCTGGCAGCAGCGTGACATCATCCCTTTCTTAGACGAGTGCAAACGCATTGTCCGGCCGTTGAACTATCCCGACAGCGCCCCCGGCCGCGGAGCGGTCGAATTTGAACTGGCCAACGGCAAAAAACTTCTTGTTGCCCAGGTGCTGGGACGGGTCTTCATGGACAGCGTCGACAACCCCGCATTTGTCCTCGACCGGCTGCTGAAGAACTATACGCTCGGCCGCAACGTTGCCGCCGTATTCGTCGACGTCCATGCCGAATCGACTTCGGAAAAGCTTTCTCTCGGGCACTATCTCGACGGCCGGGTTTCCATTGTTGCCGGCACCCACACCCATATCCCCACCGCCGACGCCCATATCTTAAACGGCGGCACCGCCTACATCACCGACGTCGGCATGTGCGGCAATTACGACTCCGTGCTCGGCTTTGACAAACAGGCGCCGATCGACCGTCTGTGCCAGCGTTACAACGGCAACCGGCTGGAAGTCTGCCGCAGCGGCGGCACCGTATGGGGAATCGCGGTTCAAACCGACGACAAAACCGGTCTGGCCGAAACAATTGAACAATTCAGCTTAAAAGGAAACGAATGATGGCGGAAAAAGAATATATCAGCTACGAAGAAATCAACAGCGAATGCAAAAAACTGGCTTATATTCTTGCCGGCTGCGGTTTTAAACGCATTATCGCGGTCGCCCGCGGCGGGCTGGTGCCGGCCTGCGTTCTCGCCCAGTTTCTCGGCATCAGGGAAATCAGCAGCATCTCGCTGGCCAGTTATGAGGGCGAAGCCCGCAGCGAACTCAAATGTCTGGTGCCGCCCGACATCCGCGTGGACGAGGAAACGCTGTTCGTGGATGACCTTTACGATTCCGGCAGCACTTACCGTTATTTGAAAGAAAAATATCCGCGGGCCAAAATCGCAGTTTTGTTCAGTAAAGACCCGGCGGCCGAGCTTGACTTTCCGGCCGCGCCGAAAGCTCCCGGCCGCTGGCTGGTATTCCCCTGGGAATTTGAACCGGTTGAAAGCAACAGCGGCAAATAGTTTTCGTTTTTCCGGACACGGGCGGATTTTCCTGTCTTTTTTCAAAAATTCCCCGCAGAAAAAACAACTTTCCGCTTGTCAAAAACCGGCATTTTCTTTAATATCGGTTCTGCATTCGGGAGGCCGGATGCGGAATGTCAGAGCTCCTTCATACAAAAAAACTCCTCTTAAGGGGAGCTGCCGATATAAGCATACCTTTAACAGTATGACGAATAAGGCAGACTGCGTTTTGACAGTTCTGAACTCCCCGCCTTGGAATTTGTTCCGGGCGGTTTTGTTTTTTTTTACCATAAACAAAATCAAGGGAGTTTCAAACTATGTTTAACAACAAAATCAAAAAAATAATCGGACAAGAGCTGCACAAATACCGTTGTGACCGTTTTCTGCAATTAAAAACGGTGGCGGCCAAAACCGGGATCCCCTGGTACGTGATCGACAACATGGAGATAGGCAGCGTGCGCAAATGGGAACATTACCGTCATCTGCTTGAGTTCTACGGCCGGGACGTCAAAATTGAACTGGTCGGAAAAACCGAAAACGTCGGGAATGGCATCGTGAAAAACGGCGGCGTAAATGACCGGCGGAAAACGATAGAAAGATCGGACACGCCCGAAAAATGAAACAAAGGGAAAAGCAAAAAACAGAAAGAGAAAGAAGGAAAGATAAGAAAAAACAAGGAAAGGAAAGAACAAGGAAATAGAAAGAAAAAAGAAAAAGACAAATAAAGAGAAAAAACAAGAAAAAAGCAAAAAACGGAAAGAATAAATGAGCGGATGAAAGCAAAAAGGAGTAAGCAGAAGAAAAGAAGGAAAAAAGGAGAAATAAAAAGACAAGAGAAAAAATCAACCCTTGTCCTTATTTAAAAGCGACACGGCCGGACGAAACCGTCCGTGTCGTTTTTGGTTTCAAATATCTGAATGACACAGATAACCAGTTTGGCGGCCGCTCACGAAATTCCCGAGCCGGCATTTGCTGCCGGAAACGGTTAACACCGCCTGCAGGGACCTACAACCGGTTTATTGCGCCGCAACGATTTTGCTTTCTTCCGGTATCGGATTGCCGCGGCCTTTTTCCAACTCAGATTCCCGGACAAAGCCCATTTCGCCGTTGTCAAGCATGATCCGGTACCATTTTTTGTCCGGCGTAAATCCGGTAACGCGGACGGTATGTCCTTTTTCCGTCGTCGTCATCACGTCAAACTTGTCGCCCGGCCCGTACATCACTTTGCCTTCGCCGGTCAGGTGATAGAGCATTTTTTCGTCATAGACGTCGACGGGGATGTCAAAGATTTTGGAAACCACCACGTCGTCAAAAGTTTCTCCGCCGTCGTTGAACGTCACTTTCTGGAAATAGGTGATTTCATGCTGCTTGGTCATATATTGCCGGAATCCGCCGAAAACGGAATTGACGACCGGAGAAAGCAAAATCATGACCAGCACAAACGGCACCAACAGATGCGCCGTTTTCAAACGCAGCCAGCGCCAGCGGGACAACGGCAGAATTTTGCAGTTCTTCCGGGCGATGAAGCGCTCAATCAGCGGCCGCTGTTCAGGCAGAGCGTATTCCAGCGCCTGCGCGGCGGAATACGTCGCCTGACAATCCTTGTTTTCCTGATGATAGGCCAGCGCATTGTGCAGCAAAAGAGTCAGGTTGTCCTGCCGGTTGCTTCCGGTTTTGCGAAAATTTGCGGCAATCGCGCGGCAGTTGGCGGCAAAGGCCTTAATTCCCCACCAACCGGCCAGCCAGTTGACAAGAGAACATTTCAGAATTTCGTTAAAAGCCTGTTTTTCGCTGCAAATCAGGCGTTCTTCCCGGTCGGTGCATTTGATCAGCCTGCCGGTTACATAACGCAGGTCAAACACCCGCACGTCGGGATTTTCCGCTTCCATCCGGTCTTTGAAAATGCTCAGCGCATCCATCTGCGGAAAATCATCCTTCCCGTAGACACAGGCCAGCAAATCGTAGGTCAGGCGCTTTTCCTCATCCTGCAAAACGTCATAAGCCACCGAAATTTTCTGGAAATGCTCCATCGCGTTTTCCGCCTTATTGTAGTCGGGATGCCATTCTTTGGCGCGGTCGCGGTAGCTCAGCTTGATCGTCCGCGCGTCAGCGTCGGGCGAAACTTCCAAAACCTGATAGTATTCCAACGGATCACGATTGTACATTTTTTTCATCCTGTAAAATTTTTCTTGCAATTTCGATTACGTCCGCGGCCGCCTCCGAAGTTGGATAACGGCTGATAAGCGGCATCTGGTTGCGGATGGCGTCGCGCACGCGCGCATCGCGGCGGACAATTCCCAGAAGCGGCGGCGAGATTTTGAGAAAAGTCTGGCAGGCCTTTTGCAGAATGTCATAGGTCTGACGGCCTTCGCGCAGGGTGTCCGCCTGGTTGACCACAATCTCTAACCGGCATTTCGGGTACTGCATGGCCATCAGTTTAACAAAGGCATAAGCGTCGGTCAGGGCCGTCGGTTCGTCGGTACAGACTACGATCACCCGCCCCGACATGCCCGACAAAATGCGGATGGATTTTTCCACCCCCGCCCCCATGTCGAGAATCACCTTGTCGTACGCGCCGGATAAAAGCGCTAGGTCTTCGGCCAGAATCTGCAAACGGCCGACCGGCATCGAAGCCAGCCCGGCCGACCCCGAACGCCCGGCAATGACGTCAAAACGGCATTTGTCGCAATAGTGAACCACCTGGTTTAAGGTAGTGGTTCCGGTAACCACACTGCCCAAATCGAACGGTACCATCAGCCCCAGCTGAACGTCGATGTTGGCCATGCCCAGATCGCCGTCGAACAACAGGGTTTTCTGCCGCAAACCGCTCAAAGCATGCGCCAGAGTGATCGAAAACCAGGTTTTGCCAACCCCGCCTTTACCCGAGGCGACCGCAATCATCCGATCGGCTTCAAACCGCCGCGGACTGCGGATTCCCGCCGTCAAGTCTTCTTCCCGCATCCGTTTTTCCCCTTTATATTCATGCCAGCAGCAGCCGGGCAAGCGAAGGACCGTCAAATTCCGACAGCCCGTTTGCCATGCTGGCGGAAACCGAAGCCCGTCCGAGTTTGAAACCGCCTTTGATTGCCGCCGTCAGCACGCCGCCGATCCGCCGGCAAAGGTCGAGTTTGGTCGGCAGCAGGCAGTCCGCGCCAAGCGAAGCAAACAATGCCGCTGCTTCACCCGCGTCGCAGGCGTTGTATCCGGCGTCAAGAGTCAGCACCGTTTCGCCGCCGGCTGCTTTCAGCAGGGCGGACAGGCGTTCGCGCTCGGAATCGAGAAAAGGATTGGTGCCCGGCGTGTCGACCAGCACCAAACGGCCTTTTTCCGCACCGGCTACCGCCGCCGCCAGCTGCTCCGGTTCCCGCGCGACCAGAAAATCCGCCAACAAAACGGCCGCCAGGGACTTCAACTGAGCATTGGCGCCGGCACGCACGCCGTCGGCGCTGATCAGCGTGCAGGCAATGCCTTTACGACAGGCAAGCGCCGCGGTTTTGACCAAAGCGGCGGTTTTGCCGCTGCCCTGAAGACCGGCAAACACCTTCACCGGATTTTTCCGGTCCAAAAGATCATAAGCGGCAAACAAACGGTTGAAAACCGCGGTTAAAATCCGCACGTCATCCTTCTCCCCGCCGGCCGCCGCCTCTTCCCGGCACAGCGCCAGCAGTCTTGCCCGCACCGCCGCGTCAGCTTCGTGATAGTCCAGCCGTTCGCGGATCAGGTTGTCGCTGTAAGCCGCCGCGTAAACCGCCGGTTCGGCGCCGTCCGCAAATTCGATTTCGTCGGTTTCCACCGCCGCCACCAGTTCGCTGCGGCCGTCTTCGCTCTGCGAGGTGGAAACGATTACCGCTTCCGATCCTAGTTCTTCCTTCACCCGCCGCATCAGACGGATCATGTCTTCGTCAACGAATTTTTTTATCCGCATGCGTTTTCCTCTTCCAAAACTTTTGTCACGGCAATGCCCAGTCGGCCGTTTTCGACCATCAGTTCGCCTTTGGCCACCACGCTGCCGTTGACGCAGACGTCAATTTCGTCGTTCACCCCGCGGTCCAGCTCCAGCACCGCGCCTTCTTCCAGCGCCAGCAGCTGCCCGATGGTAAGACGGGTCTGTCCCAGCATCACCGTCACTTCCACCGGCACGTTTGACAACGGTTTCAGTTTTTCCCGATCAGTCATTTTTCTCTCCCGTCAGCATTGCTTCCAGCCGGCGGATTTTCTCCCCGCCGCAAAACGCGGTTTCGCCCTGTTGCCAGCAGATCCGGCAATCCGCCGGCGCCAGCGTTTTGTCCTCATGAAGCAGGATGCGGCCGGCAAAACCGCCGGCAGCTGCCGTTTCCGCCAGAAACGGACGAACAGCGGCAAGCGTCCGCGGATGGAAATAAAAATCAAGCGCCTTTTTCTCGCCGAGACGGGGAAAATTGTCAGCAACAAAACGGCTGACCACCGCCAAAGCATTTTGTTCCAAAAGCGCCGGAGAAAGTTCCCGCAGGATCATCCGGATCAGACGCAGGTTGTCGTTTTTTTTCCCGTCCAGCAGCAAATCCAGCCGCGCCTGGACGTTTTCCAAAACTTCCGCCGTCTCCGCCGATGACGTTTTTTCCGCCGCCGGAAACGACCGGCGGTTGACTGCCAGATCCAGCACCGCTGCGCTGCCGTCCGCAATCACGAAATTGTCAAATTCATAGGGCCGGCGGTTCATCAGATGCGCCCCCCGTTCATTTTCCGCAGACGGATTTTGCCGGCGGCCGCCAGCCGGGCGGCCTGTTCAATGATTTCGTCCTGCGCGGCTTCCACTTCTTTCAGCTTAACCGGCCCGAGCGCGGCCATCTCTTTCTGTATGAAAGCAGCGGCTTCCGGCGACATGTCGGCAAAAAAGCGCTGTTTCAGCCGTTCCGAAGCTCCGCGAAGCGCCACCGCCAGCCGTTCGGCTTCCACTTCGTCAAACAAACGGCGGATATCATCGTCGCTCACCGCGTTAAAATCTTCAAAATTAAACATCGTCGCCCGCAGACGGCCGGCCAGCACCGGATCTTCCGTTTCCAGCACCGACAAAAGCTCCCGGCGGCGGTCTCCCCCTGCGGCAGCAAACAGGGCAAAAGCATGTTCGTGCCCGTTGGGAATGCTTTGGGCAAAATCGCGCGACAGGGTTCGTTCGATCTCCGCTGCAATTTCCGGCGCCACCGGCGCGGAAACCGCCATCGCCGCCAGCACGCCGGCGGCAAAGGGAAGAGGCAGCCCGTTCAGCACTGTTTCCGCCGTCGGCAGGTTCAGCCGCAGCAGCACATAGGCCGCAACCGACGGACTTTCGCCCGACAGGTAGGCCGCCAGCGTTTCGGAATCGGTATTTTCAAGCGTTTTCCAGACGGTGTTTTTCCCTCCGTCTTCCTGCTTGCATCGGCGGCTGCGCAAAAGGTTCAGCCCCCATACCGCCAGCCCGGCGGCAGCGGCGGCCAGCAATACCGGCACAATCCGCCCCTTGTCTGCAAACGAAACGTTTTCTATTTGCAGAACATCGCCCCGCCGCGGCTCAAAACCGATAACCGGCGCAACCATCGACGCCAGCCGCACGGCTTCGCCGTCCCGGCAGACGCCGTCGGGACAAAGGCCGTCAACCAGCACCAGCGCGGACAAACGTTTGACGCGCCCGCCGCTTTTCACCACGCGGCGGCTGTATCGGCTGATCTCATATTCGGCTTCGCTGGCAAAATTGGCCGCCGCCGTATAAGCGCGCAGCACCTGTCCGTCGGGATCGAAAATTTCTTCGCCGGAACTGACGGTGTCATAATCAATTTCAAGCCGCACTTCCGCTCGCACTTTTCCTTCGCCGACAAACGGTTCCAGTACGCTGACGATACGGCGGGCAAGATAAGCCTCTTCGGTGCGGCGGACGGCTTCGCGGCCGTTTTCCGCGGCCGCTGCCGGCATCTGCGGCCGGCCGAGCGTCAGCAACACCGCCACCACCGCCAGCCCGGCGGCAAAACTGACGGCTGCTGCCAGCAGCCCTTGCCCGAGCGGGCAGTTTGTTTCAGAACGTTGCAATTTTTCCACCTGATGTTTCAATTTTCTTCCCTGTTTAAGCAAAATAGCCTTTTCCGACCGATTGTTAAAAGCAAATTCTTCAGATATTCACAAACTTAGCCAGCGAGTTCTCCAGCTCCGCGACCGCATCGTCGTCGTTTAAGTGGTGGCCGGAAGACTTCAGCAGCTTGACTTCCACGTTTTCGGAAGCAAGCGCCGCGGCGAAATCAAGAGCAAAACGCCACGGCAGGCAGGCGTCTTTCATCCCCTGGATCAAATGCACCGGACAGCCGACCGGCCATACTTTTTCCCCTTCGGGCAGGCATTCCGCCGTTGCCGTGTCGATAAAACGCCCGGTTATGGTATAGGTAAAATCGTCGGTGCCGAAAGTAAACTGACCTTTTTCCCGCAGTTCGGCTTCCTGTTTTGGGGTCACCAGTTTGGCAAAATGCCTGACGAAATTCGGCGCTGCCGCCAGCCCGATCACGCCCCTGACCCGTTCCGGCCGCTCAATCGCCGCCAGCAGCGACAGCCAGCCGCCCATCGACGAACCGACGCAGACGATATCACCGGCCAGCGCTTCGTCGATCACCTCAAGCACCTGCTCTTTCCAGATTTTGAAATCGGCCTTTGCAAAATTTTCCCGGTCCGAACCGTGGCCGGCATAGTCAAAACGAAACAGACCGACACCGTGTGCCAGACAAAAGGCCTTGACCGTTTCCGGCTTTCTTCCCCAGCAGTCGGAACAGAAACCGTGCAGGTAAAGGACGGTCGGACGCCCGTTTTTTGCCGGAATATGCTCAAAATCTGTTGCAAAGGCGGATTTAAAAGTGTACTTTGGCATCAATTGACAACCCATAACGTAAATTATACAGAACTGAGAAGGATTATATTAAGAAAATGTCGAAAGGTAAAGAACAAAAACCGGTTATTCTGCAAGTGTTGCCGGAACTTGACCACGGCGGGGTGGAAGTCGGGACGGTGCAGATCGCCGACGCTCTCCGGCAGCACGGCATCGAAAACTTCGTCGCTTCTGCCGGCGGACGTATGGTGTACGATCTGGAAAAAATAAAAGTACCCCATTTCACACTGCCGCTGAAAACCAAAAACCCGATCAAGCTTTACCTCAATTCGCTGAAGCTGGAAAAAATCATTAAGGAAAACGGCATCAACATTGTGCATGCCCGTTCACGCGCGCCGGCCTGGAGCGCCTATTGGGCGGCCAAACGCGCCGGCGTCAAATTCATGACCACTTTCCACGGCACTTACGGACTGGGACCGAAGGGAATCAAGAAATTTTACAACCGGGTGATGACCTACGGGCAGCTGGTCATTGCCATTTCCAACCACATCAAAAAGCACATCTTGGAAAATTACCGGATCGGCGAAGACAAAATCCGTCTTATCCACCGCTGCGTCGACATTGAAAAGTTTTCGCCGGCGGCGGTTTCTCAGGAGCGCATCATCCGCGCCGTGCAGGAAAACGGCATCCCGGAAGACCTGCCGGTGATTTCGCTGATCGGACGGATTACCCGCTGGAAAGGTCAGCACGTGCTGCTCGAAGCGCTTTCCAAACTGAAAGACCGCGACTTTTTCTGCCTCATCGTCGGTTCCGACCAGGGGCGCGTCAAATATACCGAAGAGCTGAAAGAACTGGTGAAAAAATACGGGCTTGAAAGCAAAGTCAAATTCATCGGCCAGAGCTTTGACATTCCCGCGCTGCTGATGGTTTCCGACATCGTACTGTCGACCGCTATTGAGCCGGAAGCTTTCGGCCGCGCCGCCATCGAAGGACAGGTGATGGGCAAAATCGTGATTGCCTCAAACCTCGGCGGTTCGCTCGAAAACACCATTGACGGCGTTACCGGCAAACTTTATGAAAGCCAAGACCCGCAGGCTCTGGCCGACGCAATCCGCTGGGCGCTCGACCTGCCTTTGGAAGAAAAGAAAAAAATTTCCGCCGCCGCAATCAAAAACGTAAAAGAAAATTTTACAAAGCAGATAATGTGTGATAAAACGATAGCGGTTTACAACGAACTGATCAACATGGATTAAAAATTTCAATTTAACAAAAAAGGATAAAGATAATGGTTGCTATTAAATTGCCGGATGGCAGTGTAATGAATTTTGACGGCGCCGTTTCCGGAAAGGAAGTCGCCGAAAAAATCAGTGCCGGTTTAGCAAAAAACGCTTTAGCGGTGAAGGTTAACGATAAATTGCAGGATTTGGCCGCGACCATCACCACCGACGCCACCGTAACCGTTATCACCGCCAAGGACAAGGAAGGACTTGCCATTCTCCGCCACTCCTGCTCGCACGTGATGGCGGAAGCGGTCAAGGAACTGTGGCCAGACGTTCAGGTCACGATCGGACCGGCGATCGAAAACGGCTTTTACTACGACTTTGCCCGCAAGGAACCGTTCACGACCGAAGACTTTGCCAAGATCGAAGCCAAAATGCGCGAAATCGTCAAACGCGACGAAGAAGTCAGCCGCAAAGTGCTGCCGAGAAACGAAGCGATCGACTATTTCAAATCAATCGGCGAGCACTATAAGGTCGAACTGATCGAAGACCTGCCGGAGAACGAAGTTATCTCGCTTTACACGCAGGGAAATTTCACCGACCTCTGCCGCGGACCGCACGTACCTTCAACCGGAAAGATCGGCGACGC
Source organism: uncultured Azospirillum sp. (assembly GCA_902489795.1). Classification (GTDB taxonomy): domain Bacteria; phylum Pseudomonadota; class Alphaproteobacteria; order RF32; family CAG-239; genus JAFUYI01. Next base: position 61,469 of record CABUBU010000006.1, read on the forward strand.
CTTCAAACTGACGAAAGTTGCCGGCGCCTACTGGCGCGGCGACTCCAGCCGCGAAATGCTGCAGCGCATTTATGCCACCGCCTGGGCAAGCAAAAAAGACCTGCAGGAATATCTGACCATGCTGGAAGAGGCGGAAAAACGCGACCACCGCAAACTGGGACGAGAAATGGACCTGTTCCACTTTGAACCGGAATATGCGCCGGGCGCGGTTTTCTGGCATGACAAAGGCTACAAGATTTACCGCAAGCTGATTGAATATATGCGCAACCGTCAGGAACATAACGGCTATATCGAAATTTCCACACCCCGGGTAATGGATCGCGTTCTGTGGGAAATTTCCGGCCACTGGGACAAATACGGCGCCCACAACTACTCCGGTCAGACGGAAGATAAAAAGTGGTTCTGCATCAAACCGATGAACTGCCCGGGCGGCCTGCTGGTTTACAAACAGGGCATCAAGTCTTACCGTGACCTGCCGCTGCGCGTTGCCGAATTCGGCAAGGTCAACCGCTACGAGGCCTCCGGTTCGCTGATGGGGCTGATGCGGGTACGCGAATTTACCCAGGACGACGCCCACATCTTCTGCACCCCGGAACAAATGGAAGAAGAGTGCATTACCACGCTGAAGCTGATTCTCGACATTTACAAGGACTTCGGCTTTGAAGACGTCAAAATTTACCTTTCTACCCGTCCAGACAGCATTTACCGGATCGGCTCCGACGAAATCTGGGATTTGTGCGAAAACGCTCTGGCCAACGCGCTGACCTCGCACGGCTATAAATTCGAGATCAACGAAGGCGAAGGTGCTTTCTACGGTCCGAAACTGGAGTTCATCCTGAAAGACGCCATCGGCCGCGAATGGCAGTGCGGCACCATTCAGGTAGACATGAACCTGCCGCAGCGTTTTGACATTTCCTACATCGGCGAAGACGGCGAGAAACACCAGCCGGTTATGCTGCACCGCGCCCTGTTCGGTTCAATCGAACGCTTCCTCGGCATTCTGATTGAAAACCATGCCGGCAAACTGCCGCTGTGGCTGTCGCCGGAACAGGTGGTGGTTGCGCCGATCGTCAACGATTTTGACGACTACGCCGAAGAAGTGGCGGATCATCTGCGCAAAGCCGGACTTTATGCCAAGACCGACCTGCGCAACGAAAAGATCAACTACAAGATCCGCGAACACTCGGTTGCCAAAATTCCGGTCATTGCCGTCGTCGGCGCCAAGGAAAAGGAAAACGGCACGGTTACCGTCCGCCGTCTCGGCTCCGACAAACAGGAAGTGATGAAACTCGACGACTTTGTCAACGCCCTGCGCGAAGAAGCGCAAATGCCGCATCTGCACGAATAAAAAAATGGCAGCGTTAATAAACAAACCCCGGTTCGTTGAACCGGGGTTTGCCGTTTGGTTAAAACAGGGGCATTGGCTGCCGGCATTTGCCGTTCGGCGGAATCGGGAACATGGTTTGGCTGGATTAGTTATGGCCGAACCGTCTTCCTCGGCCGCGCAAAACTTATTTCGGCATTTTTTCCGTTTTCCTTCCTGTTCCCCCCGGACAAGAACCTTTTCTCCGCGCCGTAAAAAAATTACAAGCCGGCCTCATACTTTTGCGGCAACGGGAGAACGTTCATTTCGACGCAGCGATCCCGTCTTTTTCCGAAAGCGGAGATGTCGGGACTTTTTCCATCAGGTAATTGGTCAGCAAAACGCCATCTCTTTCCGCCTGCTGTTCTTCCAAAACCCGATAGCCCCGTTTTTCAAAAAACGGACGGGCGGTGATTGAAGCATAAGTGATAATGCGGACAAAAGAAGCGGCATTTTCCAGTTCCCGGCAAAGGGCCGAGGCCACTCCCCGCCGCTGATGATCTTTATGCACGAACAACCGATCAAGGTACCCGTCGGCATCAATGTCGCCAAAACCGACAATTTTTCCGTCTTCAACGGCCACAAAAGAAAAATACCGCAAAAACCTTTCGTTCCAGGCCGTCAGATTCCGCTTTTCCGGTGCCCACGCTTCGCATTGCCGACGGCCGTAATCCCGCCGGTTGACATTATGTACGGTTTCATAAAAAAGCGCTGCCGTTTCCCGGCAATCCGTTTCTCTGTATTTTCTGACGATCATTCCTTTTCTCCGTGTTTTAAGGATATCCGAAATAAACTTTTCCGCAACAGACAAAAAAAGTAACCCACCGGCTAAGCCGGTGGTTCTTCTCAAGCGGGTGTACCCCTAATGGTGCCAGCGAACGCCTTAAGGGTGTATGACGGTCTGACAGGGCGAAGATTACTTGCTACCCGTAAACGGGTCAAAATCCATTGTTAATTGACTTTG
>CABUBU010000007.1 GCA_902489795.1 uncultured Azospirillum sp.
TTATCCGACAAGCCACAAAAAAACGACATCGCCTCGGTTCTTCCTGCCGACCGAACGAAACAGCTGCCATTTTTTTGTTTTACTTCGACAGCAAAACGCGTTACAGTTTAAAAAGCGTACCAACAAAACGAATATCAAGACAATGGATAAAGTATCAGTCATCATTCCGGTTTATAACTGCGAAAAGTTTTTAAAACACACTGTTCAGTCGGTTTTAAACCAGAGCTTCCGGAACTGGGAAGCGATTATCGTCAACGACGCCTCAACCGACGGCAGTCTGGCCGCCGCCCGTGAGTTTGCCGCGCGCGATCCGCGGATCCGGGTGGTCAGCCAGAAAAAAAACAGCGGGGTCGGCGCCTGCCGCAACCGCGGAATCGAGCTGGCCGGCGGGCGCTATCTGGCGTTTCTCGATTCCGACGACCTGTGGTCAAAGGAAAAGCTTTCCCGTCAGCTGGCTTTCATGCAGCAAAACAATGCCGCGGCTTCGCACACCGGCTATGCCTTTATGAGCGAAAAAGGCGAAGTTCTGATTAAGGGAAAAGTTTCCGTCGACCGCGAAATTGGGCTGGAACAGTACATGAAAACCACCCAGATCGGCTTGTCGACGGTGATGATCGACCGGCAGAAAATCCCCGATCTGAAATTTCCCGAAGAAAGGGAACTGTGCGAAGATGCCAAAGCCTGGGTTTCGCTTTTTCACCGCGGATACCGCTTCCACGGGTTAAACGAAGTGCTGCTGCTTTACCGGGTGCGGCAGAATCAGCTTTCCGGCAACAAGATCAACATGGCTCTCAGCACGCTAAAACGCTATCTGCGCGAGGACAACCTGCCGGCCTACAAACGGTTGTACTGTTTTCTCAGCTATGCCTGCAACGGCGCCCGAAAAAGAATGAACAAAAGCAATCTGGCGCCGGAAATCGTGCGCAGCTTCAACTGCAGGAACAACGAATGAACAAAATTATTGCCTTTCTTTGGGCTTTTTGCGTTTATACCGGCAACGCCGCCGCATGAAATCGAAATCAACTGCCTGTTTTCCCCTGAACAGCGGCGGCAAGCGGCATACTTTATTCGAAGCGGCGGGAGCAGCGAATACGAATTCCCGTCGGCCGCGGCTCAAAAGCGACGCTGCAAATCATGCTGACGGCGGAGTTTTTGCACGATCCGTAAATCTGCACCGTCCGCCGGCGGCCGGAATCCCGCGCCGAACCGTCAGCCGCGGAGATCAAACAACAAAAGGTTTGAAACTTCGTCAACGCCCTTGACGACAAGCGGGCGTTCTTCTTCATAAACTGCCAGCCCGTCGCCGCCGACCAGCAGGTTGCCGCTGACGTCGACCGATCCGGAAACAACCTGAATCCAGACCGCCCGTTTTTCTTTGAGTTGATATTCCAGTACGGCGCCGGCCGATAAACGGGTCTGAAAGATTTTTGCATCCTGATAAATTTTCAACGACTCATCCGCGCCGTCCGGCGATACGATCAGGCACCAGCGGTCTTTCATCTTTTCCGGCGCGAACTTCTGCTGCCGGTAAGAAGGTTCCAGTCCCTGCATATTGGGCATGATCCAGATTTGCAGAAAGTGAACGGATTCTTCCGCCGAAGGATTGAATTCGCTGTGATGAATGCCGGTACCGGCTGTCATCGCCTGCACTTCGCCGGGTATGATGACGGAACCAAATCCCAGACTGTCTTTGTGTTCCAGCCGGCCGGCAAAAACGACGCTGACAATTTCCATGTTGTCATGCGGATGAGTGCCGAACCCTCCGGAAGGCGCAACAACGTCGTCGTTAATAACCCGAAGGTCGCTGAACGCCATAAAACGCGGATCGTAATATTGCCCGAAAGAAAAAGTATGGCGGCTGTCGAGCCAGTCGGTTTGAGTGCGGCCGCGCTTGTCGGCCTGACGCAGATAAAACATATTCTTCTCCTTTTTTCAATTTGTTCCCATAAACCGATATAAGAACCGCGACTTCGGTTTTAAATCTGTCTTTCGGATGATTTTAAACAGGAAAAGGGCGGCGATTTGATCCGCTGCCCTTTTGCCCGAAAAGTTTAGTACAGCTCGTAGCTTTCGATCACGTTACCCGTCGTGTCAAGATAATTGACCCGGCAGACGCCGTCATAGAAAATTTCCACCAGCCGGATACCCCGGGCGGTTGAAAGCTCCAGATGGCTGTGACAACCGGCATACAACTGCTGCCGCGACATCAGGCGCCCTCTGGTATCCCAGATGAAAAGCGTGTTGTTGTCGCGAATCAGCTGAACCTGATCGTCTACGGTAACGCCCATCATGCAGTTGGTGCTGGTATAAAACACCGTGTTGCCGCAAGAGGTCGGATACCAGTAGAACGGGCTGTTGTTCATGTAGCGATAAGGCCAGAACGGCATACCCGGACGACCGGCAACCCAACGGTTGGGCGCATGACTGTCAAAATAACCGTAGTATCGTTCCGTACAATACGGAGCAAAAATACGGTCGGCAATGACAATTCCGCGCAGAATTTCACTGACCACATACGCCGCTTTGGCGGCTTCGCTCGGACGTGGACGACGATATCCTCTGCCTCTCCTCGGTTCCCAGCGGCGCTCAACACCGTGACGGCCGGAAGACCAGGAATAGGAATAAGGATCGGCATAACCGCGAGCCGGCAAATGATGCTCTCCGTAATATCCCTGAGCGGACACCACGGTTGATACTGACATAGCTGCTACGCACAGTACCCAAAAAATAATTTTTTTCATAATATATGTGTTTATAATTTTTCTTCAGTGACAATTGTAACACGGATAAAAATATTTGTCTATCAGAGATTTAATTTGTCAAAACATAGCCGTCTTCATCAAATGTCAAAACCTTGTCCGGTTTGATTTCCCGACCGGAAAAAGAATCGGACTTTAACACTCCGTCCCGGTACGACACGCCGGGCAGCAGGCTGCCGCAGGTGCCTAATCGGTTGTAAAGCGGGGTATTAAAACTGGCAAAGGCGCCGGCGGCCGGCAAAATCAGCCCCGACAAAATCCGCACGCCGAATTTTCTTACCCAAAGTTCAAAAGTTTTTTCCGTGAGGGAAGCATCGGACAAGGCATGGCGCAGGGAAAAGAAATCGTACTGGTGCGCCGCTTCTCCGCAGCCGGCAAAAAGTGCTTCGTCGCCGAACAGAACGGTTGCCCCGGCATCATAGCAAATCTCCGCGATCTGCCGGTATTGTGACGGATGCGGACAGAAAACGAGCCGGCTGCCGGAAAAAAGCGGCAGCAGCACGGCCGGCACAAGCCCGATTACGGTTGACAGCGGCCGGGCAACGGCAACCTTGTCTTTGGCGTTAAAAGGCAGCACCGTTCCGAGCTGGCTGCAACCGGCAAGCAGGTTGCGATGGGTAAGCGTCACATTGCCGGGCAGAACCACCGCCGGATCGTTTGCCCCGATCCGGGGAATCCGGCGACGGATACAACAGCCCAAGCCGCGGATCCGGTCAAGGACAGAAAGGCGGATATCAGCTATCGGTGGCAGACACGGCAGACTGCCGGAACAGTCTTCCTCTTCAAGCATAACCACGGTTTTACCGGCGGCAAGAACGGCAAAAAGCGAAACCAGCCCGTCAATGCCCGCCGGGTTAAGCAGCCCGATGCGGTCAGCCGCCGGCCAGCTGCGGCGGACAAAAGCGGACAAAATGCAACTTTCCCGCAACAGACGGCCGAAGGTGAGCGGTCGTTTGCCCGGTTCGATTGCGGCAATATGCCGGCGGCCGTGAGTTTTGGCGGCAAAAACAAGCGCCTCAGACAGACCGGCCCTGCTTTCCGTCGTCTTGTACATCATTTCCGCCATCAGGTTGTACAGGCGGCGGGCGATTTTATGACGCGCCTCCCGGTTGCCGGCAGACACGGCCGGAAAACGACATGGTTCGAGAATATTCAGGGTAATTTTCGGAAACCAGCGGGTAGGAAACTTGTCTTTCAGGTAAGAAAATTTGGAATATTGGGCGCCGTTGATCCGTACCGGCAGAATTTTGGCGCCGGCTTTGGCGGCAATTACACCCGCCCCCTCATAAACCTTCATCATCGCGCCGGTGGTGGTAACCCGACCTTCAGGAAAAATCATCACCTTGCGGCCTTTTTTGATTTCTTCCGCCAGCGAGCGAACCGACAGCGGATTGGCCGGATCGACCGGATAAAAGTCGACCAGCAGGCGGATGACGGGAATAAACCATTTCTGCGTCCAGCCAGTATTGATGGCAAAAGTGATCCGTTCGGGCATAAAAGCCGCCAGCAAAACGCCGTCAAGAAGCGAAACATGGTTGGAAACGATCAGCACTTTCGAGCCGGCACGCTTAAAGTTGGCAATGCCGGAAACTTTGGAGCGAAACAGAAAACCGAGCAGGCTTTGCACCAGCGAGCGGGTCAGCGCATCCGGCAGCAGCGCGCAGATATACACGGAAACCACGGCACAGGCCAGCGACGCCGCCAGAAAAAGCTGCGGCAGGGTAAAGCCGAGGGAAAGAAAAACGACGGCAAAAAACGCCGACAGCACCATACCCAGCGCATTAAAAATATTGTTGCCGGCAATGACGGTGGCCACATAGGCCTTCGGCGCGCGGCTCTGCATAAAGGCGTTGAGCGGGATAATATACATGCCGCCCCAGAAAGCCAGCGCGAACAGGTTAAAACTCAGGCCGAAGGCGTGCGGCCGGGAAAAAAAGGCGGCAAAGGAAACTTTTTCCGCCGGGGTCGGATAGCCATCGGTAAACAAATACAGCAAAAACAGGCTGACACCCATGCCGACCGCCGAAAGCGGCACATAGGTCGTATGAACGAAACCTTTCAAAAGTCGATTACAGCAATAAGAGCCAACCGCCACACCAACCGAAAACAGCACCAGAAAAAGGGTGATGACACCTTCCCCGGCATTAAGTATTTTACCGCACAGCGGATAGATCTGTACCGCCACCAGCGCACCGACGGTCCAAAACCAGGTGGCGCCGAGGATGCTCATGAAAACCTGCCGATGTTTAAGCAGAAAGCGGAAATTTTCCAGCGTGGAGGCAAACAGGTTGGCGGAAACCTTCAGTTCCGGCCGCGGAGAAGGCGCAGGAGGAATCTGCCGGGCGGACAGCCAGCCGGCGGCCGCCAGCAGAATCAGCAGCCCGATCGTTACTTCGATCGGCAACAGGGTGCCGAGAATCAGCCCCAGCAAAATCGCCATATAGGTGGTGCTTTCGATATAGGCGTTGCCGGCGATCAGTTCTTCGGGTTTCAGGTGCTGCGGCAAAAGGGCGTATTTGACCGGCCCGAAAAAGGCCGACTGGGCACCCATCAGAGTCATAATCACGATCAGAAGCGACAGGCTGTACCGGTAACAAGCCGCTGCCACTCCGAGCATCAGCAGCAGTTCGGTTATTTTCAGCACGCGGGCGATTTTGTCGCGCGGATATTTGTCCGCCAGCTGCCCGGCCATGGCCGAAAAAAGGAAAAACGGCAGAATGAAAAGACCGGCGATCAGGTTGGAAAGAATGTCCGACTGCGCCGTCATCTTCACGGTCACCAGCGTCAGCAGGGCATTTTTGAACAGGTTGTCGTTTAAGGCACCCAGAAACTGGGTAATCATCAGGGGCAGGAAACGTTTGGTTTTCAGCAGCATAAGTTTTTCCTCAGTCAAATATCCAAAACTAAAGCATGAAGCCCGGGCACTGTCAAGAAATTAAAACAAAGGCAAATAACAGCAGCTATTTATAATAATGCACGTACCTTTGAAAATTGCTTTAGATTTTCAGACCACGGCAACACAATGTCCCGAATTAGATTTTTCTTTTTCAGCCTGATATAAACAGAAAACATTTCCACCCCGGCAGGAAACGAAAAAAGCCCCGCGGCCGGCGCGAGGATTTTCCGACACAAGAACCTCGTGGGGTTTTTATATATGTTTTGGGCATTTGCGACAACCGGCAAACACCACCCTGCCTGCCCCGCCGTTGCACAGCTCGGGAGCGGGCGAACGTCGTTTGCAACGGTCAATACCACTTGCGGCAGCTTGTGAACATACAGTTCAAATCCGTCAAACGCCGTTACCCGGAAAATATTGGCATGGACGAAAGGCCATCCGATCGTCACCTTGCCCGACCGAAATTGCAAACTTCACAACCCGGCCACGCTCGTCAGCACGGAGCGGTGTTTGACGACCGCCTTTGTCGATAAATCGTTTTTTCTGCAAATAAGGTAACAAAAAAGAGCGGACAAACGCCCGCTCTTTTTTCAACAAGATAAAGAGGAAGTTTTATTCCTCTTCTTTCGTTTCCTCATTGGCCGCCGGAGTTTCCAGATTTTTCGGCAGATAGCGCAGACCGACGTCGCGCGCGCCGCTGATGCCGAGAATAACCGTTAAGGCGGTAATCAACTGCGACCAGTCGTTGACACGAATGTCAAGATAAGGCGCAATGATGCAGTTGATGAAAAAACCTCCGGCCAAAGCCCAGCCTATGCAAGGGATCCACATTCTCTGCCAGCCTTTGCCAGACCTGTTCTCCGGAAGCTTGTCCAGAGAATGTTTCAGGAAATAATCGCGGGTACCGCTGATACCAAGCAAAATACCGAGAGAAGTGATCAGACCGTTCCACTCTACCAAAGAAATTTCGGTGAACGGAGCAACGAAGAGGTTATTGACAAAACCTCCGACCAGAATCCAGCCAATGACCGAAATCCAAAGTCTTTTGAACTTTATCTTCTTTTTCATATGTATAATTATTAATAATTTTTTTCCTGTTTTTTATCATAAGCGAACCGCCATTGTTTGTCAATTGTTTTTGTCCAAAAACTACTCCCGACAGATAATCACCGAAAAACCATCGCCGCTGTTGTCAAATTCCATTTTGCAGCCGTGCAAAGCGGCAATCTTGCCGACAATCGACAAGCCGAGGCCGCTGCCGTTTTCCTTTTGTCCGGCCGGACGGAAGAAACGTTCGCTCAAATGACGCAGATGGCGGTCGGCAATCTTAACTCCGGAATTGCGGACTTCGATTTCGTCGGCGGAAATACGGACGGCAACCGTTGCGCCTTCGGGGCTGTATTTTACCGCATTGTCCAAAAGATTGCGCAGCATGGCAGCCAGCAGCACGGAATTGCCTTTATCTATCGGCGCGCGGGCGGTAACGTCGGTTTTAAGACTTTGTTTTTTCGCCCGCAGCGCTTCGTCATATTCGGCGGCAAGGGAACCGACAATCTGCGGCCAGGAAATTTCTTCCGTCTCATCGGTCATCGCCAGTCCGCTTTCCAGCCTGGACAACAGCAGCAGCTGTTCTACCAGCCGGGCACAGCGCTCAATCCCCTGCCCCATCTTGGCCGCGGCGGAACGTCTGGCCCCGGCATCGTCTTCCGCCAGCTCCAGCACTTCCAGCTGCACTTTCAAAGCCGTCAGCGGCGAACGCAATTCATGCGCGGAATCGGAGATAAAGCTTTTTTCCCGCTTGATCATGCCGTCAATCCGGCGCAAAAGGCCGTTCATGGCGGTTGTCAAAGGCTTGATTTCGTCGGGCAGATCCTTGTCGGAAAGCGGCGACAGATCATCGGGACGACGCGCTTCCAATTCTTTTGCCAGCCGGCGGAAAGAAGAAAATTCGCGGCCGACGAAATAAATCACCGCACCGAGCAAAATCAGCAGTCCGCACAGCCAGGGGGTGAGAAATTCCTCAACCATGTCCAGCGTGACTTCGGTGCGGTACTCCATTTCCTGGCCGACGGCTATAACGTAGTTTTTGTCGGCGGAATCGACCCAGACGATGCGCCACTCCTCATCATCCACGTCCTGGTTGACGAAACTGCCGGTGCGGGGAGAGAAAATAAAGTCTTTGCCGTTTTCGTTATCGTGAAAAATCATTTTGCCCGCACGGTCAAAAACGGCAAAACCGATCGCTTCGTCTTCTTCGTCAGCATTGTCAATGCCGCCGATAATGCGGTTGGTGGCCTTCTGACTGTCGGCGGAAAGTCCGCTCCAGTCGGCAGATGCCAGCTGACGGGCAAGCAAAATCTGATACTGGTCGAAAAATTCGTCGATTTTCTCGCGGCTTTCAAACCACGAAAACAACCCCGAACAAATCCAGATCAGGCAGGAAATGCCGGTAAAAAGCAGCAGCAGGCGAATTCTCAGACTTAGTTTTTTCATGTTTCTTCCAGTATATATCCGATTTTGTTAACCGTGCGGACAATGTCCTTGCCGAGTTTTTTGCGCAGATGATGAATGTGAACCTCCACCGCGTTGCTCGAAACTTCGTCATCCCAGGAATAAATTTTGCTTTCAATCGCTTCCTTGGAAAGAACCTTGTTCTTGTTCAGGAGCAGCAGTTCCAGCAAAGCGGTTTCCCTGGGCGACAGCACCACTTCCCGACCGGCCGCCGTTACCTTGCGGGTTTCGGGATCAAAAGCCACGTCCCGATGCTTTAAGAGCGGCGACGGCCGGCTGCTGCTGCGGCGGATCAGGGCGTTTAAGCGCGCCTGCACTTCTTTTAAGGAAAACGGCTTGCCGAGGTAGTCGTCGGCGCCGCTGTTCAAACCGGCGATGCGCTGATCAACGTCGCCGCGGGCGGTTAAAATCAGCACCGGTTCCGCGCGGCCTTTCTGCCGCCAGTTTTTCAGCACTTCCAAACCATCCTGACCGGGCAGCCCCAGATCAAGCACGACCGCGCCGTACGAGGCCTGATACAGTGCCTCTTCTCCCTCCAAACCATCGGCAAACCAATCAACGGCAAAGCCGAGCTTTTCCAGCCCGACTTTCAAACCGTCGCCGATCAGTTGATCATCTTCTATCAGCAGGATTCGCATGACGCACCCGTCTTATTTTTTCAATTTCACGCTGTCGACGTCAACTTTAATGTCAAACAGGTCTTTGTCAACCTCACCGCTGATCTCAATAATATCTTCCGGAGTAACGTTGACGCCGCGCCAATCTTCATTATCAATCTCAACCACAATGGTTCCGCTGGCATCTTTGAACAGGTATTTCTCATCACCCAGACTTTGCTGAATCTGTCCGACTAAGACAACGGCCTGATCATCGCTCATTTTATTGGCTTCGGCAACGGTCGAAACCGCCAGTCCCGGTCCGGTGAATCCGCCGCGAGGAGCTGCGGCACCCTGATACTGGGCATGAGCCGCCCCGGCAAAACCAAGCATTAAAGCCAAAGTAGATACTGCGAGTAATTTATTCATGTGTGTTCTCCTAAAAAAATGTTTAACTAACTGCTTACAAGAACAATACAACATTATAAACTTAAGTAACGCTTAAGGGATAAAAAATTTTTACCTTTTTATTTAATCTCACATATCCGATTGAAAAAAATAGATATTATTTTAAAAAAATGACAAAGGGAAATTGTCCGCCAGAGCTGCCGGCGCATTTTTTTCTTAAACTCTTAAGACTTTCCTATCACAGGAGAATCAGCTTTTTTTAAGCAGCGGAAACATCTTTGCGCCCAAACGGGACTACTCTTCGTCTGCCGTATTTAATTCGTAATAATATTCCAGCAGTTCGCGGGAATAATCCCGGATTTCTCCCGACGGCAACACCAGCATCCGACTAATGCCAATTTGTTCGACAAAGGAAGGGTTGTGGCTGACCACCAGGATGGTTCCTTCAAACTGTTGAAAATTGCCGCCGATCACGGCCTGAGTTTCCGGATCCAGATGGTTGGTCGGTTCGTCCAAAATCAGCAGGTTCGCCCTTTGCAGCAAAAGTTTGCACAATGCCACCCGCGCCTTTTCGCCGGGAGAAAGAACGGCAACGTTTTTATTGACGTCGTCTTCATAAAAAAGAAAATTGCTTAAGATGCCGCGCAGCTGCCATTCGTTGTAACCGTCGGTTTCCACATTTTCAAACACGGTTTTGTCCGCATCAAGCTGTTCCAGTTCCTGGGCATAGTAGGCAACGTCGGTTTTCGGGTTAAAACGAATCTGTCCGTCAACGGGCGGCAGAAAGCCCATAATCAGTTTCAGCAGGGTCGATTTGCCGACGCCGTTTTCGCCCACTACCAGAAAACGTTCGCCGCCGGAAAGTTTAAACGACAATTTGCGGTAAAGGAAACGCTGCCCGGGATAGCGGAAACTCAGTTCTTCCACGCTCAAAGGCACCGACGCACCTTCCCGCTTGGGGCGGATATCCATTTTCACCCGCCGGTAGGGGCGTTCGCGCACCGGCAGCCGGTCACGCATTTTCTCCAGTCTTAACGCGCGTTCCTGGCCTTTACGCTTCAGCTTATGGTTTGTCTGCGATGCTTCTCTGGCCCGCTGCACGAAATCTTCCAGCTTTTTTATTTCCCGTTCCTGCAGCGCAATCTGCCGTTCGCGCACCCGTTGTTCTTCCGCACGCTGTTTTTTAAAAGCATCGTAATTACCGTCATAAACCGAGATCTTGTATGTTACCTTATTGATAAACAATATTTTTCGCACAATCCGATTCAAAAAATCAACATCGTGACTGATAATCAGCACTGAACCTTTGTAATTTTTAAGATAATCGGTAACATAATCCCGGGTTGCCGCGTCCAGATGGTTGGTCGGCTCGTCCAGACACAAAACTTCCGGTTTGGAATAAAGCACCCGGGCAAACGCCAGCTTTGACTTCTGTCCGCCGGAAAGCTCAATCAGCGGACGATCCAGCAGATCGGCATCGATTTTCATCTCTTCCATCAATGAGAGCAGAATGTCATCGGCCTCATACTGGTCAAAATAATCCAGTTGTTCCTGCAAATAAGCCATACGCTCAAGCAGCCGCTCATGTTCGGCTTCCGGCGCGGTTTCCAGCTGCTGATAAATTTCCTCAAGTTCAGTTTTAATTTTCTGCAGCGGACGGCCGGCGGAAAGATACTCCCACACCGTTTCGTTTTCATGGTCAAAAACAATTTCCTGCGGCAGATAGCCGACCCGCGCCCGGCCGACGGACAAAGTGCCGCCGTCAAGCGCAATCTCGCCGCGCAGCAACCGGAAAAGCGTGGTCTTGCCGGCGCCGTTGACGCCGACGATTCCCGCCTTGTCCCTGTCGCCGAGTTGAAACTCCGCGTCGTCAAAAATGACTTCCGCCCCGAAAGACAGATTCATCCGGCTGCCCTTCATCATTTTCTCCTTTTGTTTTACGGTAATAAAAAAACGCGGTTCATACCGCGTTTTTTTTGAATTGGTGGAGCTGAGGAGGATCGAACTCCCGACCTAATGATTGCGAACCATTCGCTCTCCCAGCTGAGCTACAGCCCCATAAGTACGTTTTCAAACTTCAAAATAATTTTTGTTTCCGTCGAGCGAATAAACCATTCGCCTTCCCTGCCTAATTTCGCCGCGGTTGCTGTCGCTTCCCTTGCTCAAATAAGGCAGACAAGATGTTGCAGACGAAAAACCTCCGCCGGAGCTTTTTCGCTTAGCCATCCCAGCTGAGCTACAGCCCCATAAGTACGTTTTCAAGCTTCAAAATAATTTTTGTTTCCGTCGAGCGAATAAACCATTCGCCTTCCCTGCCTAATTTCGCCGCGGTTCGTCATAAAAACGGCGCATCGGCCGGCAACAAGCGGAATATTACAATAAAAAAGCCTAATGTCAAATGTTTTTTATCATAAAAGACGAACCCCGCGCTTTAGAACCGGGGTTTGCGTCGGCAGTTTTCAACATTTTGATTTTCACTAAAACTCCGACACGACATGCCGCATTTGAACATAATAGAGGTTCCCCGTCAAACTGGGGGGATTTATAGCAGCCACCAGCCTAATGCTTTGAGTTCAATCAAAGGTGTGAAGCGGGTCTAACGACACCTTAACATTCAGCACCGAGTAAAATCGGGGTTTTCTGTAAGGAATGCAACAAAAAAGCCGGTTCTGTAACCGGCTTACGAAATTGGTGGAGCTAAGCGGGATCGAACCGCTGACCTCTTGAATGCCATTCAAGCGCTCTCCCAGCTGAGCTATAACCCCATTCAAGGCCTCTCAAAAATACACCATCTTTGAAAGTGATTACATAACTACCTAAATAATTATCCATTGTCAAGTCTTTTTTTATTCTTTTTAAACCGCCTCTTTTTTACTTATCTTTCCGCAGACTATCCTTTATCTTTTCTCTGGCCAAAAAGCGGACGGCGCCACATCATCAGCAATTCTTCTTCCCCGGTATTTTCATCAATTCCCTTTTGCTCTTCACGGAATCCGTGCCGGACATAAAACGCCGCCGCACGTTTGTTTTTGGTGTATACATGCAGCCTTAACCTTTTCCGCCTGTTTTGAGCAAAAGACAAAAGCTCAGAACCGATCCCCTGTCCCTGCTGCGATGGCTCGACAAACAGCGCACCGATATATTCATCGTCAATGATGCTGACAAAGGCAGCCGGCCGGCTGTTTTCCTCCCATACCAGAGTTTCCGCCGCCGGCAGCCAGACTTCTCTGACTTCGGCTGCTTTGGAACGCCAGAAAGCCTCATTGACAAAGTTGTGTGCGCGAAGGCTGGCGGCCAGCCAGATTTCCGTCAAAATAGCAGCGTCTTCTTTGCGGTATGGGCGAATCATTCAAATATCCAAATCATCGACGAACTTGGCGCGTTCAATGATAAATTTGAACCGCGGCTCCGGATTTTTACCCATCAGGCGCTCAACCACCCGCCGGGTTTCAAATGCCTCTTCTTTTCCCTCCTCGGTGTTGGTAAAGGGAACCAGAACTTTCAAAAGCGTCCGTTTGGACTTGTCCATGGTCGTTTCCTTGAGCTGTTGCGCGCTCATTTCGCCCAGCCCTTTAAAACGACTGATTTCCGCCTTTTGGTTGCCTTTGACTTCCTTTTTCAGAATCCGATCCTTATCGTCGTCATCCAGAGCGTAAAAATTCTTGCCGGCCGCGGAAATTTTATACAGCGGCGGGGTGGCGATAAACAAATGCCCGTTCTCTATCAGCTTCGGCATCTGCTGATAGAAGAAAGTCATCAAAAGCGAAGTAATATGGGCGCCGTCGACATCGGCATCGGTCATAATGATGATTTTTTCGTAACGAAGGTTTTCTTCCTTGTAACTGTCCTTGATACCGCAGCCCAGCGCCTCAATCATGTCCTTGATTTCCTGGTTCTGGGTAATCTTGTCGAGCGAAGCGGAAGCCACGTTCAGGATTTTGCCCCGCAGCGGCAGAATCGCCTGCGTCATACGGTCACGACCCTGTTTGGCGGAACCGCCCGCGGAATCGCCCTCAACAATAAAAATTTCGGTATCTTCGGCCGCCGATTTTGAGCAATCGGCTAATTTTCCCGGCAATCGCAGACGCTTGGTCGGGCTTTTACGGTTTTGGATTTTTTCTTCCTTTTTCCTGCGGCGAAATTCTGACCGGGCAATCACATATTCCATCAGCGCAGCAGCGTTTTCGGAATCGGAGGAAAGCCAGTGGTCAAAAGAATCCTTGACCGCCTGTTCAACCAGCCGCACCGCTTTGCTTGAAGTCAGCTTGTCTTTGGTCTGCCCCTGAAATTCCGGATCGCGGATAAAGACGGAAAGCATGATGCTGGCGTCGCTTAGGAAATCTTCGCCGGTAACCGCCGCCGCCTTCTTGACGTTGGCCATTTCCGCGTATTCTTTCAGCCCGCGCAACAAAGCCGATTTGAAGCCCAGTTCGTGAGTGCCGCCCTGCGGGGTGATGACGGTGTTGCAGTAAGAGTGACAAAAGCCGTTCTCATCCTCCGGCCAGGTAACCGCCCATTCGACTTTGCCTTCATCATTGGCCAAAAGCGACTCGCCGGCAAACGGCATGCGGTTGACGGTGGTGCGGCTGCCGATCTGATAATTGAGAAAATCGCGCAGGCCGTTGGGAAAATGCAGTTCAGTTTCCGCCGGCGTGACATCACCATCGCTCAAAAGTTCCGGCGCGCATTTCCACAAAATATGAATTCCCTTGAACAAAAAGGCCTTTGAACGCGCCATTCTGTACAGCTTGTTGGGCGAAAAGCAGCAGTTGGCGCCGAAAATTTCCGGATCGGGACGGAAAGTGATACTGGTGCCGCGGCGGTTGGGTGCGTTGCCGACCATTTCCAGCTTGTCGAGCGGGCGTCCCTTGGCATAGTGCTGGCGATAGAGCTTGCGGTCGCGGGCAACCTCGATCGTCAGGCTTTCGGAAAGGGCGTTGACGACGGAAGAGCCGACCCCGTGCAGACCGCCAGAAACCTTGTAAGCGTTGCCGCCGAACTTGCCGCCGGAGTGCAGCATGGTCATGATCACTTCCAAAGCGGACTTGTCGGGATATTTCGGGTGGGAATCGACGGGAATGCCGCGGCCGTTGTCGCTCACGGTTACCGAATAGTCGGCATTCAGTGACAATTCGATCCGGTTGGCAAAACCTGCCACCGCTTCGTCCATCGAGTTGTCGAGAATTTCCGCCACCAGATGATGCAGCGATTGCTCATCAGTGCCGCCGATATACATGCCGGGACGCGCCCGGACAGCTTCCAGCCCCTCCAAAACCTGAATATCCTGCGCCGAATAATTGCTTTCGGCCGCGGCGCCGCCGTCAAATAAATCCGTCATTTTTCCCTTATCCTGTCAAAAAATCAGGGCTAAAATAGCGCAAAGTCCGCGTTTTGGCAAGTTTTAAGTACAAATTTCCGCCGCTTTTGCCCGGAAAAACGAAAAATGGGCAGATCCGTCATAAGATCCGCCCCGCTAACCCTTGTTTTTTCGTCTTGATTTCCGCCGCATTTTATCGTACCTTTTTTTGTTGCAAGACAAAAGGATGAATTATAACGAAAAATCAATCCGTTATAAATAAATAGGATAAATTGGGATGGGAAGGGATAAAAACTTATATCTTTTCAAAATTAATCCGCGGGTCAACCAGCGAATAGGTGATGTCGCTGATCAGTTTTAAGATGAGACCGAGCAGGGCAAAAATATATAATGTGCCGAAAACGACCGGATAGTCGCGGGTCATGATCGCTTCATAACCGAGCAGACCGATTCCGTTTAAGGAAAAGATGACTTCGATCAAAAGCGAGCCGGTAAACAGCATTTTGATCAGCAGAGCGGGAAAACCGGCAATCACGATCAGCATGGCGTTGCGGAAAACATGGCCGTAAAGAATCCGGTTTTGGCTCAGCCCTTTGGCTCTGGCCGTCAGCACGTAAGGTTTGTTCAGTTCTTCGAGAAAAGAGTTTTTGGTCAGCATGGTCAGGCTGGCAAAACCGCCGATTACCATGGCCGTTACCGGCAGGGCGATATGATGGAAATAGTCAAGCACTTTTCTGCCGGCACTGAGTTCGTTCCAGTTGTCGGAAGTCAGTCCTCTCAGCGGAAACCATTGAAAATAGGTGCCGCCGGCAAAAAAGACGATGAGAAAAACGGCAAACAGGAAAACCGGCACCGCTGAGCCGAGCACCACCGCAAACGACGTCCACGTATCAAATTCCGAGCCGTCTTTAACCGCTTTTTTAATGCCGAGTGGGATGGCGATCAGATAAATGATGAGGGTTGACCACAAGCCGAGCGAAACAGAAACCGGCATCCTTTCGGCAATCAGTTCCAGTACGCTTTTATCCTGATAATAGCTGCGGCCGAAGTCGAAACGGACATAGTCTTTGATCATTTTCCACAGACGTTCGTGAACCGGCTTGTCAAAACCGAACTGCTTTTCCAGTTCCTTCACCAGTTCTTCGGGCACGCCCCGGGCGCCGCGGTATGCGCTTTCACCGCCGCTCATCTGCATTTCGGCGCCGGAAGTAATTTGCGCGGTGGCGTCGATGTTCATCCCCCGGTATTTGGCCAGCGTATGTTCGACCGGGCCGCCGGGCGCCAGCTGGACAATCGCGAAATTAACCAGCAGAATGCCGAGAAGCGTCAGCGGGATGAGGAGCAGCCGTTTGATGATGTAATTGCGCATTATTCGTTTTCCTTTATCCACCAGGTATAGGGCTGAAAACCGACTTTCAGGCTTGTTTCCGGATGGGCGAACCGATTGTGATAGGCAACCTGTTTGCGCGGCGCGTACCATTGCATGATCATGTAATGTTCGTTGAGCAGCACCCGGTCGAGCGCGCGGATATAAGCCTGATAATCCTCTTTGCTCTGGGCGGTGACCATTCCGTCGAGCAGTGCGTCGATCACCGGATTTTTGATGCCGATCAGGTTGAAACTGCCGCTGACATCGGCGCTGGCGCTGCCCCAGAATTCTTTCTGTTCGTTGCCCGGCAGCCGGCTGATGGGAAAAGTGATAATGGCGATGTCGAAGTCAAAATTATCAAGCCGGTTTTTGAAAACGTTGACTTCCAGGTTGCGAAAAGTGGCTTTGATGCCGATTTTTTCCAGATTTTTCAGAAACGGCAGCATCACCCGGGTAAACGAACTGCCGTTGGCCGAGTTGCTCAGGATTTCAAAACTTAGCGGCCGACCGGTTTTAAGGTCGGTCATTTTGCCGTCGACAAAGTCGTACCCGGCTTCCTTCAGCAGAGCCACCGCCTGCCGCAAGTTTTCCCTGGCCGACGGATAATCGGTGTAAACGGGGTTGGCCGGCGGAACGCTAAAAACGCTTTCCGTCAGACGGCCGCGGTATTGTTCAAGGATTTCCAGTTCGCGCCCCTGCGGCAGTCCGGTCGCTTCCATACCGCTGTTGGTAAAGTAGCTGTTTAGGCGTTCGTACTGGTTGTAGAAGAGGTTTTTCTTTGCCCATTCAAAGTTAAAGGCCAGTCCGACCGCTTCCCTGACCCGACGGTCAGCAAACTGCGGCCGGCGGAGATTGAAGGCGAAGTTTTGCAGCCGTGCGGTTTCGCTGTGGGGAATTTCCTCCTTGACGATTTCTCCGCTTCTGACCTTGTCGTTGTCGTAACCTGTCGCCCAGATTTTGGCAATGTATTCCTCGCGGATGTCAATGTTGCCGGAAAACAGCGCCTGCAGGGTAACCGTCGTGTCCTGATAATAGTCGTAGCGGATTTCGTCAAAGTTGAAAAATCCTTTGCGTGCCGGCAGGTCTTTCGCCCAATAGTCCGGGTTGCGCCTGAAGACGAGATACTTGTTGGTCTGAAAGTCCGCCAGCACGTAAGGGCCGCTGCCGAGCGGCGCTTTCAGGTAAGGCTTGGCAAAGTCTTTGCCTTCCCAGTCTTTGGCGGAATAAATCAGCATCTGCGACAGAATCAGCGGCAGTTCCTTGTTGCTGCTGCCCTTCTTAAAATAAAAGCGTACGTGGCGGGGGTTCAGCTTTTCCGCCCTTTCCACGTCGGCATAATAAATTTTGTAGAGCGGCGAGCCTTTTTCCACCAGGCTGCGGTAACTGAAAATAACGTCGTCGGCGGTGATTTCCGATCCGTCGGCAAAACGGGCGCGTTCGTCAAGTATGAAGCCGACATATTCGTCGGTCAGCTCAAACTTTTTTGCAATCAGCGGGTAGGCGGTGGTGATGTCGTCGTCGGGAACCACCGCCAGCGAATCCATCGTCAGGGCGGCGACCTGCGTGGCGGCGATTCCCTTAAAAATGAAAGGATTGAAATTGTCAAAAGTGCCATAGGCCGGCAGCACCACTCTTCCGCCTTTGCGGGCGTCGGGATCGGCATAGTCGAAATGCTGCCAGCCGCCGCCGTATTTGGGGCTGCCGTAAAGGGCGATGCTGTCGGATTCCGCCGCCAGTCCCCGGCCGGAAAAAAGCGCTAAGGCAACCAGCAGAAAAAACTTAACCGTTTTGTTTTTCGCCATTTTCGCTGTTTCCGTTTTCCTTTTCCCCGTCGCCGGAATTTTTCAGCTTTTCCAGCTCTTCCTGCAGTTTCATGATGGTTTCGTTGGTGCTGGCAAAAGTGAACTTGTTTCCTGCCGCGTCTTCTTTTTCGGCGTTTTCCTCCGCATTTTCGTTCATCATTTTATAAAGCCGTGAGCCGGTGTTCGGCGCGTCGTCCGCCAGCTTGCCGAAACTGCGTTCGAGCGCCAGCGTCAGCGGGTCGATCTCGGTTTCCGGCTGCCGCGGCTGCTCTTTTGCCGGTTTGCGTTTGAACAGGTTGCTGAATTTGGGGAAGAACGGAGCCTTGTCCGCTTCTTTGCCGTCATCTTCGTCTTCTCCGCGGACGCCGGCGCCGGCAAACATGCGGCTGATTTCGTCTTCGATTTTGGCGGTTGCGGCGTCTTTGCCGGCCGCGGGCGTTTCCGCCGCCGTTTCTTCTGCCGAAACGGGTACCGGTTCCGGAACGGTTTCCGTGTCGGTTTCCGCTGCGGCAAGGAAGTCTTCCCCGTTCGGTTTTTCTTCTTTGCCTGCCGTGCTTTCGCCGTTCGCTTCATTTTTCCCGGCTGCGGCGGCATGGTCCGGTTCGGCGGCCGGCTGCCGCTCTTCCCCGTCGTTGATTTCTTCGCCGAAAATTTCCGTCAGGCTCAGTTCTTCCAGCTCGGCCAGAGGATCTTCCTCATTGTCCGCGATTTCGTCGTCTGCCGGTTCCGCTGCCCGAGCGATTCTCATCTCCGCGTCGGCGAACAGTTCCGGTTCGGCCGCCGTTTTCGGCGCCGCCGGCTGGTTTTGCTGCAGGCGGTCGGCCAGCGGCGCCAAAATGGCAAACGCTTTGCCGAGCGCGCCGGTTTCAATGACGGGAAGGAATATCTTTTCCTGATCGTGTGTTTTCAGGAGGTCGAGCAGCCGGGCATAGCGGGCGCAAAACTCGTTGACGGTACCGCGCAGCAGGTTTTCCCTGACGGCGGCGCGATACAGGCGGTTTTCAAAGTCGACGCTGCCGTTTTGCAGGCTGATCAATGCCTTGGCAAACCCCCATTTGTTGCCTTTTTCGGCCGTCGACCACAGCTTTGCCGCCTCGGAATCGCTGATGAAGTTGTAACGTTGCAGCATGTCCGCCAAAAGGCCGTTCAGTTCGCTGACGAACAGTTCTGTCCGTTCGAGGACAAAATGATTCTGCCGGCTTTGTTGCCCCTGCCAGAGCATCCGCGCGGCAATTTCAAAAAACTCCTGATTCTGTTTAAACTGAGCTTCGATGTTTTTGAACTGTTTTTGCAGGTTTTTCTCGTGACGAAAGCGGTAAAAGCCGTTCCATGTCATCCAGATGACAAACAGCGGCGCCACCGCCAACGCCGTATAGACCGTAAAGTCGGTCAGGCCGAGAGCTGCCGGCGAAACCCCGCCCAAACGCGAATAAATGTAGGTTCCGACATACATAAGCCACGAAATGGTCAGAAACACGGCGGTAAAAAAGCTGAAAGTGAGCACGGCGTTTTTCTCCTTTGTCCAAACAAAATTTATTTTGCCATACTAATTGCATTCGTCCGACATTTCAATCAAATATTTTGCCGTCGCCGGTGTTGCCGCCGCTATTCACAGTTTTTTAAAATAATAGTCGAAATTTAAGATAAAATGTGTTATCAAAGCACCAGTTGTAAAAATATCGGAAAGAGAAAACTGCTATGAGTGAGAACCAACCCGCCGTTTTGGATTTTGAAAAAAAGATCAACGAAATCGAAGAAAAGATCAAGATGCTGAACACCCTGGCCAGGGACAGCGACGTCGACATCGGCAAAGAACTAAACCGCCTGCAGCTCAAACTCGAAAAGCAGATCAAGCAGTCTTACGCCAACCTCACGCCGTGGCAGCGGGTACAGATCGCACGTCATCCTGAACGCCCGCAGTGTCTTGACTACATCAAGGGGCTGATTGAGGATTTCGTACCGCTTTCGGGCGACCGTCTGTTTGCCGACGACGCCACCATGATCGGCGGCATCGGTCGCTTCAAGGGCATTTCCGTTGTCGTTCTCGGTCAGGAAAAAGGCCGCGACTTGGAAACCCGCGTCAAATACAATTTCGGCATGGCCAAACCGGAAGGTTACCGCAAAGCCCAGCGGCTGATGGGTTTGGCTGACAAGTTCAACCTGCCGGTCATTTGCTTCGTTGATACCGACGGTGCCTATCCGGGCATTGAATCGGAAGCCCGCGGTCAGGCGGAAGCGATTGCCTCTTCCATTCAAAAATGCCTGCAAATCAAAGTGCCGCTGATTTCGGTGGTGATCGGCATGGGCGGTTCCGGCGGCGCGATCGCAATTGCCGCGGCCAACCGCGTGCTGATGCTGGAAAACTCCATTTATTCGGTCATTTCGCCGGAAGGCTGCGCCTCGATTCTCTGGCGTTCGGGCGACAAGGCCCGCGACGCCGCGGAAGCGCTAAAGCTGACGGCGCAGGATCTGAAAGCCTTGAACGTTATTGACGAGATTATTTCAGAACCGGAAGGTGGTGCCCACCGAGATACCGTGGCAACGGTGGAAAAGGTCGGCGACTGCATTTACAAACATTTGCAGGAACTGCTGCAGCTTTCTCGCGACAACCTGAAAAAGCAGCGCAACGAGAAGTTCCTCGAAATGGGGCGCAACCTTAACATCGAGGCCTAAAATCCGGCAATGACTTTATCTCCGGCAGAAATCGGGCTGACCGCGACGGTGGTGCTTCTGCTTTTTGCACTGGCTGCGGTTTTGCTGCTGAAAAACAGAAAAGAGAGCGCGAACGAAGCTGTTTTGCGCGCGCAATCGGAACTTTCCGGCCGACTGGCTCAGTTTTCCGAACATTATGCGCTGGAGCAGGACAAGCTTGCGCGGCTGCTGGCCGAACAAAAGCTTTCCGTTTTACAGATGATTGACGAAAAGCTGCTGCTGATTACCCGCAAAGTGGGCGAAGGTTTGCAGATGTCCGCCGGCAAAACCGACGAAACCCTAGGCGCCCTGCGCGAACGGCTGGCCAAAATCGACGCCGCGCAGGAAAAAATCTCTTCGCTTTCCGAACAGGTGGTTTCTCTGCAGGAGATTCTTGCCAACAAACAGGCACGCGGCGCTTTCGGAGAAATTCAACTGAACGATTTAGTCAGTTCGATTCTGCCGCCGTCAGCCTACTCTTTTCAGACGGTGCTCGGCAATCAGAAACGAGCCGACTGCCTGCTCCGCCTGCCCAACCCGCCGGGCGCAATCGTCGTCGATTCCAAATTTCCGCTTGAAAGCTATCAGGCGCTCAGACAGGCGAAAAGCGAACGGGAAAAGCTTGAGGCCGAAAGATTTTTTAAGGCTTCCGTCATCAAACACATTAAAGACATTGCGGAAAAATACATTATTCCCGGGGAAACGGCGGAATCGGCTCTGATGTTTCTGCCTTCCGAAGCTGTTTATGCCGAATTGCACGCCAATTTTGCCGACGTGGTGGCCTGTTCTTACCGCGCCAGGGTCTGGATTGTATCGCCAACCACCCTGATGGCCACCTTAAACACCGTGCGCGCGGTGTTAAAAGACGTTCATATGCGCGAAGAGGCCGGCATCATCCAACGAGAAGTGGGGCTTCTGACCGAAGACGTCGGCCGTCTGAACGAACGCGTGGACAGTCTGTTCCGGCATTTTGAACAGGCGGGAAAAGATATTAATGACATTAAGGTTTCTTCTGCTAAAATCGGCCGCCGGATCGAACGGATCGAGGACGCCGGCAGCGGCGAAGGGGAAAAAACTGCCCCGGCCGAGCCGCCGGCAGCGGAATAAGCGCATAAATTTTGCTTTTATGCAACAAGATGTATTGATTTATAAAATAAAAACAGGTAACTTACGACTTAAACAACAATGAGGTATTAAAGTGACTAAATCTGAATTAATTGAAAAAATCGCAGCTAAAAACCCCAGCCTGACGGTAAAGGAAATCGACCGGATCGTAACCGTCATTCTGGACAGCATCATCAATGCGCTTTCCGCCGGCGAGCGCGTGGAATTTCGCGGTTTCGGCGCTTTTTCGATTCGCACCCGTTCGCCGCGGATGGCCAAAAACCCCCGCACTGGCGAAAAACTGAGCGTCGATGCCCGCAACATTCCGCATTTTAAGGCCGGCAAACAATTGTACGAACTGTTGAACAAGGCGAAATAAAATCAGTCTTGGCATATTTTTTGGAAAGGCAGGGCTATGAGTTTTGTAAAAATGATAATCGGATTGCCGCTGATCGTGGTCATTGCGGTGTTTGCTTTTGTTAACAACGACATGGCGGTTTTCAGCCTGTGGCCGTTCAACATGGAGATTACCGTTTCCTTAAGCGTTGCCGTTATTTTCTTCATTGTTTTCGGCTATATTGTCGGCAAGCTCGATTCCTGGCTTTCCTACGCGCCGCTGCGCCGGGCGCTGCGCGTTCAGCAGCGTCAGAACAAAAAACTGAGCCGCGAACAGCAGGAGCTGGCCGGCAAGGTGGAAAGCCTGAAAGGCGACCTGGAAAACGCCAAAAGCAAAGCGGAAGTTTCTTTTCCCTTTGACAAAAAAGAACCTGCCAAAACCGGACTGAAGGAAAAAATATCAAACTTATTTAAACGTAAACAGGAGAAATCGGACGATTTCTGGTGTTTGTAACTGCAATAAAGGATTGAAACATGAACTGGCTGTCTGACTTTGTCCGCCCGAAAATCAAGAAAACCACGCCGAAGGAAATTGCCGACGACCTGTGGCTGAAATGTCCCGGCTGCGGCGAACTGCTGTTTTCCAAGGAACTGAAAAAGACTTGGTACGTCTGTCCCAAATGCGGACATCATCTGCGCCTTTATCTCGACAAAAGGCTGAAGCTGCTGTTCGACGGCGCCCATACCGAACTTAAGCTGCCGGAAACCAAGGAAGACCCGCTGAAATTCAGAGATTCCAAAAAATATACCGACCGGTTGAAGGCCTATCGCAAGGCAACCGGCAACCAGGATGCGATCAAGGTGGCGACCGGCACCATTGGCGGCATCAAATGCGTGGTGGCGGCGCTCGATTTCGCCTTTATGGGCGGTTCAATGGGCATGGCGGTCGGCGAAGGCATCGTCAAAGCGGCGGAATATGCCGTCAAACACAGGATTCCGCTGATCACCGTCGCCAATTCCGGCGGCGCCCGCATGCAGGAAGGCATTCTGTCGCTGATGCAGATGGCGCGTACCACTTCCGCCGTCAACATGGTCAAGGAAAACGGACTGCCGTTTATTTCCGTCATGACCGATCCCACCACCGGCGGCGTTTCCGCTTCGTTTGCCATGCTCGGCGACATTCACATTGCCGAAAAAGGCTGTCTGATCGGCTTTGCCGGTCCCCGAGTGATCGAACAGACGATTCGCGAAAAACTGCCGGAAGGCTTCCAGCGGGCGGAATATCTGCGCGAACACGGCATGGTCGACATCGTCGTCACCCGTGCGGAAATGAAGCCGACGCTGGTCAAGGTCTTGGGCATTCTGACGCATCAGAAAATCGAATGTGCCATGGTGAAGAGCGAACCGCTCAAAAACAAGAAATAAACCGCTTGTTTCCTGCCGGCATTGTCTGCAACCGGCCGCCCGCGAGGCGGCCGAAACTTCTACAGGAGCAAGGTCATGCTTGAATTAAAACATCTTCCGGTATCCTCGTTTAACGAAAACATCGCCTATATTCACCGCGACTGTCCGGTTTACAAGATCGACAACATCAAAACCATGACCCGGATCGAAATTCACGGCGGCGCGGCGCCGGTTTACGCTTTTCTGCAGATTGTCGACAGCAGCAAAATCATCCGCCCCGACGAACTCGGGCTCAATACCGAAGCGTTCAGACAGATCGGCCTGCCGGAAGGTTCCCGGGTGTCGCTGACGCTGACGCCGCCGGCGCCGAGCCTGGCTTCCGTCCGCCGTAAAATTGCCGGCAACATTTTAAGCCCGAAAGAATATGAAGACATTGTCGCCGACATTTCGGCGCGGCGCTATTCCAACATGGATATTGCCTCATTCCTGGTGGCGGCCGGCTCTTTCATAACGCCGAACGAGCTTCTTTCCCTGACCGAAGCCCTGCGCGGCGACCGCATCATCGACTGGGGCAGCGAGGAAATCGTGGCCGACCACTATTGCTTGGGTGAAATTCCCGGCAACAAGGCAGACCTGATTGTTACCGCGATCGTTGCCGCCTACGGCCTGCCGATGCCCAAAACCGTCTCCCGTTCCCTGAGCGGCTGTACCGGTGCCGCCGATACCATGGAGATTCTCGCCGGCACCGATTTGGACGTCCGCAGCCTGAAAAAACAGGTGCTGGAAAAACGCGGGGCAATCGTCAATCCGGAAGGACTGGACATCGCCGCCGCCGAC
Source organism: uncultured Azospirillum sp. (assembly GCA_902489795.1). Taxonomy (GTDB): domain Bacteria; phylum Pseudomonadota; class Alphaproteobacteria; order RF32; family CAG-239; genus JAFUYI01. The sequence goes on from CABUBU010000007.1 coordinate 24,031, forward strand.
AAGATCATTTCCGCGGTGGAGCAGCAAAACGGTCTGGCAACGCTTGAGCGCAGCATCGCTTCGGTTCTGGCTTCCAAAATGGCCGCCGGCATCACGCACCTGCTTATCGACATTCCGGTCGGTCCGCGTGCCCGCGTCCGCAGCACTCAGGAAGCCATGCGTCTGCGCAAGCTGATCGAATATGTGGGCGATATGATGGAAATCAACGTCGATGTGGTCATTACCGACGGTTCGGAGCCGATCGGCTTCGGCCTCGGCGCGGCGCTGGAAGCCAGAGACGTGATGAAGGTTTTGAAAAACAAGGAGGATGCGCCCGACGACCTGAAGGAAAAATCGCTCTTTCTAGCCGGCCGCATTCTGGAGTTTGATCCCAAGCTGCGGGGCGGACAGGGCTATGTGGTCGCCCGCGAACTGCTCAAATCGGGCAAGGCGCTTGATGCCATGGAACAGATTATCAAGTCGCAGGGCAAAGCGAAAGAGCAGGTCCGGCTCGGACATCTGACCCGCGACGTGGTGGCGGACGTTGACGGCACGGTCAAAAAAATCGACAATGCCTTCATGACCCGTCTTTGCGTTTTGTGCGGCGGCGGGCAGTATCCGGGGGCCGGTGTCGACTTATTTAAAAAGACCGGCGATCAGGTTACCGCCGGCGATATTTTGTACCGGATTTATTCCTGCAACCAGAACGATTTCGCTTTTGCCGGCACGGTGCTGGAAAGCGGTAAGAGCGGGTTTGAAATCGGCAAATAAAGAAAAACGTTCTGATCCGGCGGCGGCTTAAAAAACTGCCGCTTTTTTTGTTGCATACCTTACGGAAAGCCCCGGGGTTGGATCGGAGCTGAATGCCTTAGCATCGGAACAGTACCGCACTGTGCCGACGGGCGTGGTCAGAGCATGGTTGTGCCGCTGTTTTGGTTTCCCCGATTACTGGGGAATATTTATTCGAAAAACAAAAAACGACGTTTTTTCCGTCTTTGAAGCCCCCAAAAGCTGCGGCGGCTACAAAAAAACAAAAAAAATATCTTAACCTATTGCTTATGAAATTCGAGCTTCCTATATAACAGTTTAGAAAGTTAAATTTACGAAGGAAAAGATTATGAGCAATAAAGTTATAGGTATTGACCTTGGTACGACAAACTCCTGCTTTGCGGTTATGGAAGGCGGGGAATCCAAGGTACTGGAAAATAGCGAGGGTGCCCGCACCACGCCTTCAATCGTTGCCTTTACCGACAACGAGCGTCTGGTCGGCTCGTCGGCAAAACGTCAGGCCGTTACCAATCCGGAAAACACCCTGTTTGCCATCAAACGTTTGATCGGCCGCCGGTTCGATTCGCCGGAAGTTGAAAAAGACAAGAAGCTGGTTCCGTTTAAAATTGTTGCCGGTGACAACGGTGATGCCTGGGTAGAAGCCAAAGGACAGAAATATGCGCCGTCGCAGATTTCGGCAATCGTTCTGCAGAAGATCAAGGAATATGCCGAAAGCTATCTGGGCGAAAAAATCGACAAGGCGGTCATTACCGTTCCGGCCTATTTCAACGATTCTCAGCGTCAGGCGACCAAAGATGCCGGTAAAATCGCGGGGCTTGACGTTCTGCGCATCATCAACGAACCGACGGCTGCTGCACTGGCTTACGGCCTGGATAAGAACAAAAACGGCACCATTGCAGTTTATGACCTGGGCGGCGGTACGTTCGATATTTCCATTTTGGAAATCGGCGACGGCGTTTTTGAAGTAAAATCCACCAACGGCGACACCTTCCTTGGCGGCGAAGACTTTGACCAGCGTATCGTCAACTATCTGGCCGACGAGTTCAAGAAAGAAAGCGGCATTGACCTGAAAAACGACCGTCTGGCTTTGCAGCGTTTGAAAGAAGCGGCGGAAAAAGCCAAGATCGAATTGTCCTCGGCCACCCAGACCGACGTCAACCTGCCGTTTATCACTGCCGACGCCACCGGACCGAAACACCTCAACATCAAACTCACCCGCGCCAAACTGGAAGCGCTGGTCGACGACCTGATCGAACGCACGGTCGAACCCTGCCGCAAAGCTTTGGCCGATGCCGGACTCAAAGCCAACGAAGTCAGCGAAGTCATTCTGGTCGGCGGTATGACCCGGATGCCGAAAGTTCAGGAAAAAGTAAAGGAAATCTTCGGCAAAGACCCGCACAAAGGCGTTAACCCGGACGAAGTGGTTGCCGTCGGCGCAGCCATTCAGGGCGGTGTACTGATGGGCGACGTCAAAGACGTGCTGCTTTTGGACGTTACCCCGTTGTCATTGGGTATTGAAACTTTGGGCGGTGTGTTTACGCGTCTGATTGACCGCAACACCACCATCCCGACCCGCAAGTCGCAGGTCTTTTCTACCGCCGAAGACGGACAGACCGCGGTTACCATCCGCGTCTTTCAGGGCGAGCGAGAAATGGCCGCCGACAACAAGCTGCTGGGGCAGTTTGACCTGGTCGGCATTCCTCCGGCGCCGCGCGGCATGCCGCAAATTGAAGTTACTTTCGACATTGACGCCAACGGCATTGTCAACGTTTCGGCCAAAGACAAGGCGACCAACAAGGAACAGGCGATTCGCATTCAGGCCAGCGGCGGTTTGAGCGACGCCGACATCGACAAGATGGTCAAAGATGCGGAAGCCAACGCCGAAGCCGACAAGAAGAAGAAAGAGGCGGTAGAAGCCAAAAACCAGGCGGAAAGCCTTGTTCATGCGACGGAAAAGACCTTGAAAGAAAACGCCGACAAAATTTCGGAAGCCGACAAACAGGCAATCGAAACCGAAATCAAAGCGTTGAAGACCGCGCTTGAAGCCGATGACCTGTCAGTCATCAAAGAAAAGAGCGAAAGCCTGATGCAGGCGTCGTTAAAACTCGGCGAGGCAATGTATAAGAATGCCGGCGCGACGGGACAGACCGCCGGTGCCGACGCCGGCGCTTCGGAAGCGCCGAAAGACGAAAAAGTCGTTGACGCCGATTTTGAGGAAGTTAAATAATAACTGACTTCTTTATACCAGATACGATCCGGTGAATGTTCGTTAAGCGAATGTCTGCCGGATCGTTTCTTTGTGGTTTGAACATTGACCGAAAAGGTTGAATGAAAAATATCGGCCGCGCGTCTGCGTCGTTTCAGACCGGTGTGCATGAAACCGGCCGTTTCTATAACGGTTGCCGGACATTCAGGCAAAATCTGCTTTTTTCTCGCTGCTTGTATTTCTGTTTTCGTTTTCTCATTGATTTTATATGATAAATCGTCATTTTTTCCTGCGGTAAAAAAAGGTACGTTAAAATGCGGCGGAAATCAAGACGAAAAATCAAGGGACAGCGGGGAAAAATAATATAACTATCTATCGTACAATATTTTACATCACCTGAACGAAATATATGGATAAAGGGGAAAGGTCATGAAAATATTGTATAAAACCATGGGATTGGGACTTTTGTCCGCGTGCCTGTGCCTGTTGTGTGCGGCGCCGGCTTCGGCCAAGGTCTGTTTCGTCGGCGAGGAAAACTGTACCGGCGGCGGCAGTTTTGAGGATTACGACAACCCGGATGCCGATGGCAGCCTGTGCAAACAGGAAGGCTATACGGAAAAGAGCCTGTGTCAGGCGGACATGACGAAATACATTGTCGGCTATTGTCCATACAACAACAATTACGTGATGTGCTGCGGGCGGGAATACAGCTATGATGCCTGCGTTTATCCGCTGGTGGCGGACGGCAAATGCGGCAACCGTTTCAAATGCCGCTGCGACTCGGACAAGTATCCGTATAAGCAGCAGAGTGCCACAGTATGCAAAAATACGGTAACCGGCCAGAATTACGACAACAGTATTGCGTCCGGCGCTTCCTGCGTTTACACCGGTTTTGCCAACGGACAGACGTCGATCAACGCCTATTTTACCGAATGTCTGTGCGATCGCGGCCTTTATCCCAAGACCGAAGAGGAGTGCCTTAACAACGGTTCGACCACGACCGGCAATTCGTGTACGGACAGTAACGGCAACACTTATTATGCGGCCTGTATTTGCGGTGATAAGTTCAAGGTGATCTCCAGTGATTGTAAATACGGGACTTATATAACTGATCCGCTGTGTACGCAGGGTGACGTAGTCAAAGCGCCGAAATGCTGCGACTGCAACATCAATACCTATCCGTATGAAGACATGAACAACGAAGAGGTGGAAACATACGCCAGCTGCGAAAGTCTGGAGGGCTGCACCCGCGGTTCGCGTTACAAGGCAACCTCGTGCAAACTGGGGTATAAAATCGACGGCGGCAAATGCGTGCCAAAGGAATGTGACGAGATCCTTACGGATTATATTAAAGACAAAGGAATCAAGGATTATGTACTTTATGAAACCGGCAAAACTCCGTCCGCAACGAATGTAATCATTGCCAAAGATACCGGTTACGGTGCCGAGTGGAAAAATTTCTATAACAAGAAAGTTATTTCTGCCATGGTTTATGCCAACGCGATTTATGGCAGCGACACTTTGACCAAGCTGGTTAAGCAGCAATGCACGGAAACACCGGAGGTTTATATCAGCGGCGATATGACTTCTACGTCTCCTCTTGATTTTAAGTCTGTTTTTCTGAGAACTTCCAGCAGCTGGTGGAATAAGGGTGGTTTTACTTGTACCAACTGCGGCGTTGAGTCGTTCCATTTATACAACCAAAGCAAAGCGGAACTGAAATATGACGCAAACCTGCCTAATGCCAACAATATGTACGCCAAATATACCGGCGGAGACATTACCGCTGAATATCGGGCCAAAGGTTACAATCACGAATTCGGCAGTTTGGGATTTGTTGTTACCAATCCGGGTAATTTTATCTTTATGATCGAAGGCAAAAGCAGTTCGGACAGAGTTACACTGACGGGAGAAAAGTTTTCTGTCAAAGGGTTGGCGGCAATTAAATATGCGAATATAAAAGTCAGTCCGGTCTGTGTCGGCACAACTTGCGGTTACAGTGATACTTCTTCCGGTGTATATTTCAACAAGGGTGATGTATACAGAACCAGCAGTACCTTGTCATTGTATGATACGACTTATTGGTTGTATGAAAATGGCTTAGCCAGGAGTCTGCATATGGCGACGTCTTCTTTTGTCGGAAACGAACGTGGAAACGGATCGATTATCGTTTTCAGTGACGTAAGTTATAATACGGTTTCCTTTGCACAGCTATGGTCGTACTGCTCGGATCGTCCGCAGGGAAATTATCCGTATATAACCTCATCGGGAACAATCAGTTCCAGAACGTTGAATTGCTTTTATTACGGAGCTTCTGTTCGGGATGGCGAAAAACACTCCAAGCCGGATGATGCCCGTTGCAAAATAGACGGTAATAATAACCAATACGGTTATTCCCGGGCCAGTAATCCGGGTTGTAAGTGGAGAAATGGTGACAGTTCCGACCGTACCCCTTATTTCCAGTTTAACGGCGATCGCGGCTGGTCTCGCAACTAACCCCGCCCGCACCGGAGATGCGATATGATCCGGCGGCACAATCCCCTTTAGGGCGGGGCCCTCTGATACGGGGCGGGGAGGAAAGTTTGAAGGCTAAAGCTTTCCTCCCCGCGGATCCCGGATCTTTTGCCAAGACGTCTGCCGTTATTCTCTTTCTCTCCAGCCGTCATCCCGCCGGTAAGCGCCGCACTCCCAATCTGTCATCCCGCGAGCGAGTGGAGAGAGAGCTCAGGGATCTCAGGGGAAAAAAGAAGGAAAGGAGGAAGTAAAGAGAACAAGGAAGAGAGAAAGAAGACGGAGAGGAGAAAAGGGAGAGAGGAAGGAGAAGAGGGAGACGGAAGAGGAGTAAAAAGAGAGTAAGAAAGAGGACGGAGAGAAGAGAGAGCAGAGGGGGTAAGGAGAAAGAAGAGGAAAGGGAAAGAAGAGAGAATTAAAGAGGATAAGAAAGAAGAAAAAAGAGAAACGGCGAGAGCCGGAGTCAGGCTCAGGATGACAAAAACCGGGTGCAAGACCCGGAACGTCTGCCGGACGAAAAACGGCAAAGTTTCAAACAAGAATTATTATCTGCAACTATTGAATTTATCTTATTATCCAAAGAGAGAACCGGCAATGTGTGTTAAGGCCGGTTTGTCGGCTCAGGCAAGTGCGGTTTTCATAAGATAAAAAGCAGTGATAAGAACAAAAACAGTGAACTTAAAATAAAAACAATTGTTAAACTCTTAAAACCCTTTTTTATATGAAAACAAAAAGCTTATGGTTTGCAACGGCAGCAGCTGTCGTTCTTACCGGAATGACGATGATGACTTCCTGCAGCAAGGACGATTACGAGCTGCCGGAAGTGATTGAAAGCGAAGTTTACGACGAAGGCGAAGCCGGCGAGGTAAGAGCGGAAGTCGGAACGGAAGGCACTCAACTGAGCTACGAGAGCTGGATTATGGTCCGGGGCATTACCCGCGCCAGCTTCGACAACAAAGTTTCGGTTACTCTCAACAACGCCTTCAACAACGTCGACAGCGTGATTGAAGTGGGCAGTTTCAACCTCGGCGAATGCCGTACCGAACTGGTTTATGAGGCGGCAAACAGCCGTCGTCAGGATTTCGTGACGGTAACCGATTCGCTTTTGATGTACAAGGTGACGTTTGACGTCTTCTCGTTCTCGTACGACCTTTATCATGAGATAGGAATATACGATGACGGGATCACGCGGCAGACGATGCCCTATCATCCGATCAGGAACGTCCGCGACAACGGTTACACTCTGACCGACCTTGATTTCATAATCGAAGACAACGGGGAAGGAGAACAGGTCGTCTACCTGCGCAAGCGGTTTGACCATTCGATTTCGCTTGATTTCAACGGCAAGACCTATACCCTGACCGCCAAAATCGAACTGCGGCTTTATGCCGGCGCTCATCCGGCAGTCGTTTCCAGCCGGTTGATTGCAAGCGGGATCAGGGACGTGAAAAACGAGTTGTGGACCGGCACCTATACCAGCTGGGCGGAAGTCGAACACCGGTATTCTGACGGCAGCGTCGGCCGCAAAACTTATACGGCGGAACAAATGCGGGGAGAAATCGAATCTTCGATCCAAAAGTACAAGGTTCTGCCCGATGCGGCGCTTAAGCTGAAGAAAGCCGGTTTTGCGGACGCGGTTGTCCGCGATACGGTAGGAATGCCCGAACGAATGGTGGTGTGCAAGGTCAGACGTCAGTATGACGTTGAATACAACTACTTCACGCTGAGTTATCCGGTGAGCGAATATGAGGCGTATTACGACGACGGCCTGACAAGGTTTGAAATGCCGTCGCTGAAATATACGGACATCCGCGAAGAGCACGAACTCCGTTACGTCGGCAAATACGAAGGCGACGAACGCGATTATCTGGAATATTATTTCACGCAAAACGTCTTTGCCTCTTTGGGCGAGGCCGTGCATGAAGCTTCCAAGGAATTCCAGGTTATCGTCTACACCGAATGACAAACGTTCGGTTTATCCTGCAAAAAAATCCCGCAGCCGCAAAAGCCGCGGGATTTTTTGTAACATTTTGTAACAACATGTTAAGAGCATTTTATTAAAAAGTATGATATATATGCGCGCAGATTGTGTTTTCAACTCCAAAAATGAGGATTTTTCAGCATGGCTAAAATCAAAGTTGCGGTCATCGGCGCCGGCATGATGGGCAAGAACCATCTTAAAACTTACAAATCTCTGCCGAACGTCGAACTCGTCGGCGTTTACGACATTTTTCCCGAAGCCGCCCAAAAAGCCGCTGAAACATTCGGCGTAAAAGTATTTTCCAGCATGGAGGAAGTTGCCGAAAAGGTTGACGCCGTCAGTGTCGTCACCACTTCCGTCACCCATGCGGACGTCGGCGAATTCTTTTTGAACAAAGGCATTCACTGCATGATGGAAAAGCCGTTGGCCACTTCCGAAGAAGGATGCCGGCGCCTGATCAACGCCGCCAAAAAGAATAATGTCGTGCTTTTGGTCGGCCATATCGAGAGATTTAACCCGGCGGTTGAACAGATGGGCAAAATCCTTTCCGACACCTCCAAGATCCGTTCGCTGACGGCGCAGAGAATGTCCGCCGCTTCCGGCCGCATTACCGATGTCGACGTGGCCATGGACCTGATGATCCACGACGTCGAAGTCATCCAGTCGCTGGTCAGGTCGCCGGTCATCAACGTACAAGCCGCCGCCGTCAAAACTTCCGATCATCCGGAAGGCAAAGATTATATCACCGCGGTGCTGGAATTTGCCAACGGCGTTACCGCCAACATTACCGCCAGCCGCATTACCCAGGCCCGGGTACGCACCCTGACGGTTACCACCGACACCAACTATATCGACATGGACTTCATCAACCAGAGCATCAACGTACATTCGCAGGGCCGCATGCCGTATGTTAATCAGGAAAATATTCCTGAATGGATGAACTATGGCTTAAAAGGCAGCGTGGAACAACTGTTTATTCCGAGCAATCAGCCGTTGACCGCCGAGCTGAGCCACTTTATCAGTTGCGTTAACGGCGAGGCGACGCCGCGCATTTCCGGCGAAAATGCTTTTGACGCCCTGAAAGTCATTTGGGAAGTGGAAGACAAACTCGGCCTTTTGGCGCATGAGGAAACTTCCGCCCAAAGCAAAGCTTCCGCCGTCGCTTAAAAAAACAAATAATGACACAGCGCTACAAAATTACCGTAGAATATGACGGCACCGATCTGCTCGGCTGGCAGAAACAGCTGGACGGGCCGAGTGCGCAGGAGTTTCTGGAAAAGGCGGTCGAAGCCTTTTGTCAGGAAAAAACCGAAGTTTACGGCGCCGGCCGCACGGACGCCGGGGTGCATGCGCTGGCGCAGGTCGCTCATTTCGATTTAAACCGCGAAGTTGACCCTTTTCGCCTGCGCGAGGCGGTAAACGCTCATCTCCGCAGTATGGAAGCACCGGTCTCGGTGCTGGCGGCGGAAAAAACGGCACCGGACTTTCACGCCCGCTATTCGGCCGTCGGACGCGCTTATATTTACCGCATCACCAACCGCCGGGCGCCGCTTGTCATTGACAAAAACCGCAGCTGGCCGGTAGTGGTTCCTTTGGATGTCGAAAAAATGCGCGAAGGCGCCGCTTATCTCCTCGGGTACCATGACTTCACTTCCTTCCGCGCGGTCAAATGTCAGGCCAAGTCACCGCTCAAAACGCTCGATCGGCTCGATATCCGGCAGGAAGGGGAAAATATTTTCTTTTATACCGAGGCTCGTTCCTTTCTCCATCATCAGGTGCGCAACATGGTCGGCACGCTGAAAATGGTCGGCGACGGACATCTGAAGCCGACAGAGATCAAAACTATTCTTGAAGCTCGCGACCGTAGGGCGGCGGGTCCGACGGCACCTGCCTGCGGATTATATTTAAGCAAAATTATGTACCGGAGTTAGCTAAAAATACTGTTGTTTTTTTCATGCTCTCGACTATACTTTCAGACAAATACTTTTCCAAAAGGGAGAAATGTGCAATGGCACACGTTATCAAAGTATGTATGGGCAGCTCCTGTTTTGCCCGGGGAAACGCCAAAAACCTCCAGCTGATTCAAAATTTTCTGGAACAAAACGAGATCGAGGCCGAAGTCGAACTGACCGGGCTTCGCTGCTGCAACCGCTGCGCCGTCGGCCCCAACATCACCATTGACGGAGTAGAATATCACAACGTCGACAACGGTACTCTGCTTGACATTTTGGAAAAAAACTTCCGCAAATAACCGACCGGGAACAACACCATGTCCGACCGCGAATATCCTTTATATACAATCAAAAACAACTGTATGGACTGTTACAAATGCGTCCGCCGCTGTCCGGTCAAGGCAATCAAGATCGAAGACGGAAGCGCCCAGATTGTGCCTGACCTGTGCATTGCCTGCGGCACCTGCTACCGGGTCTGCCCGGCCAAAGCCAAGCAGCCGCGAAACGACCTGACGCGGGCAAAACACCTGATCGAATCGGGTAAAGACGTTTACGTTTCTTTGGCACCTTCCTGGATTGCCGAATTTGACGGACTGCCGGTGGAAAAAATGATTGCATCCCTGCGCCGGCTCGGCTTCCGCGGGGTGGGAGAAACCGCAGCCGGCGCGGAGGAAGTTTCCGCCCACATTGCCCGCCTGCTCGAGGAAAAAGAATCGGGAATGCTGATCTCTACCGCCTGCCCGGCGGTGGTCGAGTACGTGTGCAAATATCTGCCGGAGATGACGTCGCATCTGACGCCGCTTTCATCGCCTCTTTTGGCTCATTGCCGGATGCTGAAAGACAAACTGGGCAAGAACATCGAAGTGGTGTTCGTCGGCCCCTGCATCGCCAAAAAACTCGAAGCCGACGCCCATCCCGAGCTGCTGAGCTTGAGCCTCAGCTTCGGGGACATCCGTCAATGGTTCCGGGAAGCCGGAATTTTCCCGGAAGAAATCCGCACCAGCGTTTATGACAAATTCGTAATGACCAAAGCGGAAGAAGGCACCGCCTATCCGATTGAAGGCGGCATGATCGAAACCGTCAAACCCTACCCAACCGCCCGAAACGCCTATATGATGCAGATATCTGGCATTCAGAACATCAAGCGGGAATTGGCTGGCTTAAAACCGGAAAATTTCGACCGGCCGGTTTTTATCGAATGTTTGGCATGCCACGGCGGCTGCGTGGCCGGCCCCTGTATGAGCAACCGCAATCCCGGTTTTGACAAACGGCTGAACATTCTGAAACACAGTGATTTTTCCGACCATGCCGGCAAACGCGAACCGCAAACCGACATCAGCCTGCAATACGGCGAAAAAACAGTCAAAGACAAAGAATTCAGCGAAGCGGAAATCAAACGGGCGCTGGCGATGATCGGCAAATACGGGGTGGAAGACGAATTGAACTGCGGCGGCTGCGGTTATGACACCTGCCGCAACTTTGCCCGCGCAATGCTCTCCGGCAAGGCCGAACCGGAAATGTGCGTTTCTAACATGAAACAGCAGGCTCAGCGCAAGGCTAACGCCCTTCTCCGCTGCATTCCCTCGCCGATCGTGATTGCCGATAACCATTTGAACATCATCGAATATAACGACAAGTTCGCCGAAACTTTCTGGTCGGAAGAAGAACACGGGGAAATTTACGAACAAAACGACCTTCGCGGCGCCGACCTTCGCGATTTCATAGACTTCACCAACCTGTTTTCGGCTTCGCTTGATCTGGAACAGGATATCCGGCGCGAACACGTTCGTTTCGGCGACCGATTGTTTGACGTAGTGGTTTTCAATATCGATAAGAAACAGATCGTCGGCGGCATTATCCAAGATGTGACTAAAATGGAGATGAAAAAAGAGCGAATCGCCGAAAAGGCCAAAGACGTGATCCGCAAAAACCTGGCCACCGTCCAGCAGATTGCCTGCACTTTGGGCGAACATATGGCGGAAACGGAAATTCTGCTGCGTTCGATCGCCGAAGACTACGCCGGCGGCGAATCCGAAAGCAGCGTGGAAAAACCGATCAAATCTTACGAGGACGACAAATGAGCAATTCGCTGTTTATTGACATCGGTTCCTGCCAAAGGCAGAAAGACGGCGAAGACTGCTTCGGCGACACCATCTATTCCAAGAAAATTCCCGAAGAAAGGCGGGTGATCAGCATTCTTTCCGACGGGCTGGGCAGCGGCGTGAAAGCCAATATTCTGTCGTCGATGACCACCCGGATGGCCATGAAGTTCATGGAAGACAACACCGACTTGCTGCGCTCAAGCGAAATTATGATGGACGCGCTGCCGATCTGCCAGATACGCAAGATCAGCTACGCCACCTTTTCCATCGTTGACAGCGAACTTGAGGGCAAAACCCGGATTTTCGAGATGGACAACCCCCGCTACATCTTCATCCGCAACCACCGGTTGCTGGCAATCAAAGGACGGGAATTTTCCTCGCCGAAATGGAAAGAACGCACCATCAGTGTTTCGCAGATAACCACCCAGCCGGAAGACCGCATTATCCTGATGTCGGACGGCGTAACTCAGGCCGGGCTCGGCAACAAGCGCTATCCGCTCGGCTGGGGACGGCAGGGCTGTATAGACTTCGTTTTAAAAGAGATTGAAAAAGACCCCTACATGTCGTCGCAGACGCTGGCGCAAAAGATCGTCGAAGAAGCGCTGACCAAGGAAATTGACCACAAGGCCGGCGACGACATCAGCTGCGTTTCCATTTACTTCCGCACCCCGCGCAAACTGCTGGTTTTGACCGGACCGCCGTTTGACGAGGACAAGGATCGGGAATTTGCCGAACTGGTTTCCGACTATGACGGCAAAGTGGCAATCTGCGGAGGCACCACCGCCAACATTATCGAACGCGAACTGTGCCTGAAATGCGAAATCGACAAGACCAGTTTCGATACCGCGATCCCGATGGCCTCGACCATGGAAGGAGTCGATTTGGTGACGGAAGGCATTTTAACCTTGACCGACGCGTATCGTATGCTAAAAGAAGGGATCGACAGAAAACCCAACGTCGCTTCGGTCCGTTTGGTCAACCTGCTGCTGGGCAGCGACCGGATCGATTTCGTGGTCGGCACCAAAATCAACGTCGCCCACCAGGATCCGAGTTTGCCGATGGAGCTTGAAATCAGGCGCAACATCGTCAAGAAGATATTCAGGCTGCTGCAAAGCCAGTACCTGAAGGAAATTTCGGTCAGATACTTGTAGTAAAGGAACATAATTATGGAAAAAGTGAAAATCAAAATCTGCTGCGGAACCTCCTGTTTCGTAATGGGAGCGGCTCAGATTCAGGTGCTGGAATTCGCCCCGCCGGCGGACATTGCCGACAAAATCGAAATCGAAGAGGCCCGCTGCATGAACTATTGCAGGAACACCACCGCAAAATATAACCGCGGACCGTTCGTGCTGGTCAACGACGAGCTTATCGAAGAAGCTAATTTTGAAAAAGTAGTCAACAAAGTAAGAGAAATTTTGAACCGGGAAAACTAATGCTGATACCTAAGAACAACGCCAACCAGATGCGCACCCGCATTCTGGTCAAAATCGTCGAGAAATTTTTACAGGGACGTTTTGCCGACGCCGACCGCATTCCGCTCGAGCTGCGCCCCAAAGGCGGCGAAGTGAGCCGCTGCTGCATCTATAAGGACCGCGCCATTTTGAAATACCGCTGCATGGCAAGCATGGGCTTTGCCCCCGAAGACGAAACCGACGAACTGACAAGCTTAAAAGAATACGGCAAACGCGCGCTGGCAAGAAGCGAGCACGCGGTCAACAAGCTGTCGGTCATCACCGACGCCTGCTCGGGCTGCATCCGCTCCCGTTATCTGGTTACCGACGCCTGCCGCGGCTGTTTTGCCAAACCCTGCCAGGTCAACTGTCCTAAGCAGGCAATCACCATCGTCAACGGACGCTCAACCATCGACCCCGACAAGTGTATTTCCTGCGGACGCTGCCAGGAAGTCTGCCCCTATCACGCCGTTATCCGGGTGCCGATCCCGTGCGAGGAAGCCTGCCCGGTCGGCGCCATCAGCAAAGACGAATCCGGTAAAGAGCACATTGATCCGGAAAAATGCATCCTTTGCGGCAAATGCCTGCAATCCTGTCCTTTCGGCGCGGTGGTCGAAATGTCGCAAATGGTTGACGTGCTGAAGCTTCTGGCCGACGAAAACAAAAAAGTGGTCGCCATGCTGGCGCCGGCCGTCCTCGGCCAGTTCCCCGGCACCATCAACAACCTGATCGGCGCCTTGAAAAAGCTCGGCTTTGCCGACGTGGTCGAAGTTGCGATCGGCGCCGACGTCACCACCCGTAAAGAAGCGGCCGAGTTTATCGAAAAAACGGAAAACGGCGAAAAGATGATGACCACCTCCTGCTGCCCGGCTTATTACAAGGCTGCGGACCTGCACATCCCGGAAATCAAACCTTTCGTTTCCCACACCCGCACGCCGATGTACTACACCGCCGAACTGCTGAAACGGGAACAGCCGGAATGCACGGCGGTCTTCGTCGGCCCCTGTCTGGCCAAACGTTTCGAGGCGGAAAATGATCCCAACGTCGATTATGTGCTGACGTTTGAGGAAATCGGCGCCATGCTGGTGGCCTCGGGCATCAACGTGGCCGACTGCGAACCGCAGGAATTCGCCAAAATCTCCTGCGCCCAGGGACGCCGGTTCCCGGTCAGCGGCGGCGTTGCCGGCGCAGTGGCCTCACTGGTCGAAGGCAAGGCGGAATTTAAGCCGACGGCGATCAACGGCCTCAACAAGGCAAGCATCAAACTGCTGAAGCAGTATGCAACCAAAGGCTCTGACTTCAACATGATCGAGGTGATGTGCTGCGAAGGCGGCTGCGTAGCCGGACCGGGCTGCGTGGCGCTGGCCAAAAAATCGGCCATCATGGTCGAAAACTATGTTAAGACCGCACCCGATCTCAAAGACAAGCAGGATTGACGAAGCTTGGTCGGTCAATGCAAACGGCAGCACCTTGTTTAAATAAGGAAATCCGCTGCCCGGCCGCACAAACCTGACGACCGGGAAAGTTTAAGATGGAAGGCTATGAGGCCGACAACCTGATTGTTACCTACGCGCGGCCGGCGCTCGGAAAAAGCATGGAAGCGGCGGTCGCGTCGGCAGACAAGGATCTGATGCAGCTGATCCGCCCGGGATTGAGTTTTACGATCCGATGGCAGTATGCCGGTTTTTACCGCCGGTACAGGCGGCATTACGGTCACCCCGCAAAAAGGCCTCCCCGAAAGGAGGCCTTTTTCAATGACGGATTTTTAAAGAAGCGGGCACTTCATTTTAAGCCGGCAAGTTTTTTTACCAGGCAGGCACGCAGGGAAACTTCGCCCTCGTGGCCGGAAGTGCGCGATATTTCATCGATCAACCGCAGGAAGCATTCCGCAAGCGGTTTGCGGCGGCTGCGGATCAGGCGCATATAGGCGCTGACCAGTTCCTGAATGTCGCTTCTTTCCTCAATCTTACATTCGTCAATGCACAAATCGCGGAAATCGGAAACAGGCAGCATGCTGAACACTTTCGCAATCATCTCCTTATCCATGTCTTCAAAGAAAAAGCCGACCGGCACATTGAGCAGCCGGGAGAAAATCCACAGGCGCTGGGCGGAAATGCGGTTGCCGCCGATTTCATACTGCTGGATCTGCTGATGGCTGATACCGGCAAGCGTCGCCAGGTCTTTTTGGGTTATTCCGAGGTAAACGCGTCTGAGACGCAGACGATTTCCGATATGCACGTCCAGTGGGTTTGGCTGTCCGTCGGGCATGCGGCCGCGGGCAAGTTGGCGTTTGCTGATCATAATCAAGGCTCCTTATATCTGTTTTCAACACCCAGAGACCACCAAGACCATGATTTTTGGCTGGAAACCCAACAAAAAACCACCTGTATGGAAGGTGGTCGGAGAGTTCGAAAATCATGTATAGAAATGACCCTTAAGTCTTTAAAACCGTTTAAAGTTTCTGAACATACACTCAAGGCTCCCCTACCGTTTCCAGCGGGGATATATGAAGATGCGGGATATATACCTCACAACTCTTACGGCACCATATCCGAAGTACCGTCTATACCAGGACTTTCGAATGTCCCGCGCCCCTTTTTCGGGCACTAAACGCAAAGTTTTGCTTTACGCCTGTCGGCCAGCTTAAACAAAATATTAAATGATTGCAAGCCCAAAATTTTGTAAACCTTTAGTTGCAAAAAATGCGCTTTTATAAAAAATATAAAAGCAAAAACAATGTATAATCAAAAATGGACAAAAAACTTCGAGAGCAATAAAAGAGGCAAAAATCCTCTTTGCACGAAACGGGAAGCGGCTTATTATAAAGGCCGGATCCAAAGACAACGAGACAACCGGACCGCCGACGGAAAAAAGCGCATCCGTTTTTGGGGCACCATTAAAAAAAAGCCCCCCTTGTTCCAACCGGGAGTTTTCGGGATACAAAAAGCGCGCCGGCGCATTTGACGCCGGCAGCGGATTTGCGAGGACAAAGGCACCGTCTAGTGGGCGGCGTCGTTGGCAGCCGCCTGTCTGCGGGCGGCATAAAGCGCCGCAAAATCAATCGGATTGAGCATAAACGGCGGCAATCCGCCTTCGGTCAGGCATTGCGTGACCACATTACGGGCAAACGGGAAGATCAGCCGCGGCAGCTCAATCATCAAAACCGGCTCCAGATGCTCGGCCGGAACATTGACTTCGGCAAAGGCGGCATAAGTCAGCTCCAGCACAAAAAGGGTCTTGTCTTCCACCTTGCCGTTCATGCTGATCGAGAGCTGCGAAGTATAGGTATTGTTCCCTTTCGGTTCGGACTTGACGTCAACATGGACGTCAATTTTCGGCGCGGATTTGATCTCCGAGAAAATTTCCGGCGCATGGGGGATTTCCAGCGACAGATCCTTAATATACTGGCTGTGAACGGCAATTGCGCCGATCTGCTTGTTCTGAGCCTGTTCTTCCATTGTTGTTTCTCCTAAAACGGCAAATTGATTTTAAACGGCATCATCTTATAATAAATAATTCCAACGGTCAACATTTCCGGTTGATAATGTCGGCTTTTGCCTCTATATTATATAAGAGTTCAACCGATGCTTTTACAGAGGGAAAAATGTCTGCATATCTGGATATCATAATTTTGCTGTTCGTGGTGGTGATGGTCTTCGCCAAGCTTAAAAACCTGCTCGGAACCCGGCCGGAAAACGAAACCGAAATCAGCAAGGAAAGCGCAGCCAAAATTTTTGACATCCTGATGCAGGAACACAACAAACGCCATCCGCAGGCGGATAAGGGCGGCGAAGAACTGAAAGCCGATGAAAGCGGCTTGAGCGAAAGCGAAAAAAACCTGCGCGCCATTCCCGGCTTTAACCGCGACAAGTTTTTAAGCGGCGCCAAAAAAGCCTTTGAGATCATCGTCACCTCGTTTGCCAAAGGCGACGTCGACACGCTGGAAAACCTTGTCGGCAAAACACTGCTGAAAAAATTTAAGGACGTCATTGCCCGCCGCAAAGAAGAAGGCATCAGTGCCGAAACCGACTTTATCGGGTTTAACGAAGCGATCATCACCGATGCCAAAATCACCAAAAGCAACCTGGCCAAAATCAGCGTCAAGTTCGTTTCCGAACAGGTCAACATTCTGCGCGACAAAAACGGCGAAGTGCTTGAAGGCGACGAAAACTTCATTCAGTCAATCACCGACGTGTGGACCTTTGAACGCGGTCTGAACGCGACAACCCCCAACTGGCTTCTGGTATCGACGAAAAAATAAATGAAAAGAATCCCGCTGCTTTTTCTGTTCGCGTTGCTTCTGACCGGCTGCCCCGACCGCCGGGAGGAAAAGTTGTCGCCGGGAAGCATGCCCGACGAAGAGGTGGAACTGAGCGAAGCCGCTTTTGACGAACTGGAAGGCTGGCAGAAAGACGAAATGGCTGAAATGGCGGAGCTTTTTGCCGCCAACTGCAGCAAAATAGAAAAACTGAAAACGCCGTTTATCGACAACAGCCGGATCAAAATCGACAGAGCCGGCTATCGGCGTGTCTGCGCGGAATTTTTCCGTCGAAAAATAAGCCGAGGCAGTGAATTCAAGGCTTTCGTCGAAGAAAATTTCACCCCCTTCCTGGTTCAGACGGACGGCAACGCGGAAGGAAAATTCACTTCCTATTACGAATCGGAAATTCATGCTTCCCGCAGCCGTCACGGCAAATATGTTTATCCGGTTTACGGCCGGCCGGCGGACCTGATCGAACTTAACCTGAAAGAGTTTGATCCTGATCTGCCGAGCATGCGGCTGGTCGGCCGGGTCAGCGGTCAGAAGATGCTGCCTTACTACACCCGGGAAGAAATCGAAAAGGCGCCGTTTGCCGCGCCGGTGCTGTTGTGGGGCGACAGCGAGGTCGACATCCATATCATGCAGATTCAGGGATCGGCCGTGGCCAAGCTCGACGACGGCACCAGCGTGCGCATCGGCTATGCCGACAACAACGGCCGCCGTTTCAGGGGAATCGGCAGCATTCTGCTGGCCAAAGGCCTGCTTAAACCCGGCAAAGCCGACATGATCAGCATAAAAAAATGGCTGAACGACAATCCCGCCGAGGCGCAAAAACTGATGCGCGAAAACGAACGCTACATTTTCCACCGCATCATCGAAGGCAAAGGACCGGTCGGCGCTTTCGGGCTGCCGCTTACCGCCGGCCGCAGTCTGGCGGTCGACCGGCGGTATGTGCCGCTTGGAGCGCTGATGTGGCTTTCCACCCGCACTCCGGACGGCAAGCCGCTGAACAAAATGGTGGCGGCCCAGGATATCGGCGGCGCCATCAAAGGAGCCGTCCGCGGCGACTATTTCTGGGGCAGCGGCGGTGACGAAATTCTGGCTCAGGCCGGCAAAATGAACTCCACCGGGCACTACTACATTCTGATACCGAAAGAGGCTGCCGATGACAAGTGATGACGACGAACGCTGCTGGCAGGAACTGGTTAAGGACGTCCGCCGGCTATCGCATGACAAACCGCCGCTTCCCGGTCGGAAAACGGAACTTAGGGTCGTGCCTAAAATCAGCCCCGACCGCGTTTACCGCGGCGCGGCGCTTGCCGACATTGTCATCGGCGGCACCGACAACATCGACGCCAACACCGCCCGCCGTTTCAAACGCGGCGAATTTAAGACCGAAGCGGAGCTTGATCTTCACGGCTATACCGAAAACAAGGCTTTTGACGCCGTCGTTTCGTTTGTCAAACAGTCGTACCTGAAAGGGCGACGCTGCATTGCGATCATCACCGGCAAAGGACTGCACCAAAACGACGAGGACGACATTTTCGCCGGCCGCGGGGTTTTGAAAGAACGGGTTCCGCAATGGCTCAACCTGCCCGACATTCGGCCGCTTATTCTGGCGGTACACCATCCCGAACACCGGCAGGGCGGTTCCGGCGTAATCCGCATTCTGCTGAGAAGACAGCGCGAAAGACAGACGCTTTTCTGATCCTAAGACGCCGCCGGCCGGTAACGGACGGGAAACAGGGCAAAACTCTTCAGGCAAAGCGCGCCGACAGCGCCTGATAGGCGATCGTCAGCTGTTTGAACTTTTCTTCCGCCTCCTCCTTATTTTCCCGGTTCAAGTCGGGATGATATTTTTTCACCAGTTTCTTATACTGCTTCTTGATCAGCGGCAACGAGAGGTCTTTTGCATCAAGTTCCATAATTTTCAGATAACGCCGTTCCTGTTCGGTAAAAAATATTTCCTCTGCCGGCGGCACGTTGCCGCCGAAGTCGCCGAAAAAACCGAACTCGTCCCGCAGCCGGCGGCCGAAGCTGTAATTTATTTTTGAACGGAAACCGTTAAAATGCATGCGCTGCCGAGCCTTTTTCTTTTCCTCCTCCTCCGCCGCGGCCGCCTCCTCGTCTTCTTCCCCTTCGTAATAATTCCATTTAGCGTTGTAGGCCTGAACATGTTCCAGACAGAACCAATAATACTCTTTCAAACCGCGGTTTTTGGGTGCGCGGTACTCGCCGGGCTTATTGCAGCCGGGAAAATCGCACCGATGCTCTTTATCATCGTTTTGCGGCGCATAATATTTTTTCGTTTTTGCATATTTTATCATTTGATATAATTTTTTTTCATTTTTTAGTTGTATTTCTTTCTTATTAATAATATACTCTGAACTCAGTTTAATGGCAATAACATTATACCTGTTCCCGTGACAAACAAAAATGAAGAGCGTTCAATGACCAAACTAGTTAACAAAGTACTGTTTATCAACAATCGCCGCACCAGCATGCGCCTGTGCCTGATAGAATGGAAACTTGTTGACGAAATCTGCAAAAACGAGCATATCGCCCGCAACGATTTCATTGAGCTGATCGAGAACAGTAACAGTTCCGGCCTGGGACTGACCTATTACACCCGCCTGTTTGTAATGCTGTACTTTTACAACAAGTCGCCGCTGGGCCGGATCAAGACCAGAAGGCACGGCATCGGCTGCCAATCGTTTGTCAGCGAAATCATTACCGAAATGTCTTCTTCCCACGCCGCCTGAACAAAAATTGCCGGCGGGATGCACAAAGTCGTTGAAAAAATCCGCGAGCTCTTTATAATGAAAAGAAAAAATTCTTTTAATCAGCGTGGTGGAGAATTATGCCCGAACTGCCCGAAGTCGAAACCGTTAAAAACGGCATTGCCCAATTTGCCGGCAACGCCGAAATTGTCGATATCACGGTCCGCAACCGGCGGCTGCGTACGGCCGTGCCGGACGACTTTGAAGCCGCCGTCCGCGGGGCAAAAATAAAAGAATACCGCCGCAAGGGCAAATATATCGTCATTGATCTCGACAACGGCCGCAGCATCATTTGGCACCTGGGCATGAGCGGCCGGGTCAAAACCGTCAAAAGCAACGCCGCGCCAGAGGAAAAACACGATCACGTGATCATTAAAACCTCGGCCGGGCTGCTCATCTTTAACGATCCCCGCCGTTTCGGCCTCATCTATGCCTGTCCGACGGAGGAAGTCGACCGTCAGCCCTGTTTTGCCGCCATGGGAACCGACCCTTTCGATCCGCTGCTGACGCCTAAGCTTCTGTTTGAGCGCCTGCAAAAAAGAAAAACGGCAATCAAGCCGACGCTGCTTGACCAGAAACTGATTGCCGGAATCGGCAATATCTACGCTTCGGAAATTCTGTTTGCCGCCGGCATCCGTCCCACCCGCCGGGCCGACAAGCTCAGCCGCAAGGAGTGCGGCCGCCTGCTCGAGAGCATCCGCGCCGTTTTGACCAAGGCGATCGACAACGGCGGTTCTACCCTGCACGACTACCATAAGCCCGACGGCAGTCTCGGCTATTTTCAGAATCTGCACTGCGTTTACGACAAAACCGGACAGCGTTGTCCGGACTGCAGTTGTTCTCCCGAAAACGGCGGAGGAATCCGCAAAATCGTGCAGGACGGACGTTCAACCTTTTTCTGCCCGGTAAAACAAAAATGAAAACAACAACAAAGACAGACATCAAACGTTTCAAAAAGCTGCTGCCGGCTCTGCTCTGCTTCTGGCTGGCTGCTGCCGACGCCGGCGGCGCCGAGTTTGTCGACGGGCTGGAAGACCTGCCGGCAATGCCCGGCTTGAGCCAGCTGCCAAATGACAACATTTCATTCGGCAACGACGAATCCCGCTTTGTCGAAGCCTATCTGAGCGGCCGGAAAACAAACTTTTCCGCCGTCGCCGCCTTCTACGAGGAAACCCTGCCCCAGCTCGGCTGGCATCTGACCGGACGGGAAAGCGGCAGCCTCCGTTTTGAAAGGGACGGCGAACGGCTGGACATCGTCCGCGAGAAAAAACGGCCGCTGTTGATCAGAATCACACTTAAAAGCAAAAATTAGGATAAGAAACATGAGTCAGGAAATTATCAGCGAAATCAAAAACCACACCGGCATCATCACGCTCAAAACCGAAGACGGGCTGAACGCCGTCAGCCGCCGGATGCTGGCGGAAATCGCCGAAGCGGCAACCGCCATGGACATGAACGACAAAGTCAAGGCCATCATCATCCGCGGCGGAGAAAAAGCCTTTTCCACCGGCATCGACGTCAACGAATTCGTGGCCGACGTCAATCCCTCGGTATTGGAGGAAATGTACGAGAACTTTGAAAAAATCGCCGACATCAAAAAGCCGGTAATTGCCGCCGTCAGCGGATACGCCTTGGGAATCGGCTTTGAAATGGCTCTGGCCTGCGACATCGTGTTTGCTTCCGAAAGCGCCTGCTTCGGCCATCCGGACTTAAGTCTCGGCACGATCCCGGGCTTCGGCGCCACCCAGCGGCTGCCCAACACCGTCGGCAAGTCCAAAACGATGGAAATGATCCTGACCGGCCGGGCGATGAACGCCCGCGAAGCCGAACGCACCGGCATCGTCAGCCGGATCATCCCGCTGCGCTATTTGTTCGACGAGGCATTCAACACTGCCGAACGGATCGCCGCTTTGCCCGATCTGGCCGTCAACACCTCGAAGGAATTGATCAAAACTGCCATCAGCAACACCAATCTGGAAGAAGGGCTGGAGATCGAAAAACAGGTTTACAAGAGTTCGATTGCCTCTGACGAATTCCGCCAGAATCTGGCAAATCTGGCAAAAAAATAGGAAAATCAGCATTTTTAATAAAAATTGTTGTTGACTAAAGAGCCTCTCAGAGTTTATAAAGCTTATCAGAAAATATTTGTGATTAACTTAAATTTTGTACAGGATAAAATAAAATGGCCAATCATAAATCGGCAAAAACCAGAATTAACCGCAACAGCAAACGCAGCGTTATCAACGGCGCCCGCAAGAGCAGAGTCCGCACTTTTGTCAAGAAGGTGGAAGCCGCCATTGCCGCCAGCGACAAGGAAACTGCCGCTGCCGCTTTCAAAACTGCGGAATCCGAACTGATGAGATCCGTCCGCAAGGGCGTTTTCCCGATGAACAAAGTCGCAAGAACCGTTTCCCGTCTGTCGAAAAAGATCAAAGCTCTTTAATCTGACAAAAAAGAAACGCGGACTTTTGGACCACATCCCCCGAAAATCAACGAAAGGGGATGTGGTTTCTTTTATTTTAAAACGGCATTTTTTAAGGAATCCCGGCCGACTCTCGGGAAAACGCCTGTCAAGGAATTTAATTGCAATGTTCTACAAATGTTCTGTTGTTTTTTATTTCGTTCTGTGTTTAATAATTAGTTAATTTGCAGGCGGCGACAGTCCGACTGACAAAAATTAAATTTTCAAGAAAAATTATTTATAACCGTTTTAACTTTAGACTGAAAACAACAAGAAGGATTTCGCTAAAATGCCCGGAAAAGCAATAATGAATAATGAGGATGCGGTTCGGAACGAGTGGGGACAAATTTGCAGCCAGCTCAGAACGGAAGTGGGAGAAAAGGCTTTCGACAGCTGGCTCAAACCCCTGAGCGTCGGCTCCTTTGCCAACGGAATCATGAATATCTGTGTTCCTACCCGTTTTATGCGCAACTGGGTCATCACCAATTATTCCGACCGCATTCACAAAATCTGGGAAAAGAAAAATCCATCCATCAAAAGTATCAACTTCGTCGTTCAGGCAACCGAAGATCCGGCCGTCGGCATGCACAATTCTTCCTGTCGTTCGCTACTGAAAAAAATCGCTACCAGCCCGGCGCCGCAGACCGTTTACCAGCCGGGAACCGGACAGACCGCCGCCGAGTCGGCCGAATACGCCTCCTTCGGCGAATCCGGACAATCTTTGTCGGTGCCGCTCAACCCGCAATATACCTTCGACAATTTCGTGGTCGGCAAAACCAACGAATTTGCTTATGCCGCGGCGCGCAAAGTGGCAGAATCCGACAACATTCCCTTCAACCCGCTGTTTTTATATTCCGGTGTCGGCTTGGGCAAAACTCATCTGATGCACGCCATCGCCTGGCATATCAAGCAACGCTGC
Source organism: uncultured Azospirillum sp. (assembly GCA_902489795.1). Classification (GTDB taxonomy): domain Bacteria; phylum Pseudomonadota; class Alphaproteobacteria; order RF32; family CAG-239; genus JAFUYI01. The sequence goes on from CABUBU010000007.1 coordinate 47,423, forward strand.
CCGGAAAAGAACATCGTCTACCTATCGGCGGAAAAATTCATGTACAAATTCGTCCGCGCCCTGCGCTACAAGGACACCGCCGCTTTCAAGGAACAATTCCGTTCGGTTGACGTGCTGATGGTGGACGACGTACAGTTCATGGGCGGCAAAGACTCGACTCAGGAAGAGTTTTTCTACACCTTCAACTCCCTAATCGAAGAAGGCCGGCAGATTATCATTTCCGCCGACAAGTCCCCGTCCGATCTGGAAGGAATAGAATCGCGGCTGCGGTCGCGCCTCGGCTGCGGCCTAGTCGCCGACATTCATCCGACCGACTTTGACTTAAGAATCGGCATTTTGCAGGACAAGGCCAAACAGCTCAACTGCGAACTGCCGTATAAAGTGGCCGAATTTCTGGCGCAGAAGATCACCGCCAACATTCGCGAACTGGAAGGCGCCCTACGTCGGGTGGTTGCGCACGCACAGCTGCTGCCGGGAAAGGAAATTTCGCTGGAAACGACTCAGGACGTGTTAAAAGACATGCTCCGCTCTTATGACCGCCGCACCACGATTGACGAGATCCAGAAAAAAGTGGCCGAATACTTTAACATTTCGGTTAAGGAAATGCAGTCTTCCCGCCGCGCCCGCACGGTTGCCCGGCCGCGGCAGATTGCCATGTATCTGGCCAAACAACTGACTTCGCGTTCGCTGCCGGAAATCGGCCGCAAGTTCGACCGCGACCACACCACCGTCATGCATGCGGTGCGCAAAGTGGAAGAGCTAATCGTCGAAGACCAGAGTCTGGCGGAAAACGTCGACAGTTTGCGCCGCTCGCTGGAAGCCTGACAAAGATATAACGACAAAGCAAAAAGCCGGTTTAAAGCCGGCTTTTGTCGTAATAAAAAAACAAGGCCGCGGCAAAGCGGTAATCTGCCGGAAAGTCCTTTTAAAAAACGAGAAAAAATACGGGAGAAAAAGAAAGAAAAGGGAAAAAGAGGCAGAGGCCGGGAAAAGGGGAAAAGGAAAAGCCAAAAGGGGAAGGGCAAAAGAAAGACCAAACAAGACAAATCGGACAGAGAAAAAATACGGGAGCTTAAAGAGGTGTCACAAAAGGGTAAAGAAAAAACAAGACACAAAAAAGCCGCGGAAGAGAAGGAAAGAGAGTAAGAAAGCGGGAACTTCAAAAAAGGCCGAGAGAGAGAAAGGTGAAAGGAAAAGAAAGCGGAAACATCAAAAAAAGCAGCGGGAAGAAAAGAAAAAGCCTCTAAAACAGAATGTAAAAATAAAGCCGCGGAAGAAAAGGAAGAAAAAAGAGAAACAGAGGAAAGAAAAAAACGGAAAAAGAAAAAAAGCCGAAAGAGAAAAGGCAAAAGAGGAAATAAAGGCAAGGAAAATAAAATAAGCAAAGAGAACGGAAACGGAAAACAGAAGACAAAACGATCAAAGTCGGGGCTGACGTATTGATCTTCAATGACAAAAAAACAGCTTTTGCTCGGGCTGTGCAAGTCGGCTCACGGCGTCGGCACCTGATGTCTGCCGAGGGGCATCTCGCATCTTCCTTAAACGCGGCAAGCAACGAAACCGGCGGCACCTGGTATCCGCCGGACGGTCATCTCGAATACGACGAAAGTTTCAAGGCGGAAGGCGTTCTGGAAACGCAGGAAGAAACGAACAGTAAACAGCCCCTCAACGGCTGGAAATTGCCGGCACAATTAATGATTTTTCGCCGAATCGGGCAAACATTATGTTACGGTCATTTTGAAGGTCGGCGTCGTCAACGGACGGCTGCAGGTTACGGAGTCGGAAAAATGTGAAACACGGCTATGGTTCAACTTTTCCGAACTGCCGGAAAAGCTGTTTCCGCCGATGCGGAATTTTCTTGCGGACAACGGCCGGAAGCACCGCTTCAGGTATAAAAAAACTGTTGACGACTCGTCTTTTTCGGTTTTGCTTTGGCAATATTATGCTATCATTTTTCACAGTCAAAAAGGCGGTCGTCTTTTAGTTGCAACAATTTATTCGGAATCAAGGCCATGAAATTTGTTATTGAACGCGCAATTTTGTTAAAAACCCTCAACCACGTGCAGAGCATTGTTGAGAAGAGAAACACCATCCCGGTTCTTTCCAACGTAAGAATCGAGGCGCTCGGCGACGGCATCAGCTTTAAGGCCACCGACATGGACACCGAAATCACCGAAATCGTCGACGCCAAGATCATTGAAACCGGCGCCACCACCGCACCGGCTCACATGCTTTACGACATCGTCCGCAAGCTGGCCGACGGCGCGGAAGTGGAGATTACCTTCCCCGACGACAAAGGACAGCTGAGCATTGCCTCCGGTCGCTCGAAATTTGCCCTTTCCACCATCGGAGTGGAAGATTTTCCGGTCATTTCCGGCGACCAGCTGCCGATCAATTTCAGCATTGCCAGAGAAGAGCTGAAAGACGTGATCGACCGCACCCAGTTTGCCGTTTCCACCGAAGAAACCCGCTACTATCTGAACGGCCTTTACGTTCACGCCAAAAACGAAGGTTCGGCCAAAGTTCTGCGCGTTGTTGCCACCGACGGTCACCGTCTGGCATGCGTCGAATCGCCGCTGCCGCAGGGCGCGGAAAAAATTGCCGGCGTCATCATTCCGCGGAAAACCATCGGTGAAGTGCGCAAGCTGCTTGATGACACCAAGGCCGAAAACATCGACATTGCGCTTTCCGACAACAAAGTCCGCTTTACGCTGGAAGAAGTTACGCTTACTTCCAAACTTATCGACGGCACTTACCCCGACTATGAACGGGTGATTCCGACCGACAACGACAAGCTGTTGGAAGTGAAGGTGAAGGAGCTGGCCAACGCGGTTGACCGCGTGTCGGTGGTGGCGGAAAGAACCCGCGCAATCAAGATGATCACCGAAGAAGCCAAAGTGGTCATTACCACCTCCAGTCCGGATCTCGGCAGCGCCTGGGAAGAACTGGAAGCCAAATATGACAACGAATCGCTTGAAGTCGGCTACAATTTCCGCTACCTGCTGGACATTCTGGGCGAAATCAAGGGCGAAAATGTTCAGATCAGTTTTTCCGACGCTTCGTCGCCGTCGGTCATTCATGATACTTCCGACGCCAGCGCCATTTACGTTTTGATGCCGATGAGGGTATAAACGTTGGACAGTCTGGCCAAAAACATAAAAGAAGTCGTTTCCTTAAAGTCAGGCGTTACCCGCCTGACTTTAACCGATTTCAGAAACTATGCCTTCCTGCGGGTATCTCCCGGGCTGCGGCCGGTTATCATCACCGGCGAAAACGGCAGCGGTAAAACCAACATCCTGGAAGCAATTTCTTTCCTCACCCCGGGACGGGGACTGCGGAGCGCCAGACTGGCCGACATCAAACGTTTTACCCCGGCGGTGATCAGCGAAGACTATACACCGGGCAACGGCGGCTGGGCGGTTTCCGCCGTCATTGCCAAAAACGGCGAGGAATTCGAGATCGGTACCGCGGTTGAAAAAAACATTAAAGAGAGCGAGGACGAAACCCGCGTTTCCGACCGGAGAATCGTCAAAATCAACGGGCAGAAAGGCGTTTCTCAATCAGAGCTGGGACAATACGTTTCCGCCATCTGGCTGACGCCGCAGATGGATCGGCTGTTTCGCGGCGGATCGCAGCCGCGGCGCAGTTTTCTCGACCGGTTGGTGTATGCCTTTGACACCGAACATGCCAAAAGAACCTCGACTTTCGAGCATTTGTACAAACAGTGGTACCAGCTGATCAAAAGCACCAACGGGCATGCCGATCCTCATTGGTTGGAAAGCCTGGAGGAAAGCATGTCGGCCGTCGGCGTGGCAATCGCCGCCGCCCGACGGGAACAGATTGCGCGGCTGAACCGTTTTATCGAAAGCGCGCCGGACGACGTTTTTCCCGACGTACAGCTGGAACTTTCCGGCACTATTGAGCAGATGCTTGACACCCTGCCGGCGGTGGAAACGGAAGACTACTACCGTCACAAACTGGCCGGCGAACGCAAAAACGTCCTTTACAACGACGGGGTTGACGGCGTTAACCGCACCGATTTCAAAGTTTATTACAAAAAGAAAAGAATGCCGGCGGAACTTTGTTCGACCGGCGAGCAGAAATCGCTTCTGGTCAGCATCATTTTAGCCCAGACCAAATGCCAGATCTTAAATCAGGGTTTTGCCCCGGTTCTGTTGCTGGACGAAGTCTGCGCCCATCTGGACGACGGCAAACGGGAAGCGCTGCTGGAAAAAATCCGCGAACTGGATCTGCAGGCCTTTATTACCGCCACCAACCCCGAACTGTTCGCCTCATTCAGCAACTATGCCGAATTTTGGGAAGTGAAAAACAACACGGTAACCTGCAGATGACAAATTTTCGCCCCTTATACATATTTCTTGCGGCTTTGGCCGTCATTACCGTCTATGTGGCTTATGACGCCAAATACAATTATGTCAACTGGCGGACGGCCAATCGCAGCAGCGCCGGCATCGCCCCTTCCCCGCTCAAGGAAAAAGAAGCGGTGGTTCAGGTTTATGCCGCCCGCACTTACAACTGGCGCGGCTATTTTGCCGTTCATCCGTGGATTGCGGTAAAAAAGAAAAACGAAAACTTCTATACCGTTTATCAGGTTACCGCCTGGAACCTCTACCGCGGAAAGAGCGCCGTTTCCATTGAGAGGGACATTCCCGACCGCTACTGGTACGGCAAACGGCCGCAGCTTTTGCAGACATTAAAGGGAGAAGAGGCAGAAAAGGCCATTTCGGCAATCGAAAAAGCGGTCAGAGAATATCCGTTTGCCGACCGTTACCAGTTGTGGCCGGGTCCCAACAGCAACACTTTCGTCGCTTATGTTCTGCGGGAAGTTCCCGAACTGACGGTTGAGCTGCCGCCGACGGCCATCGGCAAAGATTTTCTCGGCTATACGGTTTTTCATGCGCCGACGCCGAGCGGTACCGGTTATCAGGTTTCCATCCTCGGCGCGGTTTCGCTGATTGTCGGGCTGAAAGAAGGAATCGAACTCGGCCTGCTCGGACTTTCTTTCGGCATCGACTTTTATCCGCCGGCAATCAAACTGCCGGTTGTCGGCCGTGTCGGTTTTTCTGATCTGTAATATAAAAAAAGACGACCGTTTTTTATTGCACTGTTCTTTTTATGCTTTTCTAACCTATTGAGAATAAAATATTTTCCTTGCTTTAAAAAAATAAATCTATATTATTTTTTTATAACCAATTTTTTATAACCAAAAGAAGATCATTTTTTATAGCAGAGCATCTGCATTTGAAATAAGAAAAAGCGCTTCGTTCACCAAAAAGGACATCCGCATGATTACTATTTTACCTTATCGCAATTTATATCTAAGCACCATCTGCTCAGCTTTACTATGTCTTATCCTGACCTGTAACGCTGCAGCAAACAGTCCGGCTTATGATTTCAATTCTTATATGCCAACTCTTAAACGCCATCATTCCCTGCCGGAAAACAACCCGGCACACACTGCAATTGACAGCGGCTACACCATTTCTTTTAACAAAACCAATATCGGAATCGACGGACAGCCGGTCGGTGACTATGACTTTGTCTATCAACAAAGAACTGAAGACAACCGAACAATTCCCGTTTACTATAAAGTTAACTATACTTTTTTGGGTAAAGATACATTGGGAAGAATTGTCAATTATGACGAAAGATCTGAAATCAACGGCTATTTTAAAGACATACAATTATATTATTACGGTTCCCCGGGAGCCATTTACAACGTGAGCGGCAACAAGAAAATTGATTTGATTGCCGCAGATTTTATTAATAACGGAATTTCTTACTCTTCTTCCAACGGCACATTCGGCGGTGCATTGGTTAACGGCAGTCTGACTTCTGTCATTACCGGCAATATCAACCGTATTATCGGAGATTTTATAGAAAACTATGCTGTGAACAAAAGCAGCGGACAAGGCGGCGGAGGCGCGATTACAAATATCGGCGTCATTAAAGAACTGTCCGGAAATTTCATCGGCAACTACGCCAAAGGCAACCAAGCGGTTGGCGGCGCACTGGTTAACCTGAAAGTGCTGGGAACCATCAACGGCACTTTTATCGGCAACCATGCGGAAGGAAACACTGTCCGCGGCGGCGCCATTTATAACACAATCGGACAATACTCCTCTGGCGGGACAGATACGCCGATAGAAAATATTCCTACTATTCCGTTGATCAAAGGCGATTTTATCGGCAATTACGGCATTGGTACAGAAACTGCTTTCGGCGGTGCAATTTCCAATATCAACAAAGGAATAGCACCTGACATTTATGGTAATTTTATCGGCAACTATGTAGATGCAAAACTTTCCCGAGCGGGCGCCGTTGACACGCCTGCCGGAATTAACACCATCACCGGCAGCTTTATCGGCAACCATGCCGACAGCAAAGACGGCCGCGCCTATGCCGGCGCCATTTATACGGGCAGCAACATGCGTTTTGTCGCCGACGGCCTCAACAATTATTTTATCGGCAACTATACCAAAGATCCTTCCCGCGGCAAAATTTACAACGCAATCATGGTCGACAGCACCGAAAACGTTAAGTTGACTTTTGACATCACCGGCGGCGGCAACCTTTATTTTAATGATAACATTAACAGTTTTCAAAGAGAAGAAAACCGGTATGACATCGACATCCTCGGCTACGGCAGCGGCAAGTTTTTCATGAACAATTACATCATGAACGCCGGCGAAATCACAGTTAAAGACGCAATGCTGGTGTTCAATAAGGCTCCATATACCGATGATGACGGCTGCGGCAGCGCCTGCCACGGCCAATTTATCGCCGGCCTTGCAAGCGACGGCAGAACGCCGGATCCGTCGCTTGACGCGGTAACCAGCCTGAATTTGAACAATTCCCAGTTTTATTTGCACAACGACTACATTGAAAACGTAAAACTTAAAAACTATACGGTTAACGGCAATTCGCTGCTGCACATAGACGTAACAAAAGAAAACGGCAAGTGGACGGCCGACAAAATCAGCCTTTCTGGAATAATCGAGGGTGCCACTCAGGTTGTGGTTTATGACCGAACCAATGAAGACAACCGCGGCGCCAGCGTTTTGTTCATTGAAGCGCCAAACGACAAAGACGGCAACAAACCGGGCGTGTTCCGGGTTTACGGCAGTCCCTACAAATGGAACATCGCTTACAACCATCGAGGCGAAAAGAGCGGCAGCTACTGGTATTTGGTCGGTTCTGACGAGAAAAACGATCCGAATTACGTCGGCTTTGTTCCCAATCCGATAGGCATTGACGATCCGTTTGATCTGCCGGAACCGGACGCCAAACCGGAAGTAACGCCGGAAACTCTCGCTTATCAGGGATTGCCGGCGGCAGCGATCGAACAAACCCGTTCAATGGCCGGAAACGTTCGCAATCATGCGGCAGCCGACAAGTTTTTCGCCGGCTCCTGCGGCAGCGTCTACAGTGACGCCTGGAACGGAAAAGCGCTTAAAAACTTTTGGGTCAGTCCGGTTTACCATACCGCTTCAATTGACAGCCCGGTTAAAATCGACGCTGACATCAACGGACTGGAAGCCGGATTTGACATCCAACGCAATTTGCGGCACCGACTGGGCGTTTTCGCCTCGTACCGGCAGGGCAACTACGAACTGGACGGGCAAAGCGACGGTTTTCGCACCTATACCGGCGCAGACATTGACATCGACAGCTACGGCGCCGGTCTGTATTACCGTTACGATTACCGTCGCTGGCAGGTATTCGGCTTGGTCTACGGCGGTATCCAGCAGGCGGACGTCAAATCCGATGACGGCGTCGGCGGCGACAGCGACGGGGTTGAGCTGAGCGGCAGCCTGGAAGCCGGTTATCTTTACGACATAAGCGACAGCTTAAAACTTGAACCGGGCATCGGCATTGCCTATACGCAAGTCGATTTTGACGATCTTCGCGACTCGTACGGCAAAACGGCGTCTTACGGTACGTTTCGGCAAACCGAACTGACGGCCGGGATCAAACTGGAAAAATATCTGCCGGCGGAAAACGGTTCAGCCAAGTTGTATTTTAAACCGAGCGTCATTCAGGTTCTGAGCGGCGGCGACAATGTGGCCGTCAGCGGCCTGCGCAAGGCCGAGGGGCTTGACGACGCAACGTTGGGACGGGTTGAACTCGGCGGTCGTTACGGCTTTTCCGAACGATGGTCGGCTTACGGCTGGACAAACTATACTTTCGGCAGTGACTACGAAGCCCTCTCTTTCGGCACCGGTTTCAGTTATGCCTGGTAAAAAAACGGCAAAACCCCTTCCTGCAAAGGAAGGGGTTTTTGGTAAATTGCTGCTCCCACTTATTTGCCGCAGCCGCAACCGCCTTTTTTCGGCTGGTTGGAGGATTCTTCCTGAGAAGCGGATTTCTTGGTTTCGTTATTCATAGCAAACTCCTTGTTAAATTGAAAATGAAAGTCTTTAGCAGTCATTTGTCTATTTAAGAACCGCTAAGAGAAAAACAAGGGCTATAGTCCGAAAGTTAATCTTCGCCGAACTTATTGTTTATCAGCCGGATCAGCTCGTCGAGCGCCTTTTGCGCTTCGGCGCCTTCGGCCGTAACCGTAATCACCGTTCCTTTGGACGCGGCCAGCATCATCAGCCCCATGATCGAACAGCCGTCGACCGCCTGGCCAATCCGCTCCACTTCCACCCGAGCGTCCAGATTTTCGATTGCCTTGACGAAAGCGGCCGCCGCCCGGGCATGCAGCCCCTTGCGGTTTTTGATTTCCAACTCGACGGAAAGCTTTTCCCCGCTCATGGTCTAAACCCCGAGAATCTGCGAGGCGACGTTAATGTATTTTTTGCCCGCTTCCTGCGCGCCGAGAACCGTTTCCTTCAGGTTCTTTTCCTTGCGCAGCGAAGCGATTTTGATCAGCATCGGCAGATTGACACCAGCCAAAATTTCCACTTTGGCCTTGTCCATAATCGAAATCGCCAGATTGGACGGCGTGCCGCCGAACAAATCGGTAAGCACGATGGCGCCGCTGCCGCTGTCCACTTCGCCGACCTTGTTTAAAATTTCCTGCCGGCGGCTTTCCATGTCGTCTTCGGGACCGATGCAGACGGTGGCCACATTTTCCTGCGGGCCGACCACATGCTGCATGGCCGCGACAAATTCGTTGGCCAGATTGCCGTGCGTAACTAAAACCAAACCTATCATCATATGCCTTTTCTTATTTTTTCTCGGAGCTGCCGCCGGTCCAGAAATTGACGGCGCCGAAGCTCTTGATCACGTCTTCTTTGCTCTTGGCCAGAACCAGTTCGTCGGCACGGGTCTGACGGCCTTTAAAGACAATTTCCTCAACATTGTCGACCGGCACCGCATAAACGCGTTCGACCATTTTGCCCTGCAGTTCGACGATCATGACAAATTCCGCCTCTGCCAGCGGGCCTTTGGTTTCCTCGTCAATATTGTCCAGACGAACCGCCAGCCGGCCGTCACGTTTCAGCAGCGCCGTCTTTTTGCCGTCGAACTCCAGCACCGGGTTGACCGGGCTGCCGTCGCGGGCGTCGATAAAAATCGCCAGTTCGCCGTATTTGTTCTCGATGATTTCAAAGAAATCCTGCTTTTCGACAACGGTGTAATATTGTGTTTCCATTTTGCGGTCCTTTATGGTAATATTGACTTTGTTTCGCATAGTAATACATTCGCGGCCAAGAGTCAATTTTGAGTTTGTAAAAATGGAAAAAACACCCGCCCGTTTCATCTGGCATTATGTCAAAATATTCAAATGGTCGTTTCTGCTAATCGGTTTTCTGGTCGTCGTCCGGCAAATTACCGAAGCGATCGGCCCCTGGTATCTGGCCAAGATTTACGAAACCGTTTCCGCCGCGCCGGAAGGCGGCATGCCGTGGCAGCAGTTGTATGTTTACGCTTTCCGGCTGGCGGCGGTCATGCTGGCGGGAATGCTGGTGGCGGAATCCGCCATGTTCATCATTGCCCGTTTTATGCCGAAAATGCGCACCATGGTAATCAAAGACACGTTTGAAGACGTCAACCGACAGTCGATTTCCTTTTTCTCCCGCGAGATGACCGGCAACATTTCCGGCAAGGTGCAGCTCCTGTCCAACAACACGATCGAACTGACCGGCTTCAGCCACGAGATTTTTTACATGGTCAGCAACCTGTTGGTCAAAACCGTCGTTTTAAGCTGGATCAGCTGGTATTATACCGTACTGATGGCCTTTTGGACGGCCGCGATCGTTCTCATCAGCCGCAAACTGGGCAAAACCCGGCGGCAGCTCGGGATCGAAACCGGACGGCAGACCAGCGCCGCCAACGGCACCATCGTCGATGCCCTGGCCAACTACAGCGAGATCAAAAGCTTTGCCAACTTCAATTTTGAAAAAATCAACCTTTTGAAAACGCTGCGGCAGCTGCGGCGGGCAGAGAGCAAAGAACGCTTTGTCATGGGCATCATCCGCATGATCCAGCAGACTGTCACTGTCTGCTCGGGGGTCGGTTTTCTGTTTTTTCAATCTACATGCTGAAAAAAGACATTATCGACGTAACCGACTTCATTTATGCCAACACGCTGTTCATGACCGTTTCGCATTTGGCCTTTTCCCTTTCCTGGAGCTATAACAACGTTTCCCGCATTTTCGGCAATCTCACTTCGGCGCTGGAAACTCTGGCGATCGACCCGGAAATTGTCGACGCGCCGAAAGCCCGAAACTTAAAAATCCGCAAAGCCGGCATCCGTTTTGAAAACGTCACTTTCGGCTATGATGCCCGCGATCCGCTGTTTAAAAACCTCTCGCTTGAAATCGCTCCGCAGGAAAAAGTGGGACTGGTCGGACTTTCCGGCTCGGGCAAATCGACCTTCGTCAAACTGATCAGCCGCTATTATGACGTCAGCGACGGCAGCATCAAAATCAACGGTTTCAACATTCGTAGCGTCACCCAGAACTCGCTGCACAAAAACATCTCCGTCATTCCGCAGGACGTCTGCCTGTTTAACCGCACGCTAATGGAAAACATCCGTTACGGCGATACCGCCGCCGGCGAAAAAAAAGTAATCGCAGCCGCCAAAAAAGCCTGTGCCGATAATTTTATCCGCAGCTTTTCCGACGGTTACCAAACCAAAGTGGGCGACCGCGGGGTAATCCTTTCCGGCGGGGAAAGACAGCGGATTGCCATCGCCCGGGCAATTCTGAAAAACGCGCCGATCCTGATCTTTGACGAAGCAACCTCCGCGCTCGACAGCCAGAGCGAACGCCACATCCAGAAATCCCTTTCCAACCTGATGAAAGGCAAAACCGTGCTGGCAATTGCCCACCGCCTGTCCACATTGAGGGAAATGGATCGGATTTTGGTTTTTGACAAGGGGCGGATTATCGAAAGCGGCAGTCACGAAGAACTGCTGGCTAAAAAGGGACTTTATTTCAAGCTTTACAATATGCAGGCCGACGGATTTGTCCGCGGTTAAAGCATTTTCCGCCGCAATTTGCGGTTTTGTTCACTTTTTTCACGCCGCGGTTCTTTTTCCGTGTCGTCGTTTTCAACCGAAAAGGACGTACAGCGCCCAAGATTGACCATAATGGCAAAAAGATATTTTGCCAGTTGACGATTGGGAATGCGATTATAGGAAGAAACCAGCAAAATACTTTCATTGTTGCTCATGATATCGTTTGCGACAGCAAGCGGCTGACCGGCAGCCAGTTCGGCAATCTTTTCCGGCGTATAATTCCGCATCCGCGGCGATAGCATACAAGTTTCAGCATCCATATCCTGAAAAAAGAACTGCACCGGCACATCAAGAACGCAGGCACAGTCCCACAAGCAGGAAGCACTGATACGATTGCCGCCGTTTTCGTATTTTTGAATTTGTTGAAAAGTGATGCCGAGCAATTCGGCAAGCGTTTCCTGACTGAGGTTAAGTGCCAACCGGCGAAGTCTGATACGTTTGCCGACGTGAATGTCGATCGGGTTGGGTCTGCCGTCCGGCATACGGCCGCGGCATTTTTTATTTTTTGAAAGAGCGACAGAAACTGCCGCCTCTTGGTCAGAGGGCATGAAAATTCTCCTGAAATGGGGTTAAATTCTCCGCCATTCGAGGCCCGAAGGCGGAGGGAGCTTCCCATACCACATAACCGGCAACAACTTATTACCCTCCGAAGCCATGCTTCGGCGAGCTATTCATTGTACTCCCTCCTCCGTTCGGAGATAAGAAGGCACAATGACTTTTCTATATAACGCATTGTTGTTATGTTATGTGGGAAGGGAATCCCGATAGCTTTTATAATAATAAGGTTTGCTTTCATGCTTTCAAACCACAGCCGAAAAGCGGCTGTCAGTTAAAGCATAAATCAGTTCTCGGTAAAAAGCAATTTGATTTTGAGCATCCCTCCTTTCGTAAAGAAAAACCACCTTGAACAAAATCCAAGGTGGGGAGTTTCCAATACACTAGAGGGTGCAGCCACATATTTGGCCATGCCTTATTTTGTGGCACTCCCCTTGCAAGAGAGTGCCAGTTTGCGCCATAAATAACTGGCGATATTTCCTCTAGGAGATTGGATTCCCCATGACTGAAATAATACACAGCAGACAACTGCTGTCATTTATCAGTATAGATGATTTTTGCAAAAATGCAACCGTTTATTGCATCAAACGGTTCTGCCGGCATTATTAAATAACACGATCAATCAACATCATCACTTTGCGTTTCCTCACTTGATTTTAACCCTGCCCGCGGTATGATATACGAAAACCAACCGGGAGGCCGATTCAATGAAAACGTTTGCCACATTTCTTTTTGCTTTACTGTTTTGCTCTAACGCTGTTGCCGATAACGCGGACAGAACCGAAGGTGTTTATGATCGGGAAAAACTGAAAAAGGACATTGTCATTTATCGAAACGAACTGGAAAAATGCGATAAAAACTTTAAGGAAATGGCGCATAAAGCCTATTCAACCGCAGATATGGTTAAAAGCTCAGATTATTTAGCAGATTGCTGTCAGGCTCTTGCCGAAAGAATCATTGATGAACAATACAGCAAGCGGGCAGAAGACCATAAAAAAGCGCTTTCCGCATATATTCAAGCGGCGTATGATATCAGTAATATTATCTATCAAACGGCCGATGTATGCTATCCAAGATGCGGCACCATGTATATTGTGATTGGAAATAATATTGCTGCACACAAAGCCCAGACAATTGTTAAAGACTATATCCGGGCTTTGAATGCTCAGGTCAATTAGCGAACCGCTCTATTAATCCGATTTAACCCAAATAGTTAATCAACATCATAGTCCTGATAGCATTGTTTTTCATCTCTGCCGTTTTCAACACATTTCCGCACATCTATCTCAATACGGATCAATTCCGATATAATCATGTATAAAGGCAGTAAAATTGCACCTAATATAACAATTGAAATAAAAACTTTGATGATGTTATAAATGATATCAGCAAACAAATTGTCTTCAAACAAAAAATGCTTAAATCTATCTGATATTCTCATTTCTCATATTCTCTGTACGCAAAAAGTCCATTAAATCAACACATGGTCGATTTCGATTGCTTGCCCCTATTTTATTACCTAATTCGTTATAATACAAATCTTTTCCACTATCAGACATGATTTCATCATGTTTTATACCTTTAAATCTTTTTGGGCCATAATCCATGACAACTTCTTTTGCGTATCCAAGCAACAAGCCATTTACCTTGTTATTATCTCCCATTTGACCAAAATGACACTGTAGCAGTGGATGATAATATTCGTCAGTATGATCTGCTGCGCCAGTATTTCTTCCATATCTTGAAATCAATTGGCTATTTGCTCTTTTCATTTGTTCATAATAATCGAACGCTATTTGAACATCTGCAGCAAGATTTCCCAAAGCATAAGTACCGGGGGTTACAATTGGTATTATATCATCAAAAATACTTTGAATATTTATTTTTGATGATTATTTTTTATTTCTACCAACTCCTCCCGGTCGTCGTCATAGTTGTAATAAACTTCTTCCGTTTCCCCGGTTTGCGGATTTCTCCGTCTGACCGGTATTTGCCCGTTAAAAATGCCTCTCAGATAATCGCCTGTTTCACTCATATTTTTTCCTTTTTTTGCGAACTACATAATGTGTATTAACATATAATGTATTTAAAGTCAAGAAAAAACGGCTTTTCCTCACTTGATTTTGCAATTAACCGCGGTATGATGAAGAAAAAACAACCGGGAGGCCGATTCAATGAAAACGTTTGCTGTATTTCTTTTTGCTTTGCTGTTTTGCTTTGAGGCCTGTGCGCAGGGCGATCCTAATCCCTCTTTTCGTTACAGCGACGAGGAAATACAAAAAGACATCAAAATCTACAACGAAGAGGTCGAAAAATGCCATCAAAATTTTAGAAAAGAAGCCCAAGCCGCCGAAACCACTTCCCGGATGCACGGAAGTATTATTAATGCCGTTTCCTGCTATATGGACATTATCCATACGATTATTGACAAATATTACTCGGGAAATGCTGCCGAACATAAAGAGGTTCTGCTTAATTATATCAAACAATCTAATGATACCTATGATACCATATACATGATTGCCGATGTATGCGGCACAAACGGATGCGGTTCAATGTATTCTGTCTTATCCAGAGATGCCGTTGCAACACGTGTTAAGATAACGGTTGAGGAATACATTCAGTTTTTGCAGCAGTCTTTGGATAACAAAAAATAATATGCACAATAATTTCTTGCATCCTCAATATCTGTTCGTTCTCGGAAACCAGCCGGGATATTGATCGCGGTTTGAACGTCCATTAAGAAACTCTCTGCGGCGGCGGATGATATTTTCCGCCACGCGATCAGTATCCTCGGCGTTGGCGGCTGCATTTAGTGCACCGATGCTTTCAGAACCGAAAACGCCGTCTTTTTCCACATTATAACCGCTGTCAATAAGACCATCCTGTATAATGTTGGCAACGCTCTCAGGACTTGTCATGGCATGCATGTCAAAAATAATTCTGGCCAATCTGTCATTTTTAATATTGTGTATCCTGTATTTCTGGTAATAATCCTGAAAATATACATTTCTTGCCTGATCAACCGTCAGATTCCTTACATGATCCGGATATCCCGAGTCCGGGTGCCGGTTTTTGTAACTCTGCAACGTACTTTGTGTAATGCCATAGTTGGTCGGCTGTTCAATCTTTCTGGGATTGTCTTCATATCCGCCTTCTTCTCCCAGCGTATTTCCCATGACCATCTCAAATTGGCTGCCATCTTCGTTATAATTATGATGCGCCAAAGAGCGCCATTCATCTCTTCTGTTTACACTATCTTCATCTTCCGGTTGAGCAGAAGCAAAAGCCATCGGCTCATAAAAACGTCCGGTTGCCCGCGCAGGGTAAACCGCGGCTTCCCTCAGTTCCTCCCGGCCGTCGTCATAGTTGTAATAGACTTCTTCCGTTTCCCCGGTTTGCGGATTTTTCCGTTTAACCGGTATTTCTCCGTTAAAAATGCCCCGCAGATAATCTCCTGTTTCACTCATTTTTTTCCTCGACTTTCATGAATTACAAAATATGTATTAACATATAATGTATTTAAAGTCAAGAAAAAACGGCTTTTCCTCACTTGATTTTG
>CABUBU010000008.1 GCA_902489795.1 uncultured Azospirillum sp.
GAACCGCCAACCGAAACATATTTTTAACGGCAGCCGCGATACTTCCCTTTTTCGCCGCAGCCCTGCCCGCCGGCATTTTCAGAACCGACCTCTGACAAAGAACCGCCAACTGAAACATATTTTTAACGGCACCCACCGGCGCTTCTCTCTTCACCGCAACCCTGCCCGCCGGCATTTTCAGAACCGGCCTTTAACAAAGAACCGCCAACCGAAACATATTTTTAACGGCAGCCGCGATACTTCCCTTTTTCGCTGCAGTCCTACCCGCCGGCATTTTCAGAACCGGCCTTTGACAAAGAACCGCCAACCGGAACATATTTTTAACGGCAGCCGCCGGCACTTTTCACTTCCACTCCGCATCCGTCCGCTTGCCCGTCAGACAAATACTCATCAAGATAAGCGCTCCACTCCGTCAGTTTCCTTTCACGAAAAAAGTGATAAAGAAAATCCGTCATTGCCCGGTGGCGGATTTCGGCCTCTTCACGGGCGGAAGCCGTCATCATCATCCCTTTAAGCTTCAACAGTTTCTCAAAAAAATGATTGATAAAGTTATCGGCTTTTCGATTCGGACGTTTATATTCTTCAGCGCTCAAACCCGGTTCCGGCCAAACGTCAGGATCAAACAGCGGCGTTCCGAAAGCATTGCAGCGGACAACCGCATATTGAAGACAACGGATAATACCGCCGACACCGATCGCATCCAACATATCGGCGTCGGAAACAACCTTCCCTTCCAAACTTGAAGGTCTGATGCCTTTCAGACTTTTCGAATACCCCATCCGGGCAATAATATTCAGCACCTTCTCCCGCATGTCGCCATCCGCGCCGGCCATCGTCAGTATCCGCCGGGCATTGGGCAGCTTTTCCGCCGCTTCCTCGCCGGCCAGCTTGTAATCGTCGCAGTCGTGCAGAAGCGCCGCCAAGCCCGCAATTTCCTTATCCGCGCCTTCCTTTTCCGCCAGCTCGAGCGCCAGACGATACACACGCTCCGCATGATCAAATCCGTGCCCGCTTTGTTCTCCGGACAACATATTTCTCACTTCTTCAAAAGCTTTTTGCATATCGGCCATTTCGTTCCGCTCTCCCGTCTTTGCTTTTTTCAATCTTTGTTTTGTTTCTTTCGCTTTTGACTCTGTCAAATGCCATTTCTCCGGCTCCGTTTCTTCCTTTTTTTCTTTCTTCAAAACTCACCTGTTTTTTGCTTATCCCGCTTTTGCCTTTGTCCTTTCCGCCAAGGCTCCCTGCTTCATTGCTTCTGCTTTTGTTCAAGCCGGTTTTGAATGTTTTCTCCTCACTCGTCTTTGTCCGGAACTTTCTGTATTTCCCGCTTCGCCAGGAACAAACTCTCGGCAATACCGTTTCTTTGCCGGATTACGAACCGCCGCCGAGCTTTCTGCTTCCCCGGTTGTTAAAATGACAAATAGCAATTGCCAGAGCATCTGACGAGTCGTTGTTCTTCGGTTTGCACCCCGGCAAAAGGATTTTTACCATCGTTTCCACCTGATTTTTGGCCGCTTTGCCAACCCCGACTACAGCCTTCTTGATTTTGTTCGGCTCATATTCGGTAACCGTAATGCCAAACAGCGACGGCGCCAGAATCACCACGCCGCGCGCCATTCCCAGCTTAATCGTCGAAGTGGGGTTATCATTCAAAAACACCTGTTCAATTGCCGCCTCGTCCGGCCGATAAGCGGCCAACACTTCGTTCAGACAATTGTGGATAACCGCCAGCCGGTCGGCAATGTTCATTTTGGCGTCGGTCTTGATATACCCGTCCGCCACATAACGCATTCGGTTGCTCTCCACTTCTATAATGCCCCAGCCGGTCGACGAAAGGCTGGGATCCAATCCCAAAATCCGCATTCTTTCTCCATCATCAAATAATATCCGACCCGCAGGCCGTTTTTCGCCGCTCGGCCCGGTTCTTCCCAATCAACGGCACGTCTGCCGACAACCGTCCTTTCTATTCCACCTTCGACAAAACATTCTTGTTTCTTTACTACGAGCGCGGACGGCTTCCCTTTTCTCCGGTTTTCCGTATCTTCGACCGATTCTTCATTTTTCGGCACATTTTCCCTTCTTTTGCCGCTCCGGCCGACTTTTCTTTTTCACGTCTGCCTACAGACTTTTCGTTTTCCGACACCTTCTCCGGTTTTCCGTATCTTCGACCGATTCTTCGTTTTTCGGCACATTTTTATTCCCGAACCGGCTTTTGACCTTCTCCGGCGCCGAACCGTTTTTTCTGCCCCGTCTGAACAACGGTCTTTCTTTGGTAGCCGCCGTTTTCCTGAAAAGAAACTGTCACCGTTTTCAAATTTACCAAACGGAAATGACTTCAAACGAAAGAGGCGTTTCCGCCCCTTTCACAAATTTTCAGGCTTCCAGCGCCTTCATCACCGCTTCCGAAAATTCGGCATTGTGATAAACCTGCTGAACATCGTCATCGTCTTCCAGAGCTTCGATAAAGTCCATCAGCTTTTGTGCGGTTTCCACATCGTCAATATCGGTCTTGACGACGGCCTTCCAGTCCAGCCGGGATGCCGAAGGCGTACCGAACTTGGCTTCCAAAGCCTCGGTTACGGTGCCGAGGTCATCGGGAATGGTTTCGATTTCATGAAACTCCTCATCCGAAGCCACTTCGTTGGCACCGGCCTCCAGTGCGTTTTCAAACATGGTGTCGGCATCGGCCACCGCCGCCGGATATTTGATATAGCCGATTCTTTCAAAGTTAAAGGCCACCGAGCCGCTCTCGCCCAAAGCGCCGCCGCGCTTGCCGAAAACCGTTCGGACGTTGCCGGCCGTGCGGTTGCGGTTGTCAGTCAGCGCTTCGACGATGATTGCGACCTTGCCGGGGCCGAAGCCTTCGTAACGCATAGATACGTAATCGTCGCCGCCGGCGGTCTGAGTGGCTTTGGCAATGGCGCGCTCAATATTGTCTTTCGGCATACTTTCGGCACGAGCCGCCTGGATGGCCAGACGCAGGCGCGGGTTTTTGTCCGGTTCGGGCAAACCGCTCTTGGCGGCAATGGTAATATCACGGGCCAGCTTTGCAAACACCTTGGCCTTTTTGGCGTCCTGTGCCCCTTTACGATACATAATATTCTTAAACTGGGAATGTCCAGCCATTGTAAAATCTCCTACAATATTTCTTTATGTTTTTTTCGTTAATCGTTGACAATCATATATTCGATCTTGGCGTCGTTAGCCTCGAATACCCTGATTTTCAATCCTCTGATGTCGATCTCGCCCGGACGGTTGGGATAGCTGTAGTTGACAAAGTTCCCCGACTCTCCGCCCGCCTGATCATATTCCATAACGGTAAAGACGATCCGGTTCAGCTTAAGCCCGGCATACTTGATTTCAAACCCCCAGGTCATTTCGCTCTGAACGATTTTGCTGGTGGTTACCGGTTCAAACCGGAAGGACGGAGGATTAATTTCATATTTGGTATCAAGCAGTTTGACCTTGTCGCCGCGGATCAGCCCGACCTGGTTAAGCAGGGTTCCGTCGTTTTTGACCAAAAACACGTCTTTCCCCTCGGGATTGGGCACCAGCGCGTAAACCACCTCGTCAATGTCGGTGCGGCCGATAATGTCGTACTTTTTGTCGGCTTTGATCGAAAGCGGGCTCAGTCCCGAAACCAGTATGGCATCCGTCGGAGCGACGATGGATTCCTGAGTGTAGTAGTTGCGCGTATAAGACTTCGTATCCGCAACGGAATACCCTTTATACGCGGTCAGCATTTTATTGGGGGTAAAGTCGGATTCCGTCACCGTTTCGGTTTTGATCAGCTTCGGACCGTCCTTGTCCAGATATTCGATGCCGTAACTGCTCAGCCCGGCGATAAAGTCGTCGCGCCCGGGCCATAAAGAAATTTCCCCGGCATAAATACAGCCGCTCAGACACAGCGTTAATCCTAATACTTTTAATGCTCTCATCCGTTTTCTCTTTAAAAAATTTTTACAATTTTTAACTTTTATATACTATAAACTTTATTTAGTAAATAACAGATTATCATTTATAGGACATTTTTATGAACACACAATCAGGCAACAGCTGGCAGACCGTCTTTGCTTTGCAGGAGGCCTGCGATCCGCTGTTTGACGAATTCATGGAAAACTTTTTTGCCGCCAGCGCCTGCGACTACACCGATGACGGCAAAGTCCGTTACGTCGGCTATTCTGCAGCCCCCGTTGACGAACTGCAGATGGCGCAGGCCGCCTCGACTTTCGGACTCGCCCTGCCGGCCTGGCGGAGCGAATTCATTCCCGCCGAAAACTGGCTGACCAAAAACGTTATCCGCTTTCCGCCGCTTATCACCGATGACTTTTACATCTACGGCACCCACGAAGAGGAAGTTCCCGATACAAACAAGCACCGGCTGCGGATATACGCGGCCACCGCCTTTGGTTCCGGACAGCACCAGACAACCCGTCTCTGTCTCGAATTTCTGAGCCGTCTTTACCATCAGAGGTTCAAACCGGCCAAAATCCTCGACATGGGCTGCGGTTCCGGCATTCTCGCCCTGGCCGCCCTTAAGCTTTGGCCGGAAGCGACGGCCGTTGCCGCCGACATTGACCGGGAAGCCGTCATCGTCACTTTGCAAAACGCCGCCGACAACGGGCTTGACCAACGCCTGAGCGCGGCGGCCGGCGACGGATACGACAACGAAACCGTCCGCAAAAACGCCCCTTACGATCTGATCTTTTCCAACATTCTGGCCCGTCCGCTGATTGCCATGGCGCCGATGCTCGCCGCTTCGCTTTCGCCCGGCGGACGCGCGGTTCTATCCGGCTTTACCGACGAACAGACGGACTGGGTAAGCGACGCCCACCGCAAACAGGGACTGCAACCGGCCGCCGAAGAGGCAAACGAAAACTGGCGGTCGGTGTTAATGGAGAAAAACAAATGAATTTAGACGAAATCAAACAATACCTGACGGAAAAAAACTATGACGCGGTGCTTATAACCCGCAACAATCATTTTCTCGGACAAGACGTTCTCGAAGCGGAAAACCGCATTCTCGCCCTGACCGGTTTTTCCGGTTCCGCAGGCACGCTGGTCGTCACCAAAGAAAAAGCATACCTTTTTACCGACGGCCGCTACGAAATACAGGCTGCCCGCCAGACCGACCCGAAAACGACCGAAGTGCTCTGCGGCAAAAACGAAACGCTGATCAACTGGCTGCGGGAAAAATTCCCCGGCAGAGCCAAAATGGAATATAACCCTTGGTGTTTCAGTGTCAAAGAAGTCAATGCCGTCAGCCGCTTGCTGCCCAAATTAAAATTGATTGCCAAAGCGCAAACCAAAGAAACTGAGCCAGCCAGCGTTTTTGCCCACGAACTCCGCTATTGCGGCGTCGAGGCAACGGAAAAATACCGGCAGGTGGTTGAATTTCTGCGACAGAACGGCTGCGAAGCCTGTCTGATCGCCGGCGCCGACAGTGTCTCCTGGTTGACTAACCTGCGTTCCGACGCCCTGCCCGACACTCCGGTCGTCCGTGCCATGGCCCTGGTCCGCGCCGATGCCGACATCACCCTGTTTGCTGACGGCCTTTCGTTTCCGCTCGATACCCCCTGCCGGGTGCTTCCGCTGGCAAAGATGGAAAAAGAGCTTGCCGCCGCCAAAGAGCTGCCCTTTGCTCTGGACGAACAAAGAACCCCCGACGCCGTCCGCCGGATGATGGAAAAACACGAAATAAAAATCCGTCCCCTCATTGACCCCTGCCTTGGTTTCAAAGCCTGCAAAAACGAAACGGAAATCAGGGGTATTGCCGACGCCCACCTGCGCGACGGCATCGCCGTCTGCAAATTTCTCTGCTGGCTGGAACACAATTACGAAGATTTAAGCGAACTTGACGTCGTCGAAAAAATTCACGAACTGAGGAAGCAGCAGCCCCTGTTCTATTCCGACAGTTTCCCGACCATCGCCGGCACCGGTGCCAATGCGGCAATCATCCACTATCAGCCGACCGAAAACACCAACGCCCGGCTGGAGAAAAATTCGCTGCTGCTGATCGACAGCGGCGGACAGTATTTCAACGGCACCACCGATGTCACCCGCACCGTTGCCCTCGGCTGTCCAGCCAAAGAGATGACGGAAAAATTCACCGTCGTTCTCAAAGCTCATATTGCTCTTGCCTCCTCACGCCTGCCGCAAGGCGTTTCCGGCAGCGCGGCAGACGTCATCTGCCGCAGCGTCATGTGGCGCCGCGGGCTGGACTACAACCACGGTACCGGCCACGGCGTCGGCTGTTTTCTCAATGTCCACGAAGGTCCACAGAACTTCAGCCTACACGCTTCCTCCTATCCGCTGGCGGAAAATATGATAGTTTCGATCGAGCCCGGATATTACCGTGAAAACGCTTTCGGCATCCGCATTGAAAATCTGGCACGAATCGTCGTCGACGAAGAGTCCGGCATGCTGAAATTTGCCGTTCTGACCCTGTCCCCGCTTGATAAAAGGCTGATTGATAAATATCTTCTGACAGACGAGGAAATAAGCTGGCTGAACGATTATCATCGGGACGTTTTGCAAAAAGTTTCTCCTTATCTGACGGAAGAAGAAAAAATCTGGCTGAAGGAGGCCTGTTCCTCGTTATAAACAACATTAACGGAGAACAACCACATGAAAAAACTCATTTTTGCTTTGTTTTGGCTGACGGCGGTTTCCGGCGCGCGGGCGCAGACGCCCGTGTTTGAAGGCGCCGCCGGCCCCGAAACGCCGATCGAACAATATTTTCGGGAAGAAAATCCGACTTACGGGCAGTCGATGATCTTCGTCTTTTTCAATAACGAACCCTGCGGACAATGTCCGGCGGCAATTGAACTGATTGAGGAAATATACGACCGCTATTACAAAAATGCTTACGGGTTTTCAATCATCAACTATCAAAACGACGACGAATACAATTTCATCGAAACCTACAACCTCTCCCGCCCATTAAGCGTGGTACTGGTGCGCGTCAACGACGGAGCGGTCTTCGGCTTTGAAAAGCTGGATGACCTCGAAAACCGGGTTTCCGATCCGGTTTCGTTCGGCGACTATTTCCGCTTCCGGGTCAACTCTTTTCTCGGCGAAGAATAGTATCGGCCGATAGTCGGCAAAACGCAAGTCCCCTGCAAGCGGGGGACTTTCATGCCCGGTCAGTAATCCGCAAACAGCGGTTTTCCGTTCAGCATTTTAATGTTCTGCGCTTCCATCACGGTGGCAAAATTCAGTTTGCCGCTTTTGATGATGTTGCGCACCTGATCGGGCTTGGTCACGTCCGGGTTGGTAAATAAAGTGCTGACTTTCAGTTTTTTCGGCACTCCGACCAGCACCTGGTGAATGCAGCCGAGCAGACTGCCTGCCACCAGTTCATAGGCCATTTCTTCGCTGATGCCGCCGGAACCGGCGTATTTGACCAGCGCATTGACGGCATCGGGCACGCTGTTGGCGTGGATGGTGGAAAAAATCAGGTGCCCCGACATTGCCGCCTGCAAAGCCAGACAGGCCACGTCGGGCGTTCTGATCTCGCCGAGCAGAATATACCGCGGCGCCGAACGCAGGGCGGACTTCAGCCCTTCCTCCCATTGTCCGCCGGGCGCGGACGTCTGTTTGCACAGGCCGAAATCACCGCTCGGACAACGGTAAATTCCGTCCAGCGGCATTTCTATCGGGTTTTCGATGGTAAAAGCATAGCCGCCTTCTTTGCTCAAAAACTCTTTCAACAGCGAAGCAAGCGTCGTGCTCTTGCCGGAACCGGTCGCACCCGATACCAGAAGCAGCCCCGTCGCACGGCCGAGAGAGCAAAGATGGCTGGCCACGATCGGGCGGAAAACCGAGATTTTTGAAATCCGGCACCACCCGCGGCATTTTGCGCACGCAATATTGCACGCCGTAAAGGGAATTTGTCCTCTCCACCCGGTAATTGTAACTTTTATAAATAATCAGATAACTCGGCTCGCCTTCATATCCTTTTTCCACTTCCGTAAGAAATTCCTCATAATCGTCAAAAACCACCGGTCTCAGCCCGTAAGGCGTCTTCCGGCTCCAGATAAAAGCCTCTTTCTGCGGCGTAATGTATACGTCCGAAAATTCTTCGTCATTAATCAGTGTCATTTCCTTCGTCCCGACATTAAAAATCCCCAAAAAACAATCTGCGGCAACAACCCCGAAAATTGATTATAATCAAAAAAATTCGAACTGGCTATTTAAATTTATGTTACAAATACATATTGACAATCTGATCAAATCGATTATACCCCCTGTTATCATAACATTCTGGACATACGGTGAAAAATATGCAGGATATGACCTCGGGACATCCGCTGAAACTGATCGTCAAATTTTCAATTCCGCTGCTGATCGGCAACATATTTCAGCAGCTCTACAGCATATCCGACATCATTATCGCCGGCCGTCTGATCGGCATCAAGGCGCTGGCAGCCGTCGGCGTTTCCGCACCGCTGTTTTTCATGCTGGTGCTGGTCAGCATCGGTTTCACCAACGGACTGACAGTCATCACCGCCCAGCGTTTTGGCGCCCGCGATTACCGCGGCCTGCGCCGTTCGGTCACCACCGCCACCCTGCTCGGTTCAGCCTTTACCTTAAGCGCCGGCGCCGTCATGCTGGTCTCGCTCGACGTTTTGTTCAAAGTCATGAACGTGCCGCAGGAAATTGCCCAAGACGCCAAATCCTTCATCAGCATCATTTCCTACGGCGTCATCACGATTGTTTTCTTCAACCTTTTGTCAGGTTTCATGCGGGCGCTGGGAGACAGCAAAACACCGCTCTACTTCCTCATTTTTGCCACTTTACTAAACATAGCCTTTAACCTATTTTTCATCTATCATCTAGGCATGGGAGTTGCCGGTTCGGCTCTCGGCACCGTCTGCGCAATGACGGTTTCCGTCTTTTGCTGCCTGCTTTACATCGGCAAAAAATACCCGATTCTGCACCCGCAGAAAGAGGACTGGAAACTGGACTGGCAGTTCTGCAAACAGCACCTTAAAATCGCCGTGCCGATGGCCGTCCAGTTTTCCATCATCGCCGTCAGCGCCACCATCACCCAAAGCGTCTGCAATTCGTTCGGCCCCGACACCATTGCCGCCTTCACTTCGGCCATGCGGGTCGAACAGCTGGCCACCCAGCCGATGGTATCTTTCGGCATCGCGATGGCAACCTACGTTGCGCAGAATTTCGGCGCCGGCATGATCGGACGCATTCGCCGCGGCGTGTTTGAATGTTCCATGATTTCCCTGGCCCTGAGCATTGTCCTTGCCGCCGTCATGTATACGTACGGCGCCCACATCATCACCGTTTTCGTATCGAAAGAACACCACAACGTAATCGAAATAGCGGAAACTTATCTGCATATCAGCATTTTGTTCTATTTCTTCTTAGGCCAGATATTCATTTTCCGCAACACGCTGCAAGGCATGGGCAAGGCTGTCATCCCGATGATCTCAAGCATTGTTGAACTGGCCTTAAGGGCATTTGCCGCAATTTACCTGGCCGCCAAACTCGGTTATATCGGCATCTGCTACGCCAGCCCGATCGCCTGGGTCGGCGGTTCGGCCGTCGTCAGCGGCGGCTACTTCTGGGTCATCCGCCGCATCGGCTGCCGCTATCTGTACAACCGCCGGCAGGTCACCGTCCGCGGCCGCCGATAACCCCCGCGGCAAGCAACAGCAGTCCGCAGCCCAAGACCGACAGGCAAATGACAAGGAAACGGTCGTCGACCAAAATGTTGCTGAACAGAAGCTCTATGTATTCGTTGTCATCATCCATGTTGTCCGCCAGATAATGCGGCCGGATCTCTTCAATGCCCTTTTTGCCGACCTTGACCGTGACATATCCGTATTTATTGACGTCGGAACGAATCTTCTGTCCCGAAGACATCAGCGTTACAACCGGAATCCCCCAAACCGACCCGCGCCAATATTGATGGATGTGCGCCGCCAAAATCAAATCAATCTTATGCCTTTGCAATATCCTGCCCAGACGCTCGACCGACGGCTCCGTCAGAATCTGCTTGCGCCACGAAGGGGCGGTAAGCGGTGGCACGTGAGTATAGACGACGCAATACCTGAAATGCGGACGCACTTTTTCCAAAACATCCTCCAGCCATTCAAGCTGCGCGTCATCATACCTTTCTTCCGAAGAATCCAAACCGATAAACATGACGTCGCCGTAAGAAAACCAGTAATAAAGAGGACCGAAAACCATCCGGTAGAAATATTTGTTGTCGCTGCCGAAACGGTCGGCAATTTCATGGTTTCCGGGAATCATGTAAAAAGGCAAATCGAGTTTTTCGTCCAACTCAGAAACAATCCAGCGAAAATGGCTGATGTTGCGGTAACGCACCAAATCACCGAGATAAAGCAAAAAACGGTTGCCGCCGTCCTGCGCCTGTTTAACGATTCTCTCAATCGGCGCGTTCTTGGCACCGGTATCGCTTGCCGCCGCAAAAGAAAACGTTTCCTCTTCCGGTTCCATCACCCGGCCGGCCGGCGCAATATAATTGTTCTCGGGAGGAAAAGAGAAAATCTCAATGGCAAAACTGCGAATCGCCAGCAGCACCAAACCGGCAACCGTAAGATATTTGCCGGAAACAACGCAAAAACGCGCCGAGGACAATCTGTTCATAGTCGGATCCTTTTTTATAAACTATCTGTAGAAGTTTGCCACAACCGCCCCGATTATACAAGTGAAAATATCTTTGCCCCAGAAACGTCATTGCTCCGCAAAAAAATCTTGACTTAAGGCAAGCTCTAAAATGAAAATACCGCCTGCTTAAATTCTTAGAGTTAGATTTAAGATAAACCATATTGACTTATAAAAAATTATGTTTAGCATTGAAAAAAGGAGGAAAAATGGGATATTCGATCGGACAAGTTGCAAAAAAAACGGAACTTTCGACACACACGCTGCGTTACTATGAAAAAGAAGGGCTACTGCCCTTTGTTCGGAAAAACAGTTCCGGACTGAGGGTCTTTGCCGACAGCGACATCGGCTGGCTGAAAATGATCGAATGCCTGAAAGGAGTCGGAATGCCCTTAAAAGAAATTAAGCAGTATATCGACTGGTACCGCGAGGGAGACACTACCCTGCCCGAACGGCTGGAAATGTTCAAACGACAGAAGCAAAACTTGGAGCGGCAAATGGCCATGCTGAACAAGCATATGGAAAAAATCAATTATAAAATCAATCTTTATACGGAAGCGGTAAAACTCGGTAGTTTGGAACAGGCGATGAACAACAAAAAAATCCGCGAAGAAAAGAAAAAAGTCTACGACGCGGCCTGACTTTCCACGGCAAAAGCAAACATATTTTTATTGACAATTTTCATATCTTCATATATAAAATTGATAATTTTTTATGCCGACATAGCTCAGTTGGTAGAGCTACTGATTTGTAATCAGTGGGTCGGGAGTTCGAGTCTCTCTGTCGGCACCAGTTTCCAAGCCCTTGAAATTCAAGGGCTTTTTCTTTTATTTAGCTTGCGTTTCTGTCAAAGATATATTCTCTAAAGAAAGATATATTCATTGGGCTCCGAAGTATTTTTTTGCGCAATATCATATTCATA
The DNA here is from genome assembly GCA_902489795.1 of uncultured Azospirillum sp. Classification (GTDB taxonomy): domain Bacteria; phylum Pseudomonadota; class Alphaproteobacteria; order RF32; family CAG-239; genus JAFUYI01. The sequence goes on from CABUBU010000008.1 coordinate 11,573, forward strand.
AACTGCAGAGTAACATCCTCTGCAAAGACAAAGGAAAAAGTTCACAAGTTATTTTAACGAAAACTTACATATCTCTTTCATTTCATTATTATAGTGTTGTAATGTTATGATATGGGCCGGAGTACATATGTTTCGTTCTTCATAAATATATTTCTCTTGAGCTAATCTCAGATACTCCATATCTGAATTATTCAGATGATTATTTTTATAGAATTCTGATATTTCGTAGTTATTATCAATGATATAAGGTATATCGAAAACATAATTCTTGTTTTTATAGGAAAATAACTCTGCTGCACCAGATGTACTAAAACATCCTACATTTTTATATTTTTTTTCTTTTTGATCATTTTCTGATTTATAATATATCGTAGTTTGTATAACTTGGGGTAAAGAAGTTGAAGGAGGTGTGGAGGAATGTTTTTTTATAATTTCTTTTTTTCCATCATTATCAATATCAAAATATAATGCGGACGCTATTCCGCCTCTTTCAATGCTTACTAAAATATTTTCATCTCCTTTTTCAAATTCAAATTTTGCAAATTTTATTTCTGAGTGTTTGTGTGCTAAAAATTTTTCAACTTCAGCGCAAACATCTGAATATCCTTCTTCAACTTTTTCTAAATAACGAACTTTATCCTGACTGTTCTTTTCCCTATCTTCTAAATATTTTGCCCATCTGCCTTTATCTGTCATTGCATCTTTCAATAAATTAATTCTATTTTGATAATGTTGAATAAAATAAAACTCTCGACGTTGATAAGAATTTAATTCAGAAAATCCCTGATGTTTAATGTTGTTAAGCCAATTAATTTGGCTTTCTTCTAATATTTTCTGTTCTTTGGATGATAAAGTTTCATAAAATTTTGAGTATACATCATTCATCTCGGGTACCAATTCCTGTATTAATTCACTGTAACAAAACATCTCCTCGGTAAATGATGCTTCCTCACGTGCTATATTACTGCAATCAAAACCGGGAGCTGTTTTGGCGGATATTTCATTAGAAAACATCAACAAACCAACAAATGCAAGAATCGTATATTTGAAATTTTTATTCATAAGCTTCTCCCGTGAAAGAAATTAACCTTCCGGACATTTTGCAACCGGTCTGAACAAACCGTTTCCGCCGCAGACGGAAATCACCGGGCATCCAGCCACTCGATTCCCTGTAAAACGCCATAGGCCAGCAGACAATAACGCAAAAATTTTCCGACGAACATGGACAATGTGACAACCGTCAGATTTGCCTTAAACAATCCGAGAACAAAAACGATCACGTCTCCGACCGCCGGCAAAAAACCGAAAAAAGCGGCGGCGGCGCCACGGCCGGCAGCAAACCGGCGGATGTGTTCCTGCCGTTCCGGCGATATCTTAAAATATTTGCTCAGCCAATCCGTTTTTCCCAGTCGTCCCAAACCATAAGTCGTCATACCGCCCAGCCAGTTGCCGGCAGTCGCGGCCCAAATGCAGATGACGGGATCAAAACCGGCTCCCGTCATTGAAGCGAAAACCAGCTCAGAACTGACCGGCAAAATCGTCGCCGCGCCGAAACTGACAGCAAACAATCCGACAAATCCGTACTCTTCCCACATGTTTCCGTTCCATTTTTTTCCGAAGTTCTTTTATAAAAGCAGCTTTCCGGCAAAAATCAAGCAAAACTGCGGCGCTGCTCGCAAAAAAAACGGCATAAGCGCAAATATTCTACCGTTTGCAAATCCCCGGAAAGATTATTTCGGACGCCGCGCTCAAACTCAGGTAGCAATTAAAACATCACTAATCAGTTTAAGTTGCACACCTTTTGCGGGAAGCCGTTTTCTTTCGGCTATAAGCTTAAGTTTTTACGTTTCTTTTTTGCCTTACACACAATTTATATAAACATCGCAATTTAATACACCTTATTTTGCCGCACTTTCGGAATTATAATTATAACTCAGAACGAGAATTAACTGCTAAACATAAAAGGATATATCATGATATACGGATACATAAGGGTCAGCACCGACAAACAGACGACGGAAAACCAACGTTTTGAAATCAGGCAGTTTGCCGAAAAAAACGGCATCATCATCAACCGCTGGTTTGAAGAAACGATTTCCGGCGCCACCGACTTCCGTCAGCGCAAACTCGGGAAATTGCTGAAAAAGCTCACCAAAAACGACATTTTAATAGCTTCCGAAATATCGCGTCTCGGACGCAACATGTTGCAGGTAATGACCATCCTTCACTATTGCCTGAGCGCGGAAGCCCAGGTCTGGACCATAAAAGACAATTACCGGCTGGGCAGCGACATTCAGTCCAAGGTGCTGGCCTTTGCCTTCGGCCTTTCGGCGGAAATAGAGCGCAACCTGATTTCGCAGCGAACAAAAGAAGCGCTGATCAGGATCAAATCCGAAGGCAAAAAACTCGGCCGCCCTGCCGGACGCCGCAACAAAAAGCTGAAACTTACCGGGCTTGAGGGACGCATCAACACCATGCTCGAAAAAAACGTCCCCAAGGCGCAAATTGCCAGACAACTGAAAGTCGACCGCATGACTTTGCTGCGTTTCATGAAAAACAGACAAAACCAGGCTTTTCACGAAACCGCGGCGGCTTCATAACATTTCATGTGCTCACAAAATGCGAACGGAAAACTTTTATTTGTTGAAATCTCCGAATTATCTGATACAGTACTTTTGTGATAATTTTTTATTCACAAAAGTTTTAATAACCAAGGAGACTTCACATGAACTATAGAACTATTCTTTTGGCAACGGCCGCCGTTATGTTTGCCGGTGCTGCCAACGCGGAAGACATTACTGCCCCGATGTACCTGCCGAGCGCAGGAAAGGTATTGTCAAACACTTCCCTGCAGTATGAGCGCACCTCGCTGAAACACAACGCCGGCGCCGGAGAGGATTTCCGCGCATCCGAAGAAATCACTTATGGTGTTACCGACAATTTCTCCGTTGTTGCGGAAATCGGCAACCAGTTCGATTTTGAAGGCCTTACCAATCAGGAATACAACAACGATCACAACTTCGACTATGCGATCGGCGCCAAATACAACATGCAGCGCGGCAACTGGCTGGCTCAGGTCGGCGCTTCCTACTACACCTTTGACCCGAAAAGCTGGTACGGTCATCGCGGCAACGACGAAAGATGGTACAAAGAAATCAGCGCCAACGTCAAATTGGGCTATGACCTGCAAAACGGTTGGATGCCTTACACCTCGTTTACGGCCGACAGCCGGATCGATTATGCTGACCGCCCGATGGAATATTCCTGGTTCAACGGTTTCCACAAGACCGGCGGCAAATATTCGGTAGATGCGGGTATCCGTTACGACTTCACTCTGGACGGCACCAACACCAACACCTGGTGGGCACAGGCGGAAGCCAACTACTTTGTCAAAGAAAACATCGCCGTCGGCATTTTCGGCGACTACTATCTTGGCGGCAACTACAACGACTACGTCGATTACAGCTACACCCTCGGCCTCAGCGCAAAGGTATTGTTCTGACCGGTTCCGCTTCGGCAAAAAAGCACTGCTTCGGCAGTGCTTTTTTTCGGTTCAAACGCCGGCATCAACGTACAAACGCCGAAAACCGTCCCAACCGGAAGACTTGCGCCGCGCCCGGAACGAACGGCCGAAAAGCGGAACAGTCAACGGCAATTTCATAAGCCGACAAAATTTATTATTCTTTAATCTTTCTCCGCCAATAATAAAATGCTAATCGGGAGAAAACGTCATGAACGGCAAAAAGTCAAAAATCTTTTTCATTTTCCTTCTTGTTGCCGCGTTCGCGGCCGGCGGCCTGTTGTTCGGCCGTCCGAAAGAAACTCCGCCCGCCGGCAAAGCGGTTCCCGGTTCAACCGCGCAGACGATTCCCCTGCCCCCGTCCGTCGTCGCATATTTGCAAAATTCGCTTTTATACGGCAATTTCTACAACGAAAATCAAAAGTTTGTCGTTTATTTTACCGATATGCAACCGTTTTACCCTTCTTCTTTTCTGCCGGCGGTTGAACAAATCGAACAAAATCCCGTTTTCGCCAAAGAATACGCCTTTCTCCCGCGCCGTACCGAAGTTTCCCTGCCGGAAACGGAAGAAACCGCCGCCGACCGCGGATTTGCAGACCTCTGCGGACAGTTTTGCATCATCAACCCCGCCCGCGGGGAAATCTTCTACATCACCGGCATCGGCGAAGAGGACTCCCGCGAACTCAGACACATTTTTGACGCCCTTGAACAATGGTAAGTCGTTGACAGCGCACAAACGGCAGACTATATTGATTGAGCAACCTTTACATATTCAGAGGAGAAAAAAATGGGAAAATGCAACAATCCGAACTGCCAGTGCGAAGACTGCCAATGCGGCGACAATTGTCAGTGCGGCAAAGAATGCGGTGAAAAAGATTCCGGCCACTGCGGCTGCGGCAAAGACAAATAAAACGCCTGTCTGCACCTGAACATTAAAAGCCCCGTCAAACGGGGCTTTTGTTATGTGCAAAACTTGCGGCTGCAAAACGCCCGGCGTCAGACCTTTCCTTTTCCGCCGCCCAGCAGCTGCCGATAGGCCTGCTGTTTTTGCCGCCTTGCCTCCGCCAGTTGTTGCTCCGCCTCTTTGCGAACCGTTTCGTCCGTTGCTTTCAGGATTATTTTTTCATATGTCGCTTCCCGCACATGAATTTTGGACAAAGACGGCATCCGGGCCTTGTCGCATTCTTCAAGTGCTTTCCGGTAAAATTCGATTTTGCCGGTTTTGTCACCAATGGAATTGAGAGCCAGACAACGCTCCTCGCCTTTCAAAAATTTCATCGCAATCACTTCTTTGATACTTATCCATCCTTCGACGTTTCCCTGCACCATTTGAATGTCAGCAATCTGCTTTAACACCGGCAGCCGGTCTTCCTTATCAGCATAACGATAAGCACTCAGCAGATACTTGACGGCTTTGCCCGCGGCAATCTCTTTGCTCGAATTTTTCGTCATAAACCCGGCGACCCTCGCGCGAGCCAGATACAGCCCGGCCAGTTCGGCATTGATCTTGTACATGTCGGCCCTGCTCTGCTTTTTGGTCAGCGCATGTTTATACGCCCGGACAATGTTCTGCTCGTCTTTCTTCTCCAGCAAACGGTTCTGGCAATAGGAAATGAGTTTGTAATCACGGCTGAGCATCAATACTTTGCGCAGACACTCGGCTTCCTGCACGTCGGTATGATTATCGGAATACGGGCTGGCTTGCGCACCCAGCTTCCGATACATTCTGGAAGCGATAAAATGCAGTTTGCCTCTTTCCTCATCCGTCAGCTTCAGACCGCTGTCATCAAACTTTTCCTTCAGCTGGTTGGCTTTGTAAGAGGTAAAATTGGGATAGTCGCCGGTCGAATACAAAATCGCTTCGTTGACCGCGTTGGTAAAGCGGATCACCGGCGTCAATACCTCCACCCCGCTCAAACGCTTTTCGATATATTTGGTAATGTTCGCAGACAGTTCTTCACCTTCCGCTGCGTTCATATAGGCAATGTCTTCGGGGCTGAAATAACAGGCTCTCTGCAAAAGCGTGTAGGAATCGATCGTGTTCTCGTCCAGCGCGTTGGCAATACAGGTTTCAACAATCACCCCCAATTGCTCTTCATAAACCATGTTTCTTACGGCTGCAGCATCCCGTTCAAGGTCAAGCCCGTGTCTTTCCGCCACTTCGGCCATATACTCGGGTCGGTTGCTCGCAATGTCTTCCGTCATCACCGCTTTCAGCGCTTCATCGTCCAAAACGGCCGGAGCCGACAGCCGGATCATCCGTTCTTCGTCCGCTTCCCGTTGATTTTCCTCTTCTGCCATAACACACCTCTTTTGCACTTTTGTTACTGATAAGACAATTATAAACGCTGCCTTCGTTTTGTCAATATTTGTCTTTAAGGGCAGACAATTTTCTTGACTTTTTAACAAAAACACTCCATCATTCCCGGCTATGAAACAATTTTTTTGTCAAATTAAAAACGCTTTATTATGAAAACGATGAAAAAAGTCTTTCTCGCAACCGGGGTATCGATTCTTGCTCTTTTCAGTTCATGCACAAGCAGAACCGCCCTGCCGCAGAATCCCAAAGACAAAGAAGAACGCCGCGACGAACACGGAAATTTCTGGATCTACAACGCAGCGCTCAACCGCTGGGCCGTAACTTCCAACTCCGCAGGCAATCCGCCGATGTACTACTACTATCCGGGCAGCAATTCCTGGACGAACACAAACGGACTGAAAATCGACGCTCCCAAAGGCATCAGCCAGTCTTTTTACAAACCTTCGTCCAAACCGAATTCTTCCGGCAGCAAGTACGGCACGGGTCCCAAAAGTTCGACCGGCAAAGCTTTCAAATCGGGTTCTTCGCGTTCGTTCGGGGCATAATTCACTAAACTGACAGCAAATTTATGGAAAGAAAAAGCATTAAACCGCGCGACAACTATCAACAAATTGTCGAAAACCTGGGCTTCACCTTTCATAAGGACTACTGGCTGGAAGACGCTTATTACACCCTTTCAATGTCAGAAGTGGAGCAGATCGAAAAAGCAACCGCTGAATGCTACGACATGTATTGTCGGGCGGTGGAAAAATGCCTGTACGACGACCGCCGGCTCGACCTTTTGCGGATTCCGCAAAAAGTGCGAAATTTCATTCGCCGCAGCTGGGAAGAAAACGACCTTTCGCTTTACGGACGGTTCGACTTTGCCCTTGTCGACGGTCAGCTGAAAATGCTGGAATTCAATGCGGACACGCCGACTTCTCTCCTGGAGGCTGCAGTCGTCCAATGGCAGTGGAAAGAAGACGTGTTCCCCGCAAACGACCAGTTCAACGGCATCCACGAAGGCCTGGTCGCCTCCTGGAAAGACATACACAAAGCCTACCGCTGCGATCAGTACTTCTTCGCCTCCGTCAGCGATTTCGAAGAAGACAACATGACGCTGAAATATCTGATTGCCACCGCCATCGAGGCCGGACTGGTAACCGGAGAAATCGACATCGAAGACATCATGCATGTCAACGGTACGCTGTATGCCTCGCCGGAAGCCCCGATCTCGTGCATGTTCAAACTGTTTCCGTGGAAAACGATGTTTGAACAGAACCCCGACGCCTGCATGACGGAAATGTGCTGGCTGGAACCGTTGTGGAAATCCCTCATGTCCGACAAGGCCATACTGCCGATTCTCCATGAACTGTTTCCGCACAGTCCCTATATCCTGCCGGCGTTTTTTGAACCGGAAAAACTCTCTTCCTATTGCCGGAAACCCGTTTTTTCCTGCGAAGGCGCCAACATCAGACTGGTCCGCAACGGCTTGCTGCTTGAGGAATCGGGCGGAGAATACGGCAAAGAGGGCCATGTCTATCAGCAGCTGGTGGAAATTCCCGCCCATAACGGCTGGTATCCGGTTATCGGCAGCTGGGTTATCGGCGGCGAACCGGCCGGTATCGGCATCCGGGAAACGACTTCACGCATTACGGATAACATGAGTCATTTTGTGCCTCATATTATCCTCTGAAATCCGAAAATGGATTATTTTTAAAGTCCATGCTCCAAGGCATGGACTTTTTTATCATCTTCAAACATCTCCGCCTTTTGTCCGGCCTTTCCGCCGCCCACTCACGCCGGTCTTCCGCCGGCCCGCCATCCGTCCGCGTCAGTCTTTCGCCGGTCTTATCTTTTATCCGTCCCGGACGGCAAACGCAAATTTCCGCCGCATGCGCACAAAACCCCATCCTTGAGCCGCCGGCCCGCCATCCGTCCGCGTCAGTCTTTCGCCGGTCTTATCTTTTATCCATCCCGGACGGCAAACGCAAATTTCCGCCGCATGCATAAACAACATTTCCTTTGTTCTTTTGTCCCGTCACCGGCCAACGGCACAACTCCGTTTTTGCCGGCAACGCCGAATATCCTTGGCAAAGGTTCTCTCCTTCTCTCCTTCTCTCCTTCTCTCCTTCTCTCCTTCTCTCCTTCTCTCCTTCTCTCCTTCTCCTTGCCGACGCTTTCCTCTCTCTTTTCACGTCGCTTTACCATAAACACTTGCCGGCTGACATCAGCAGCCTCAACCGTTTCAAACCTCAAATGCCTGTTTCAAAAACTTCGCCGGCCTTACGCACGAATTTGCATATCGGCATCCGCCCGCTGACGCAGACGTTCAAACCATAAAAAAAGGAGATACGACCAACCGCCGCACTCCTTTTTCATACACTTATCGGCTTGTCAACCGATATTTCCCTTTTCTTCAAACACGAGAACAACCTTCACCTCACCTTTGCCCGGCTTTTTCGGCACGAAATGCCGATCGCCGTTTTTGTTGAAAACACGCCAGCTTCCCTCTATCTTGCTGACAATCTCCAGGGTTTCGGTCGGTGTCCGCCAGATGCCTTTTACGCTGTTTTGTTTTTTACCGTTGAAGTCGGTGCTGATGCTCCGGTTTGAAAAACTCAGCATTTCGCCTTTCTTAATCCGAAATTCAAAGGTTTTAGACACATTGGCATTCGTAATGGTAAATGTTTTTGTTGCCATTTTGAAAAATTTTTAATTGTTGCTAAAATAATGAACTGTAATGTCAGCATATAACATATGACAAAATTTTCGGTAAGTTTTTTCTTTCTGCAGCGTTTCAATTTTCCGCCGACGTTTTCCCCTCGTCAACCCGTACCAGCGTATCTTCGATTCGGTGACCTTTGGCGCCGATAACCTTGATCTTCAAGTTTCCGTATTCAAGTTTCACGTTCGTTTTGTTTTCCGGAATACTACCCATCAGCGACAAGACAAAACCGCCGAAAGTGTCGCATTCGTCGTCGGGCAGCAAAACTCCCAGACATTTGCTCACTTCATCGACGGAAGCCGCCCCTCTGATGCGCCACACGCTGCGGCTTACCTTTTCAATATCCGGACAACTCGGCGGCGCCGTCATGTCGTCTTCCAAATCGCCCACCAGTTCTTCCAACAGGTCACTCATGGTGACGATGCCGTCAACGCCGCCGTATTCATCAACCACCACCGCAAAATGGTTGCGGCTTTTCTGCATGCTCTTGAACAAATCGTCCACATGCAGCGTTTCGGGTATAAACTGTACCGGCTTTAGCGCCTGTTTCAAAATTTCTTCTTTATCCCGGTTTTTGAATTTGAAGTAGTCCTTGATGCTGAGCGAACCGATCACGTTGTCGTTGCTGCCGCGAAAAACCGGATAAACGGAATAACGCGTATTGATCATTTCCCGTTCCCATTTTTCCGGCGTGTCGTCAGCATCGAGAAACGCCACTTCGGTACGGTGAGTCATCACCTCTTCCGCCAGCTTGTCGTCAAATTCAAACACGTTATGAATCAGATTTTTCTCGATGTCGTCAATCACGCCGCTTTTGCTGCCGGCGTCAATCATGATCCGGATTTCCTCTTCGGTCACCTGTTCGTCCCGGCTTTCCTGACTGATGCCCAGCACCTTCAGCACCGTGTTGGTCGAAACCGTCAGAAACCACACCAGCGGGGCAAATATCTTAGCCACCGCATAAATCGGCCCCGACATCGCCAAACCGATCTTTTCCGCGTTCTGCATTGCGATTCTTTTGGGCACCAGCTCACCTAAAATCAGCGTCACGTAAGACAAAACCAGCGTAATTCCGATAACCGCCATCACATCGAGCCTGGCCGGAGAAATCGTCACGCCGGAAGCAACCAGCCAATCAACGATACGATCCGAAAAATTGTCGGCGGCAAAAGCGCTGCCGAGAAACCCCGCCAAAGTGATGCCGACCTGGATGGTAGCCAGAAACTTTGCCGGCTGTGCCGTCAGAGACAGCAGCCGCTTTGCCTTTCTGTTTCCCTCCTCGGAAAGTTTTTTCAACTTGTTTTCGTTTACCGAAATGACCGCAATCTCTGCACAGGCAAACACCGCATTAAAAAAAATGAGAAACAATTGCAGCAGCAATAATTCAATTACCGTAAAATCAGCCATAAGCTCTCCGTTCAGAAATAAGCAACAGAATAAACGTCATTGTTTTCAGGCTAACATAAATTTCCGATTACGCAACCGCAAAATCAAACATATCAGACAACCGGCCGCCGACGGCGTTAATTTTTCCCATCGGCAATTATATCTTTGAACGTGTATCCGCACAACAGTCGCAAATCGGGGTTTGTCATGAAAAAATATACATTAACGCTGTTTTTCATCGTCCTGCCGGCCGCTGCCGGCATCACTACCGTCGAAATTCCGGCCGCCACCGTCGTCAACGACGGCGACGTTCATTCCGTCATCACCCAAAAGGCCTTCGGCGAAGCAAAAAATTTCACCGTTTCCGGCATTCAACAGGTTATGAACGGGGGAACAACATACAACAACAACATTTTCCCTACGGCAAACAGGAAGTTTTAAAAGGCGGCGTTTTCCACAATACCGACGTCCAATATTACGGCGTAATGGAAATCAATGACAGGGACTATTCTTCAAGTGCCGATTCATACGGAACGATCGACGTCAACGCCGGCGGCCACACCTGGAACACAACCGTCATCGGCAGCCTTCAGAACATAGAAAGCGGTGGCACCACCGTATTTCAACAGGGCATTCAATGGTTTCAGACGGCCGGGAACGTTTTTATCTGAATAGCAACTTAAGCCAAAACCAATCCGACCATATCAACATTGGGAACAGAGACGGCAATTTCGGCCTTGTCATTCATGGCTACAGCATGGAGAGCAGCCTGCCTTCCGAATTCAAAATCATAGACGAGGCAGCCGGCGCGCACGACAGTTTCTACCTGGTCGGCAACGCCGTTGACATCGGTGCCTTTCACTACAATCTCCGCGAAGAAAACGGCAACTGGGTATTGGTGCGCACCGAACAGTTGACAGACACTTCCCTGATCCCAAAAACACGTTTGCCTCCTGTCTTCGCTTTTCTACACTCACCTCAGTCCGGTATACAACCACCTCCGCACCGCCCCCGGCTCTTCCTCTCCCAAAAACGGATTATGGGTCAAAAGCCTGGGCCGCCGCATCAAATTCAAAGACGACACCAACAGCTGGCAGGCCTCCGTTTTCGCCGGCCACCGGTTCGATTTCGCCGAAGGCTGGTTCATAGAACCGTCCGTCGGAGCAGATTACATGATGATCAACGGCCTGCGTTACCGCACCAGTTTAAATCCCCTGATAAACGCTTCCGACGCCGACTATCTGAGCACCGAAGCGGGAACCGCCGCCGGCCGCAGTTTCAAACTCGACAACAATGTTCAGATCGAAGCGTACGGCCGTTTCAATCCGGTCTATGACCGGGACGGAAAAATCGCGGTCAAAGTGGCGGATTACAAAATCACCGAAAAGCTGTCCTCCGTACATTACGAATTCGGCCTTGGTCTCAATGCCGCTTTGAAAGACGACTGGTCGGCCTAGGTCGAAGCGGCCGCTCAGGCCGGCGGCAAAGTAACCCTCCCGTGGGAAATCAACGTCAGACTGCAATTCGACTTTTAACCGTCATTGCCTGTTTCCGCATTTTGCAAACGCAAAATAAACGCGGCGCCGACAACTTCCGCAAATTCCCGGCAAAAAACAAACGCAGAGCTTTTCCCGGCGCGGCATAACCGGTCATTTCCGTCATTCGGCAAACAATGACCTCCGCAAAAAAATGGGAAAAAAAGATTTAAGTATTTATATTACATATTATTACTCTATAATGTAGCCGTTTAACTACATAAAGAGGTAAAAATAAAAAAAATTTTAACTGCCGTACTGGTATCCCTGCTGACTGCCTGCACCAACGCCGGCCCTTTTGTTACCGGCATTTCGTCAGACGGCAACAACGGCCTGACCATCGAAAAATGTCAGGTTCACATGAATGCTTTCATGGGTACCGTTTCCAACGACAACTGCACAACAACTCAGATCAAGTTAAAATAAACTCCCGCCGGCCGGCGCCGGCGGTCTAAACCGCTTTAAAGCTCAAATACCCGACTCCGAAGCCCTGCAACCGGGCTGATGTGCCTGAAGTCTGCCTGCTTATGCAGACGTTTAAAGCGTAAAAACACAAAACTCCGCAAACGCGGAGTTTTGTTTTATTGCACAGACAGCCGGGCAATCCGTCAGTCAGCTGTTCCCGAAACTGCTTCCTTGGTCTTGTCCCATGCCTTGGCGGTTCCTTCCTTGGTTACTTCCCAAGCATCACCGCTCACTTCCTTGGTCTTGTCCCACGCCTTGGCTGTGCCTTCCTTGGTCGCTTCCCAAGCATCGCCGGACTTCTCTGCAACCGCACTCCCTGCCTTAGCGGTTCCTTCCTTGGTTGCTTCCCAAGCATCACCGCTCACTTCCTTGGTCTTGTCCCATGCCTTGGCTGAGCCTTCCTTGGTCGCTTCCCAAGCATCGCCGGACTTCTCTGCAACCGCACTCCCTGCCTTAGCGGTTCCTTCCTTGGTTGCTTCCCAGGCGCCGGCTGATTCCGTTGTATTGTTTTGAGACATTTTAAATACTCCTTGTGATGGGTTAAACATACGCCGGCCAGCGTTTATCGACAAAACTGCATCCGTTTTCAATGTCATCGTTTGCGAAAATTCGGACGCAGACGCACATTCACAGCCCAAACTGCTGATGGCAGCCAAAACGAGTGTCAAAATGTTTTTTCCTGTTTTCATGAGAATCTCCTTCAACATTTGTTCAACCAACCAAATAACCTCTTTTTCCCGCTTTTAAATAAACCTTTCCGCGATCGCAAAAATCATCTGAAATATCAAAAAACAAACGATACGCTGCACAACCGAAGTCGACATCACAAGTTCCCCTCCGCCGACGCAAACAACACTTGCCGTTTTTCCTCCTGCCCCCGCATTCAAACCCCATATCGGCAAACCATCTGCTTATGCAAACGTTTAAAGCATAAAAAAAACCTCCTTAAACGGAAGTTTTTTTCTTCACAAAGAAAACCGGCGAAAAGAATCTTTTTATTTTTTCCCGCCTTTCTCTTTTCTTTACAACATACGGCGGTTCATATCCCCACGAACGTAAAACCCTTTCTGATTCTATTCTTTTACGCTTTTCTTCCTTGTAAAACTTCATGGAACCTGTCAGACAATACACCATGGCGCCAAGTGCTGCGACACAAACCATCAATACGATGATCTCAACAATTGTTTCAATCATAATCAAAATTCTTAAATATTACTATTTTATAAGATCGTTTTTTAAAATATCAACCGGGAAAACTTTCCATCCGATTTCTGTCGTTTCGTACAAAACTTTTTCGGCTTAACGGCACCAACTCCGAACCGTTGCCGGACAACGGTTACAGCGAAAAAACGGGCGATTCCGGAATCAGTCAAAACACATCAATTCGAACCGCAAAAACACAAGCAAAAACAAAGGCTTGCGACCAAAAATCACAAGCCTGTACAAATTGGCTGCCCCACATGGATTCGAACCACGATTAACGCAGTCAGAGTGCGCTGTCCTGCCGTTAGACGATGGGGCAATCGTCATAAACTGGAACAGTTCTATTGCATTTCCGTACAAATGTCAACAACATTTTTTACAATTAAAAAAATTATTTTCTCCGCAACATTTTTCCGTCGCTCATTCAACCGCAGACTTCTCGCTTTTCTATGCATAAACGTTAGTTAATTTTCTACATGCTAGGCAAAAAGAAAAATAAAGTCAATTCCTTATTTTGCCCGGCCAAAGCAGACACTAAGGCGTGCCGCAAAAAAACGAACGTTTTAATGCGGCATTGTCATGATCAGACTTTTCTCACTTGAATATACCCCAAAAGGCCGGAAAATCACGTTTTGCGGCTTTCGCTTTTCCATTTCTCTCCGGTCTCGGATGCAAATGTTTTTCCGACCGCTGATTTCGGTTATCGTTCCGGTTTACAACGTAGAAAAATATCTCCCACAATGTTTGGACAGCCTGATCAAACAAACGTTTTACCGTTTGAAATCATCTGCGTCAACGACGGCTCAACCGACGGCTGTAACGAAATTCTCAGCCGTTACGCCGCCAAAGACCGGCGCATTCGCCTTATTTGTCAGAACAACCGCGGCCTTTCCGCCGCCCGCAATGCCGGATTAAAAAAAGCCAAAGGACAATATGTTCTGTTTGTTGACAGCGACGACTTTCTGCACCCCGAAGCCTTGTCGTCATTGTTATAGGCAAATTACCCGCCACAACGCGGACATTTGCCTTTTCGGCTATTCTCCGTACACCGACAACAGCGTTAAAACCGCCAACCTTCCCGCCGCACATTACGGAAAAAACGAAAACGACACCTTTACTTATCAACAAATAACAGGAAGAATATTCAACCGGGTTGCCGTCTGGTGCAAACTTTACCGCCGCGGATTTATCCGCAAGCGCAAAATCGAATTTCCGGAAGGATTCGTTTTTGAAAACGTAATATTTCATGTAAAAGCCATTACTTCCGCCGGAAAAATTTGCCTGCTTAACCGCCCGCTTTACTGTTACCGCACCGATAACGCGGCCTCAATCACCCATGTTTCCGCCGCAACCACGCAACTGCTTGACATTGTTAAAGCTTTTGACATGGTTTACGATTACCTGAAAGAGAAAAAGCTGCTGCCTTCCCTCTCCCTCCATTTTTGTCGTTTCCTGTATGATCACGCCGGCTGGCATCTGAAACGGGCCGCCGAAAAACCTCAAAAACAACTGGCAGAAAAAAACCTTTCATGGATCAACCGTCACGATGACGTTCGTCAAGCCATAAATGCCGACCCGGTTTTGCAAAGCTTTTATAGCTCTCTGTCACCTGAAAACAGGCAAACGCCTTTCAGATAATCAGAATATCACTTTTCCCGTTTCCTTCGTCCGCTTTTGCCGCCGGTTCCGCTTCCTTGCCGTAATCCAGATCTTTTATGGTATAATAACTCATTGATCCTACCCAATCGTGTCTCACCATCAGCGTTCCTTCTTCATAGCCTTCCCCTTCTATCGTATATTCTAATATATCTCGTCTTCCCCCTTTATTTTTTCTGTAAGGATTATCGCATTCAAATTTCACGTAACCGATCCGGTTTTCCAGCAGGCGACAGTCCGTCCATTCGTAGACTGCTCCGACCTGACTGTCCTGCACAATCTTTTCCGGCCGCAAAATCGTCAGCCATGAAATCTTCGAAAACGGTTCCAAGACCTGATAAAACCTTTCATCAACAAATTTTTCCTCCGACGCGGAAACCGCCTCTCCCGCTTCCGCCGCACCTGACAAAATCAGCAAGAAAAGCGCCGCCGCCTCTCCCGTCACTTTCATTAAATTTTTTCCTTAACTGACAAAACAAGTAATAATAGCACATAATAGTAAACAAATATAATCAACTTGTCACCTGTTTAATCGGAAAAACGGCCTTTTAAACAATTTTCCAGATTCCAGGCGTTTCGCTTCGGCATGTTGGCAATCGGCTTGCCTTCGCTGTCCGTAGTTTTGCGGTGCAGATTTTTACAAAAGCTTTCCACGTTTTTTTCCCGCGCCGCTTTGTACAAACCCGGCCATTTTTCAGGCGATATGTTGCCGATGTTAAAGTTCACCTCCAGCAGACTGTTTTGCAGATACGGACTCATTTTGTCATAATTGGGAAAAGTTTTTTGCAGATTCCGCCGACGTTCCGCCAAATCCCGCTCCAGCAAATCGAGACAGTAATCTAGCGGCAGCCGCAGGTCACTTCTGTCTTCAAAAGTACCTACCCCGTAATTTTGCCCGTACGGCAGCGTTTGAACATACCGATGCGTCTGCAAAACCCTGTCCCGGTCAGCCAGATTCGTCCTGTCCCGTTCCACGTTGCCGCTTACCTCTTTATACCACGGACACCTTGCTGCTTCTTCCGGCGATGCAGACCTGTGACCAACACAATAAGTAACATCCCCGACGGTATCCAAGTACATATGGGGAACATTGCCTTCTTCCCCTATTAAAAGCGCCTTCAACGCCGCATCGGCCGCTTTACGTTCCTTTTCCCGTTCATCCTGCCTCAATTCCCGCAAAAAATACGGTTCGGCAACAAACGGCGCGCCGCCTGCCGGCATTGGCTCGGTCAACGACGGAACGGCGGGAAGAAATCCGTTCACGCTTTCCGCCGGCAGGAAAGTTTTCCGGCTGCCCGGACTTTCGCCTAAACCTTTGTTGTACGTCATATCCGCGGCAATCGGTTCCTCATCGTTGTCATCGGATTGAAAAGCGACATAATAAAACGGACTTTGTCCCGGTTTCGGATTGTTCCTCTTAACCGGCATCTGTCCGTTAAATATCTGTTCCAAAATTCTCCTTGTTTCAGTACTCATTTATCATCTCCTCAAAAAAACTTTCTTCTCCAAAGTTTAAAACAAAAAAACTCGGCTCGGCCGAGAATCTTCTATTACAAAAAACGCCGCAATCTGCGGCGGTTTCACGCTTTATAAAGGAAAAAAGAAAAAGCCCCGGCACATTGCCGGAGCTTTTAAAAACACTCATTCCATTATGAGAATAATTTATACCACAACCGTCATAAAAAGTCGACACTTTTTAGTTGAGCGTTTTTCTTCCTGCTGCATTTTCCGCTCCTTCTCCCGTTCCTCTCTTCTCCGCCTTTTTTCTCTTTCACATCCGCCGACATGCCTGCCGAAGTTTTCCTCCTTCACTTTCCCTTTCCTCCCTCACTTTCTGTTCCTTTCTCTCTGTCCTTTCCCCGCCTTCCCTTTCTCCGTTTCAAACACACAAAAAAAGGGCGGCCGCAGCCGCCCCCGTTTTCGTTCGGAAAACTATTTTTTCTCTTCCAAATCGGTTTTGATGTGCAGTTCTTTCATCTGCTGTTCGGTAACGAAATTCGGCGCCTGCATCATCAGATCCTGTGCCTTGCCGTTCAAGGGGAACAAAATCACGTCGCGAATGATCGGCTCATCCAAGAGCAGCATCACCAGCCGATCCATACCGTAAGCCGAACCGGCGTGCGGCGGCGCTCCGAATTTGAATGCGCTGATCATGCCGCCGAACTTGTTGTCAACCACGCTGTTGTCATAACCGGCGATTTCAAACGCCTTATACATAATTTCCGGCTCATGGTTGCGCACCGCGCCGGACAACAGTTCAACCCCGTTGCAGACGAAGTCGTACTGATAAGCGAGAATATCGAGCGGATTTTTGTTAAGCAGCGCATCCATTCCTCCCTGCGGCATCGAAAAAGGATTATGTGAAAACTCGACCGCACCGGTTTCCTCGTTTTCCTCATAAAACGGAAAATCGACGATCCAGCACATTTTAAACGCGTTTTCGTCAACCAGTCCGAGCTCTTCCGCCACTTTGTTGCGCAACCGTCCGCTGAACTTGTCAAATTTGACGCCGGCGCCGACCATAAACAACACTGCGTCGCCGTCTTTGAGGCCAAACTTATTTTTCAGTTCATTCATCTTTTCTTCATTGAAGAAACGGGCAATTCCCTTGGCGCCGGCAGCGGCCAGAGCCACATAGGCAATGCCGCCCATGCCTTCTTCCTTGGCAAAGGCATCAAGCTTGTCAAAGAAAGAACGCGGCTTGTCGGCAATGTCGGCAACCGTCATCGCCTTCACCGTCTTGCCTTCTTTGGCCAGATTGTCATAAACGCCGAAACCGCTGTTGCCGAAAAAGTCCGTCGCGTTCTGCAGCACCAGCGGATTGCGCAGATCCGGCTTGTCGGAACCGTATTTCATCATCGCTTCGCGGAACGGGATACGGACAAAAGGCGCCTGGTCAACCTTTTTGCCGTTGGCAAATTCGTTGAAAATGGTGCCGAGCGTGTGCTCAATCACGGCAAACACGTCGTCCTGAGTGGCAAAGCTCATTTCCATATCCATCTGATAGAATTCGCCCGGCGACCGGTCGGCGCGGGGATCTTCGTCGCGAAAACACGGCGCGATCTGAAAATATTTGTCAAAACCGGACACCATCAGCAGCTGCTTAAACTGCTGCGGCGCCTGCGGCAGAGCGTAAAATTTGCCCGGATTAAGTCGCGAAGGCACCAAAAAGTCGCGCGCACCTTCCGGCGAAGAAGCAGTCAAAATCGGCGTCTGATATTCGGTAAAACCCTGCTCACGCATCAGCTGGCGGGATCGTTCAATCACCGCCGAACGCAGCAGAATGTTCTTGTGAATGCGCTCCTTGCGCAAATCGAGGAAACGGTATTTCAGACGAATTTCTTCCGGCGCGTCGTCTTCAATTGCCACCTGAAACGGCAACACTTCGGCCTCGGAATAAACCTTCAGCCCGTCGACTTTGATTTCGATTTCCCCGGTCGGAATATTTTTGTTGATATTTTCGCGGATCACCGCTTCGCCGTCAATGCCGATCACCGATTCAACCCGGATCCCCTGCATTTTCTCAAACAGCGGCGAAGCGCTGTCAAACACGCACTGGGTTATGCCGTAATGGTCGCGCAAATCCACAAAACACAAATTACCGAGATTGCGTTTGCGGTGCACCCAGCCCGCCAGTTTGACTCTTTTGCCGGCATCCGCCGCACGCAGCTGCCCGCAGGTAAAATTACGATATTCGTTCATCTGAAAAACCTCAAATTTTGGTTAGCATGCGGCCTATATTAGGCCAAAACGAAACAAAATCAATAAAAAAACAAAATAATTTATTAAAACAATATTAATCATGTACTGTTAAGCTTTTCAGTCAAAACCAACAACGGAATCAAACCATGCAGACAATCGACAACACTCAAGATCTTGACCTGCTCTGTCAAAGGCTGGCCAAACACCCGTACATTACCGTAGACCTGGAATTTATCCGCGAAAAAACCTATTTTCCGCTGCTTTGCCTGATCCAGGTCGCCTCAGAGAAAGAAACCGCCATCATCGATCCGCTGGCGGAAGGCATCGACCTGCAAAGCTTTTTCGCGCTGATGCAAAACCGGAACGTAACCAAGGTGTTCCACTCCTGCCGGCAGGACGTCGAGATCATTTTCGAACTGTCGGGCATTATCCCGCAGCCGCTGTTCGACACCCAGGTGGCGGCAATGGTCTGCGGTTTTGGCGAAAGCATCAGCTACGAACGGCTGGTTAAAGCGGTTCTCGACATCGAACTGGACAAGACCGACCGTTTGTCCAACTGGCAGCTTCGGCCGCTTGACGAACATCAGCTGGAATACGCCGCCGGCGATGTCACCCACCTGCTCAAAATCTACCGTCATCTCAAAGAACAAATGACACAGAAAAAACGGCTGCACTGGATTGACGAAGAAATGGAAATCCTTTCCCGCGGCACCACCTACGTTGCGCCGCCGGAAGACGCCTGGATGAAAATTCGCCATCGCTCGCACAACGTCAGAGTGCTCTCGGCCTTAAAAGCGCTTGCCGCCTGGCGCGAACGCCGGGCAAGAGAAAAAAACGTTCCCCGGCAAAGCATCCTCAAAGACGACTTTCTGGTCATGATTGCCACCGCCTGCCCGAAGAACAAAGAAGAACTGATGCAAATCCGCGGCATGCGCAAAGACGTCGCCTCCGGACGGCTGGCCGACGAAATGCTTGACGAGCTGGAACATATGAGCGTCGACAACAAGCTGGCCAAACAGCTCAAAAACGAAAACGTCAACGCTGTGCCCGCGCTTTACGAACTGTTAAAAATGCTGCTGAAAATCGTTTCCCAACGGGAAGGCGTGGTTTCCCGCCTGATCGCCGGCGATGCCGTTTTACAGAAACTGGCGGCTTACAAAGATAAAGACAACCCGGTGCTTTGCGGCTGGCGGTATGAGATTTTCGGCAGCGAAGCTCTCAAACTCCGCAACGGAGAACTCTCCATCCGCTACAACCCGGAACAGAAAGACATCGAATTTACCGACATCAGTCGTGAGACGCCCGCCTGATGCGGTCGTTGATCGCCAAGCCGATGCCGTTTTCCGGGATCGGCGCCATTGCCAGCGTGCGACTGCCGGCCAGTGCGTCCGCCCGGCGCAAAAAGGCAAACAGATTGGCCGCCGCTTCGCACAGATCGCCGGAAGGGCTTAGGTTCAAATCGCCGTCGCGTTCGCCGAAGCCGATATAAAACTCATCGGCTTCCGCCTTTTCCGCATTGATACGAAGCTTATGCCCCGGCGCATAATGGCGCAGCAGCTGTCCCGGCGCGCTCGGCCGATCCGGTTCGCCGCGGGAAACCAGGACTTTTTCATTTAAAAAGTCCTCTATCTCTTCCAGCGTGGTGCCGCCGGCCCGAAGCAGAACCGCGTTTTTGCCGGTGACGTCGAGAATAGTCGATTCCACGCCCACCGAGCAGGCACCGCCGTCCAAAATCATATCGACGGCTTCACCCAAACCGTCATAAACGTGTTGCGCGGTGGTCGGGCTCACCGATTTGAACAAATTGGCAGAAGGCGCCACGATCGGCACCCCGCTCTGCCGGATCAAAGCCGCCGCTACCGGATGCTTCGGCATTCTGACAGTGGTCGTCGGTAACCCCGAACAGGCCAGATCCACACCCGGATTTTGCCCCCTGCGCTTCAAAACCATGGTAAACGGCCCCGGCCAGAAACGCCGTGCCAGCGCCAGTGCCCGCTCATCGGCCAGAGCATAGTCCGGCAGCGCGTCAAAATCGGCGATGTGGGAAATCAGCGGATCAAAAGTCGGACGTCTTTTAACCGCAAAAATCTTTGCCACCGCTTTGGCGTCATACACGTTGGCGCCGAGGCCGTACACGGTTTCGGTCGGCATGGCCGCCAAGCCGCCGTTTTTAATCACTTCTGCCGCTTTGGCAATATTTTCTTCGTTTGCCTGATATATGTTGCTCATCAACTTTCTTCTCGCAAAAAATATTAGATCGGTCATAAGAAGCCGTTTCCGGCCGCGTTTGTCAGCGGCTGCCTTTGCCGCCGCGGTGAACAAACTTGTCGGGCGTCTTCTCCCTTTTCGCATTGGGCACCAGACTACTGAACTTATAGGTCATCTCCGCCAGCTTGTTAAGATAAATCAGATTTTCGCCCGACGGCCGCATCGGAAAGAGCCGCCGTTCCGGGTTGGAAAAATCGTGCGCAATGTAGGTTTCAAAGTTCAAAATACAGGCGGCATGTTCGGGTACCATGATTTTTTCAAAATAGAGCATGTCGTCGCTCACTTTGGCCTGTTCCAGCTTATGCAGCCAGCGGTGAAATTTCTTTTCGATCAGACACAATTTGTTGAAACTGTTAACTTCGCTCAAACTGGTCACATTGTTCGGCGAATAGACGGGGATGGTATGATGACGGTCAAATTCCGGCCCTTCGATTCTCTTGCCGTTTTCATCAAAAACCACGACGTCCCATGCTTCGCCCGTTTTGTACATTTTTTCAACCAAAGCATCAACATAGCGAGAATCTGTCCCGCTCCGCTTCAACATTTCCCGAAACTCGGTTTCCCGGGCATTGATAAAAGTTTTGACAAACGATTTGCGCTCACGGTAGCGGGCAAACTCTTCGCCGCAATTATTGCGGACGAAATCACGAAAATCATGCACCTTCATGGCTTTGATCAGATGGGGCGGCAGCTGCATTTCGATCAGCCGCGCCAACACCGCTCCTTCCACCGAATGGTAAGTGGGAAACTCGCACATGTCGCTCCACGCTTTGTTTCTGTCCAGCGCTTTGATGTACTCTTCCGAAGCATGCTTCTCCAACCCGGCGTTTTTCAACGCATAACGGTAATGAAAGGAAAGAAAGTTCTTGTCTACCGCATAGATGTCGCCGTTGCAGTCATCGCGGATCAGCATTTTATACTCCGGCTCAATCGGCCGCTCGGGCGTAATCGTGCAGGCATAATTGTTGTTGTAAAGATAATGGCGCAGCAGTTCGCGCATCTGCCGTTTCGGCTCGCCCTCGGGCAGCTGCCGGAAAACACTCATCGCCTTGTTTATCGTCTCATTGGCAAAGGCAAGATATTTCAGATATTCCACCGCTTCTCTGCGAGATTTACTAGCCATGCCGCCGCTCCGTTTTATTAAATTTTGTCACATTATAACTTCTTTTTTTTAAAAAGTCTAACAATATTAGGAGTTTTTTATCATTTAACCGCTATATTGCATTTTATCGACAACAGTTCGGCCGGCGGTGTTTTCCGCCGGCGAAAGGCAAATTATCGGCAGGAGGAGAAAAATGACCGAATTTACATTTTCAACCGGCGCCAAAAGCGCCGCCGGCGTCAAAGTCATCTTAACATCGGGCAGCAGCATCAACGCCGGAAAGTTTATTTCCGAAGAAGAAGCGGCCGCGCTCAGAGCCGCCGTCCGCAAACAGAAATTTGAAGGCAAAGCGGGAACTTTCGCCGAAATATTCAACGGCAAAACCCGGGTCGTCGCCGCCGGCACGGGCGTCCGGCCAAACGCGCTTGACCTGCAGATTCTCGGCGGCAAACTTTATAAGAAAGTCAGCGGCGAAGAAACAGCGGCAATCTTCGTTCCGGCCGACAAAAAGAACCCGCTTTCCGCCGGCGAAACCGCAGCCGATATAGCTCTCGGAATGGAACTCGGCGGCTACCGCTTTGACAAATATTTCACCAAAAAAACGGCTGACAGCTACCCCAAACTGGAAAAAGTCGAATTTCTGAGCGAAACGCAAATCGACGATAAGGAATTTGCCGCCAACCGCGCTCTGGCCAACGCCGTCCGCTATGCCCGCGACCTCTGCAACGAACCGGCCAACAACCTCACGCCGGAAATTTATGCCGCCGACATCAAACGTCTGGATTATCTCGGCATCGACGTCACCGTTCTCGACGAAGCCAAACTGCATGACCTCGGCATGGACATGCTGCTGTCGGTTGCCCAAGGTTCGGTCAATTCCCCGCGGGTGGCCGTGCTGCAATGGAAAGGCAGAAAAGACGCCAAAGAATTCGACCTCGGTCTGGTCGGCAAAGGCGTCACTTTCGATTCCGGCGGCATTTCCCTGAAACCTGCTGCCAACATGGGCGACATGAAAGGCGACATGACCGGTTCCGCCGTCGTTGTCGCCGCAATCAAGGCCGCCGCCCTGCAAAAACTGCCGGTTAACGTCGTCGGCGTGGTCGGCCTGGTGGAAAACATGCCTTCCGGTTCGGCAACGCGTCCCGGCGACATCGTCCGTTCAATGTCCGGACAAACGGTGGAAATCGTTAACACCGACGCCGAAGGCCGGCTGGTTCTGGGCGACTGCCTGTGGTACATTCAGGAAAAATTCGGGGTTAAGAAAATCATCGACGTCGCCACCCTCACCGGCTCTACCATGATGACCTTCGGTTTTGAATACGCCGGCCTGTTTGCCAACGATGACAAACTTGCCGCCGAGCTGACCGCATGCGGCGAAACGAGCGGCGAAAAACTGTGGCGCCTGCCGATTAACGCGGAATACGACAAGCTGATGGATTCCGACATCGCCGACATGAAAAACACAGGTCCCCGGCTGGCCGGCGGCATCACCGCCGCCTGTTTCCTTCAGCGCTTCATTAAAGAAGGCGTCAAATGGGCGCATCTGGACATTGCCGGCGTCGACAAAGACGACAAAGGCCATCCGCTGACGCCCAAAGGCGCCACCGGCTTCGGCGTCCGCGTTTTGAACTGCCTGCTAAGAAAAACGAAATAACAAACGCCGCTTTCTATTCAGCAAAAGCCTCCGGAAAACTTCCGGAGGCTTTGTTTTCAAACGACCGACACCGCCCGAAAACACACAATTCAGATAAAGTTCTCCCTCTGTCGAAAGCCGTAAGCAGCACACCTTTCCCTCTGCAAAAACGAACGGCACGGTTTCTTAAGTTCCCAGTACAAAACGGCAGTCAGAAAACCGCTGCCGGACACAAATTACATATTTTCCAGATCTTTGCCTTTTCCTCTCGGCAAATACGGGTTTTTCCGGTCTTCTTCGGCAGCCACTTGCAAAAACTTCTTCGCACCGTCGGAAAGTTCGACGCCGCTGTTTTCCAGATCCTTCCTGATCTCATAACCGGAAGCGGTCAATACCTTGTTTCCCTTACGATCACCGTTTGCAATAACCATGTCGCAGGGGTTGTTGTTGCCGATGGCCTCATCTCCCATAAAGGTCACCAAACCGCCTTTGGCCACAAACTGTACCTCTCCCCACGAAGCTTACAGATACATGTCGTTTTCGGCAACCATGGCTTTTCTCCGTTCACCGCCAACGGTATGGGCTTTGGCTGTTTCGCCGGGCATCATCTCGGCAAATGTTCTGCCGTCGTCAAGCGTATAATTGTTGCTGCCGGCTTTCTCCGGTTTTTTCGCATATTGATCGGGAGAACCGTCAAGGCATTTGCGGCTGTCAATCGCAAAGCCTTCTTTTGCCACATTGCTTGTTTCCTCAATAACCCGTCCGTCGCGCGCCAGCGTTTTGGTCTGCACTTTTTCGCCGCCGACGGCTTTGGTCAGATCAACCGGGATACCGACCTTTTCAACATCAAACAACATACCGCCGTTTTCTTTAGCATATTTCAAAATTTCCTCTTGTGACAAAGGATTTTCGGCACTGGAAGCCCTTAAAACGGCATCCGCGCTCTTCCCTTTTCTCTCGGCCAGTTTTCCTCTCAAGTCATCAATTTTACTCATTGTTTAATCTCCTTAAAATTAACCTGAAAAAGGATCTCCCGAACAACGCGTCCGGCAAATGCCGCCGCACTCAAAGGATCCTTTTTTTGGCCGTAAAAAAGGAATGCGGAAGATTTGTAAAAAAGATAGACGAAAGAATATATTAAGTGGCTTTTAACGGAAAAAGTGATACGATAAGTTTGCGTAGCAAAAAAAGGATCCTTTTTTTGCGATCCTCCGAAAGAAAGGATAAAATATTTTTTTTGTCTTTATAACAACCCGTTATCGCACTTAAAACAAGCCGGAAAACTCAAAAAAAAATGCGGGAGGTTAAAACCTCTCGCATTTTTCAAACACGTCGCAAAGCCGTTCTTACTATTTTACCCGGCTTTGATAATCAACGACCGCCTTCAGGAACTTGTCTTCCTCCATATAGCGTCCTTTGACAAGGATCTCCGGAGAAACCAACCCTTCCGCGGCCAGCTTATACCCCATGTTCAGGGTATTTTCCAGCTGCTGGGCATCCCACGCCTTGCCGCTTGCGCCTTCGTCGTAAGCGTCAAGCATCAGCGCGCGGATCACCTTCAGCACCGCGGAAACGGTTTCGTCCGTTCCGCACAATTCCGCCATCACGTTCGGATAGGAATAGGCCAGGAACAAAGGCGCCAGCGCCTTGTATTCAGCAGGATAACTTCCCAGATTCGGCAACGCGAAACGGGTTTTTCCGTGTTCGCGGAAAAGATGCGCCACGCCGTTGGCAAGCGTTAAGTCCGCAAGCTGCATGTCCAGCCGGTCATAACTGAAAATCCGGAGATTTTCGTTAACCCGGCGGCCGATTCGCTCTTCCGCTATCACGCCTTGCGAAACCATGGCTCCGTAAGCCGCGGAAGAAAACATCTTCGGCTCTATATCGGCAATGCGCACCCACGCGTTGGCAACATCCTGCAAACCGAACGAAAATTCGGTTGCCACCCGCATCTGATAGAGCGGATAGGTCACGCAGATCAGGTTTACGTCTTCACTGACGCCGTAATGCGCCAGAGTTTCCTTAACCAACTCGATGTTTTCCGCCGTCGAAGTGTCTTTCGGCGTCATCAGCAGTTTGCCGAGCAGTCCTTTGGGAACGCCGAGCAGCAGCATCTGACGGAGATACATCCGGTATTCGGAATTTTTGCGCAATTTGAACTGCGGGCAAAACTCCGTCATGTTCTGGTTGTCCTGCAAACCGAGGAACATAACCCCGTCGGGCAGAGCCTTATGCATACGGATATAGCAGTACAATGCCTCAGCCGCCTTCACCGCGCTTTCGGGAGCGCCGGAAAAAACGACCAAAACGTCCTTGCGCCCGCCTTCCCGTCGCGGAATGTGACGGTAATCGTAGGAAACGACGTTTTTGTTTCCGTACTTCAGAATTTCGCCGCCGTCACCGCGTCCGAACCTTTCGGCCGAAGCAATGATTTGCAGTTCTTCTTCGCGCAGACGATAACGGGGAACGGCATACAACCCGGCGGACGAAACGCTCTGACGACAGAATTCCTTCTTGGCGTTCAGACTTCCGTCATGAGTTTGCAGCACGTCAAGCACCCATTTGATGCATTTGACCCAGTCTCTGAACTCGCGTTCGCTGTGGCCGCGGCGGGCAAAACCGGGAAAACTTTCAAGTTCGTACTCGAAATTTTCTCCATACCTGGCATTGTTTACAATTGCCTGAACCAGTCTCTGATAACATGTTATTTTGTTCATAAATAAAAAAATTAGTTAATAATTAAGTGAAACATTTTCATTGTATGCTTTCATTCGCGATCAGTCAACAAAAAATTGACAAAAAATCAGTCGTCCGGCAACCGCACGACAAACAGGGACCCCTTTCCCGGCGTGCTTTTGACTTCAATGATGCCGCCGTGACGTTCCGCAATTTCCATGGCGATGGACAACCCGAGGCCGGTTCCCGCCGTCTGCCGGCTGCGGGTTTTGTCCGCCCGGTAAAAGCGTTCGAAAATATGGGGAATGTCTTTTTCGTCAATTCCGATTCCCTGATCCTCAACTTCAATCCGGCAGCCTTTGTCTTCTTTTAAGACCCGCACCGTCACCTGCGAGTTTTCCGGACTGTACTTGACGGCGTTGTCCAAAAGAATAAGCAGCAGCCGGCGGATCATTTCCCTGTCGGCACTGACCGGCACCGCGCCGGCACTGCCGTTTATCACCCGCACGTTCCGGCGTCCCGTCATCCCGGCGGCCGCCCAGTCGGCCAGCATGCTCAAATCGAAAGTCTCCCGGCGGATAAGCGGCTGCCGGTTGTCCGTCTGCGCCAGTTCCAGCAGATTGCCGATCAGCGTCGACATACCGAGCACTTCCTCTTTCATTCCCGCCACCAGCGGCTGTTTCGGATACTGCAGTTCCAACAGTTCCAGCGAAGACAGCAGCACCGCCAGCGGCGTTCGCAGTTCGTGCGAAGCGTCTGCGGCAAACCTTTTCTGGTTTTCAAGCGTTCTGATCAGCGGCGCAATGGTACGGTCAGCCAGAAAATTGCCGCCCGTCCACGCCACCGTCAGCATCAGCAGCAAAGCCCCCAGCAAAAGATAGATATAACGCAGCGACAACAGCTTAAAAGGCGTCACATTCACCAAAATCACCACCCGCCGGTTGCCATCCCTGCCCGCCAGCATATAAAACTGCCAACGCCTGCCGCGGTTGTCGTCAAGCGAAAAATACTGCAGCTTGTTATCCGCGAAAGGCTCGGCAATCTTCTGCCGGCAAACCGCGTCGACCGCCGGATCTTTCGGATGTTCGGCAAAAACCAGCCTGTCGCCGGCAAACCAATAGGCATAGCTGTAAATCGACCCGATATCGGAAGTCGCCGATATCTCCTTTAGCGGCGTATTTTCGTTTACCCCGGCGTCTTCGGCTTCCCTGACTTCTGCAACAACGGCATCATACATGGTGTCGGCAATCACTTTTTGCACCGCGTATTTACACATAGCAAACCCACCGACGGCAAAAAACAGCAGCATCACGGCAATAATCGCCGTATATTTGTAAACCAGCCGCCGGCGAACTTTATCCGTCACTTCTCAATCTCCAAAACATAACCGATTCCCTTGACCAGACGGATTTTGATTCGTCCGGAAAATTCGCGTATTTTGCGCCGCAGGATGTAAATGTAAGCGTCAAGGCTGGCCGGGCTGATTTCCGGATTGTCCGTCCATACCTTGTCCAGAATCGTCTCCCGCAGGATAATCTGTCCGCTGTTGACAAACAAAAGCCTGAACAGTTCAAACTCGCGCCGGCTCAGCTTCAGCTCCTTTCCGTCGGCTGTCAGCATCCCGGTGCGGCTGTTCATCTCCACGCCGGACTTGGTGTAAATGTCGTCGACGAAAGGCCTGCCCTTACGCCGGCCGAGCGCATTCACACGGGCAATCAGTTCCTTGTTTTCAAACGGTTTGACCAGATAGTCGTCGGCGCCGCTTTCCAACCCTGTCACGCAGTCGTCGGTGCCGTCCCGGGCAGTCAGAAAAATAATCCCGCCCTGATAATTGTATTTGCGCGGATTTCTCAACAGGCGGCAGATTTCGATGCCGCTGATCTCGGGTAGCATCCAGTCGAGAATAATCACGTCATAACTGCTGGCGGCCGCTTCCCTGATCCGTTCCAGCGCTTCTCTGCCGTCCTTGGCCCATTCCGTTTCAAACCCGGAAAACTCAAGCAGGCTTTTCACCAATGCCCCCAGTTTTATATCGTCTTCCGCCAACAAAAGTTTCATGGCCGTCCCTTTTCCTCTCTTTGTTCAGATTAAAAACGCCGTCATTTTTTGCAAGCAAAATCTGTCTTTTATACGCGGATAAATAACTTTTTCGCAAATTTTCAGATTATTTTCAGATTAAAGGCTTATTTTCGAACATAAAGAATAAAACGGCGAAAGAAAAAAACGGACAAAAGTTCATGAGGCTCCTTACCCGATCCGGACGATGTCGCGGCTTTGCCGCCAAAAACGCCTTTCTTTCCGCAGGTTTTTATTTTTCATAATCTCCGCCCGGTTGACCGGTCGGCAATTTTTATGTAATGTCTCTTTTGGTTATGCACACCGGTTGTGCCTGTGTCCGGGCAGTTTCGTCTGCCCGGATCATTTGCCAAAATGCCGGCGGGCATGGCTATCAACAGAACAATTTGTCAATTTCGGGGCATTTCCATGTTCAAATCCGCCGCTTCAGTCAGTTCTCTTGTATACAACTTTCTGCTTTCCTTTCTGCTGTTCTTTGCCTACAACGGCATTTTTCTGCAAAAACTTTATGCCGTCACCGGCTCCGGCTGGGACTTCATTAGCGTCAACCTGATCGTTTTTCTGTTTCTTTTCACCGCCTGCAATCTGCTTTTGTGGCCGAAAACGGCCAAACCGCTGGCCGTGTTTTTTCTTATGACCAACGCCGTCTGCCTTTATTTCATGGCGGATTATCATATCGCCATCGACAAAATCATGCTGCTAAACGCGCTGGAAACCGATTCGGCGGAAGCCGCCGACTTGTTTAACAAAAAGTTATTCGCCTTTCTTTTGATCGGCGGCATTCTTCCGGCCGGCTTTTTCTGTTGGCTGAAAATCCGTTTTGCACCTTTGCGACGGGAATTTCTTCTCCGTCTCGGGCTGACCGCCGCCGGACTTGCCGTCGCCGCCGCCGTCATTTTCCCCAACTACAAATATGCTGCCCAGTTTCTCCGCAACAACCGCAGCCTAAAATATCAGCTGCTGCCGGTCAACTATGTCGGCGCCGTTATTTCCGCTGTCAAAATCGTCAACCGCACGCATCACGAACCGGTTGCCGTCGGCCGCGACGCCGTCTTCCGTCCCTACTGGCAAAACGGCAAACCCGTGCTGATGGTTTTGGTCGTCGGCGAAACCGCCCGCGCGCAAAACTTTTCCCTCGGCGGCTATCCCCGCGACACCAACCGCGACCTGCTGCCCTATGCCGGCGACCTGTTTTACTTTGCCGACACCGTTTCCTGCGGCACCTCAACCGCCGTTTCGCTGCCCTGCATGTTTTCCGCCGCCGGCAGAAGAGATTTTAAACCCGGCAGCGAAGTCTACACCGAAAACCTGCTTGACATTTTTGCCCGCACCGGCTATCGCGTCCTCTGGCGGGAAAACAACTCCGGCTGCAAAAACAACTGCAACCGGGTGGAAACCGAAACCTTTTGCCGCAACTACGCCTGCAAAGACGAAATTCTGCTGAAGGACTTCGTCGCCAGGGCAAAAGCCCTGTCCGGAAACGCGCTGATCGTCCTCCACCAGCAGGGCAGCCACGGCCCCGCCTATTATCACCGTTATCC
The DNA here is from genome assembly GCA_902489795.1 of uncultured Azospirillum sp. Classification (GTDB taxonomy): domain Bacteria; phylum Pseudomonadota; class Alphaproteobacteria; order RF32; family CAG-239; genus JAFUYI01. The sequence continues at coordinate 41,363 of CABUBU010000008.1, forward strand.
TGCGGCCTTTGAACGCTATACGCCGGCCTGTCAAACCGAAGACCTGAGTCTTTGTCCGCAGTCGGAAATCGTCAACGCCTATGACAATTCGATCGCCTATACTTCCCATGTTCTGGCCGAAACCGTACGGCGTCTGAAAGAGCTTTCCGACCGCTACAACATCATTATGCTCTACGTTTCCGACCACGGAGAATCGCTCGGTGAAAACGGCATTTACCTGCACGCCGCCCCTTATATGATCGCACCGGAAGAGCAAACCCGCATCCCCATGCTGATCTGGCTTGATCCGGACAACGCCGACGCCCTGCGGATCGACCGCGAATGCCTGCGCAAAAAAACAGCCGGCAGCTGGTCGCACGACAACGTCTTTCATACTTTACTCGGCCTTGGCGGAATCAAAACTTCCGTATACAATCCTGCGCTCGACCTCATTTCCGGCTGCCGCAAAAAATAACCTCCCGGCTCTTTTCTTTACCCGATGAGAACTTATATCACAAGGCAGGAAAGGAGAAACAAACATGAATCCGAATTGCATTTATAACCGGCAGTCCAAAGTCGTGCGCGCCCTGTGGAACTTTCTCACCAGCCCAACCGGGGCATTTCTTATCGCCGTTTCCGCCATTCTGATCGGCTATTACCAGTTTTACATCAGCCGGCCGATTCTGAAATATACGGCCGAAACGACGGAAATATCTTCCGCTTCCGGCAGCGACGACTTCAAAATTCACATCAACGGCAAAGATTATTCCAAACTCTACAAAACTGCCGTAACGCTTTCCAATACCGGAGAAGACGCCCTTGCCGGCAGCGACGTTTCCTCCCTCGGACACGACCCGATTCGGATTCCAATTCCGCCGCGGGTAAAAGTTCTTTATTACGGCCTCAACAACGCGGAAACCTCAAGCGACGTTTCGGCCAAACTGATCAAAACCGACAACGCCATTGTCATTGAGTTCAACTACCTCAATCCGGACAACCAAATCACCGTCAACATGTACAGCGAAGACAATTACGACAAATTTGAAATTATCGGTTCCGCCGTCAACGTTAACCGGATCACTCAGGCCTGGAGTCCCGAACAGACAAGAAAATTCATCATCGGCATCATCGCCGGCATCATTCTTTTCTATACTTTGTTCATTTACCTTTACGTCCGCCGACACAAACCGCTGCCGAGGATTTAAACGCTTTTCCGCATTCTGCGGCCCCCGCCCGGAAAGGAACTCCTCCGGCAAGGCCGGCAAAGGCTTCATATGCGCTTTGCCGCCCCGAACGCAACATTCAAAAATCTGCCGGGCGCGGTTTGTTTCCGATACAAAACGGCAAAGGAATTTTTTATCCGCCGCAAACAAAATGAAAAAAAAACGCAAACAGAAAAGAGGAAAAAAAGAAAAGACAGAGAAAAGAAAAGGAAAGCGAAAAAAGCCGCAAAACTATGAAACCGTATGTCAGAGGCGTTTTCCAAACACAAAAAAGACCCCTTTAATCAGAACCATACATCAAACGCATTTTTGCAAACACAAAAAAAGCCTCCTTTAAAGGGGGCTTTAATTTTTCAGGGAATGATCACAATTTCGATTTGCGGTCAGGCCTTCGCTTTAATAAAGGCGCGTACCGTTCAAATCCATACCGACCACTTTGTTGGCAATGCCGCGCGGGTAACGGAGGGTTATCTCATCACCGGCTTTAGGTTCGCCATACTCTTTACTCAGTCCGAAGCGCATAATTCCGCCTGTTTCGTCTTTAGCGGTAATACACCATTTTTGATCGGACACACTTTTCACATTTTGAACTAAAACTTTTACTTCCATGGTTATAATAATTAAAAATACATTACACACTATACAAAAAAGACAAAAAATTGTCAAGATATTATACACCGATAAAAGCATTCTCTTTTAAAAATAGACATTTTTTCCGCAAAGCCTTATATTAAGCGGCATGAAAAAACAAGAACTGTCCGAATTGCTGCTGAAATGGTATAATGCGCACGGCCGCACGCTTCCCTGGCGAGTCAAAGGCGGCGCGCATCCGGATCCTTATGTCGTCCTCGTTTCCGAATTTATGCTGCAGCAGACAACGGTAAAAACCGTGCTTGACTATTTTACCAAGTTTCTCAAACGTTTTCCGACAGTAGAAAGTCTGGCCGCCGCCGATCTGGAGGAAGTCTACCGTTACTGGCAGGGACTCGGTTATTATACCCGCGCCCGCTCGCTGCATGCCGCCGCGCAAACCGTTGTCAACGAGTTCGGCGGCAAATTTCCCCAAAACCGGACGGACATATTGAAATTAAAAGGTATCGGCGCCTATACGGCGGCAAGCTTTCTCGCTCTAGCCTTCAACCTTCCGGAAACAGTCGTCGACGGCAACGTCATCCGCATCATCTGCCGGCTGCACCATTTGACCGCCCCGGTTGCAGAAATCGAAAACCTCATCCGCGAAAAAGCGGCCGCCCTCACCGATCGGAAACATCCGGCAGACTACGCTTCGGCGATCATGGATCTGGGTGCCATGGTCTGCACGCCGAAAAAGCCTCAATGCCTGCTCTGTCCCTGGCAGCACGAATGCTTGTCCCGCGGCCTGCCTGAACTCGAACGGATACCCAACCGCGCCAAACCGGCCAAAAAGGAAAAAAACGGCAGTGTCTGCCTGATCTTCAATGCCAAAGGAGAAATTTTGATCCGCAAACGTTCGGAAAAAGGGCTGCTTTCCGGCCTTTACGAATTTCCCTGGACGGACGAAGGCTCCCTGCCCTTTGAAGGCCTGAACGACACCGGACTGAACGTTTTTCATGTTTTCACCCACATTCGTCTGAATCTGGAAATATACGTTTTGCATACAAATTCGGACATTCCGCCCGTTACCGACGGTTTCTTTACCGCGGTCGAAAAGTTGTCTGACTATCCCTTTTCCACCCTGATGAAAAAGGTTTGCGCCCAAGCTCTGCCCGACGGCCGGGAAAGGCAGTTCTGACCTTTTCCAACGGTGCCGTTTTCTTCCTTGTCCTGTATCATTTCTTTCTCTGCCCATTTCTTTCTCTGCCCCGCCGATGCCGTTCCTTCTCCACCCGACAGCCTCGTTCTCTTTCTCTGCCCCGCCGATGCCGTTTTTTCTCCACCCGACAGCGACAAAAAAAAGCGCCTTTCTCCGTTACCGGAGAAAAACGCTTTTTTATTTTTTGAGAATGTTACTTCTCAGCCGCTTTCAAAGCTCGACTGAGCAGCTGCGGATTGGCCGCTATCAAAGCCTGCGCTTCTTCGTTCAAAGCCTCATTCGGTTCATACTTGAAGATGCGTTCCCACATCGTTGCTTCTCCCCGAGAGAAGAAGTAAACGATTGCTTCGGGAGAAAGATTAAAACCGGCATTATGATATATGTCATACTGCCAAATGTTCATCATCTTTTGCGCGGCCAGACAAAGTCCGCCGGTTTGGCTCAAAAACAGCCCCCACTCTCTTTGGCTGTTGCAGCCGGCGCTGTTACGCACCATCTGCCGTTGAGAAAAACGCTCCAATGCTTTCTGTGTCAGCCCGGCAATATTTCGGCGAAAAGCTTTTGAATGTTCGCTTTCCTTGTCCGAACCGTCCACCTTTCCCATCGCAAACACTTCGCTTATCAGACGGGCCGACAAACCGTAGCGTTCAACACAGAAAAGGAAAATATCACCAAACTGTGCCGACAGCAACATCTGCAGCATCGCTTCGGACGGTGTTTTCTTTTCCAGATACTCCTTTACAAGTACTGTTTCCCTTTTTACGATCAGTAAATTAAACTGCTCGTCGGTCAGGGTAACGCCGGCCTTGATAATCTCCTCTCTGATACACCAGTTATCGGTGTTTTCAGACCAAAGAAGACTTATCGCTTTCGCAGACATATGGTTTTTCACCAAGTCCACTCGTTCCTCTTTGCCGGCAAGTACCATTGATTTGAAATAACGGCACTGTAGCTTGTCGGAATAGTGCTCTATACCGTGCACAGCCATAAAATGCTTTTTCCACCGGAACGGCAGAAGCGCAATAAACGGCCCGTAAACCATCTGCATGAAATCCATATAAACGGGAAGATCCCAATTATACAGACTGTCCGCGGCCTTTTTCGGCGCCAGCAGGCAGTAAGGAATGAAAATCAGCGGATTGAAGAAAATGAACGTTATCGCCAGCAAGGCAATAATCATCACTAATCCTTTCGCCGTGTTTTCACACACATTGCCCAGCCAGACCAAAACAGCCCATGCTTTGTTTGCTACTACGGATTTAACACTCTCGTTGTTTTTTAAAGTTGCCATAAGTTATAAATTTTTTAATGGCGCCCAAGTCTCCGATTGGGTTAAAATTATTAAGCTTTCCGAGAGACGATGCCAAAGCATCCGGAAAACTGCCTATTTTCAGAATTACTTCAAATTCGGCCGTAATTTTATCAATCGTCGCTTTGAGCAGAACTCAAAAACAACAATCAAAAATAAACCTAATAATGAACATACACTTAAATAAACATTTAAATGTTATCACTTTGTATAATTTTTGTCAAACAAATTTGCCGGCGCCCAAAGAAGGCCCCGCCTTATCAAAGGCGGAGAAGCCATGTCTTTCCGTCGCAGGTTTACGGCTTTCTGTAAAAAACATAAAAAAAGATACCGCCCGACCCAGCCGAGGCGGTATACAAAAAAGCCGGAAAAACGCATCAGCTATCCGGCAACAAGCCTACAACCCGACCAGGTTACGCGCATAATCCGCCGCCCGGAACTCATCCAAATCGTCGATCCCTTCGCCGACGCCCACATAATAAATCGGAGTCGGATTTTCACCGGCAATCGCCGCCACCACGCCGCCTTTCGCCGTTCCGTCCAGCTTGGTAACCACCAGCCCGGAAACCGGCACGCATTGTTTGAAAACCTCGACCTGCGAAAGTGCGTTCTGCCCGGTAGTCGCGTCCAGCGTCAAAAGCGTTTCGTGCGGCGCATCGGGCACCACTTTTTGCATCACCCGCACAATCTTTCTCAACTCATCCATCAGGCCACTTTTGTTTTGCAGCCGGCCGGCCGTATCGACAAACACCACGTCGTCGCCTTTTGCAACCGCTTCCTTCAGGCCGTCAAAACAAAGACCGGCGCTGTCACAGCCGTTTTCACCGGCAAAAACCCGCACTCCGGAACGCGTGCCCCACACCTTCAGCTGCTCAACCGCTGCCGCGCGAAAAGTATCGGCGGCAATCAAAGACACCTGCAGCCCCTGCGCTTTCAGTTTGGTCGCAAGCTTGCCGATGGTAGTGGTTTTTCCGGCGCCGTTTACCCCCGCCATCAAAATCACAAACGGTCTTTTGCCTTCCGCGACCGCAAACTTCCGCTCGCAGGGTCGCAGAAGCTTTTCCAGTTCCGCCGCCAGCTTTTCCCGGATTTCCTGCTCGGAAATTTCCTTATCCTGCCTCATTTTGGAAAATTCGCCCACAATCGCGGCAGCGGTTCTCACTCCCATGTCGGAAGCGATCAAAAGTTCCTCCAGCTCCTCCAGCGTTTCCGCGTCAAGCTTCCTTTTGGTAAAAATGCCGCTGATGCCGCCGCCGATTTTCTGCGACGACTTTTTCAATCCCAGTCCCAGTTTTTCCAGCCAGTTAATCATCAACCGCTTCTCCTTTCTCACGCAGAATTTTCGCCCTTTTCCGCCGCACTTCGACCGGCACCTGCGGCATCAGCGCCGCCGGCGTTCCCGGCCGTTCGGAATAAGGGAACACGTGCAGCCTGCCGATTCCTGCTTCTTCGACCAAACGTACGGTATTCATAAACGCCTCCTCGCTTTCGGTCGGAAAACCGCAGATAAAATCGGCGCCGAAGGTTGCTTCCGGCCGCACCGCACGGATTTTGGCGCACAGCCCGATCACCTCCTCGCGGCTGTGGCGGCGGCGCATTCTCTTCAAAATCGTATTATCGCCCGACTGTACCGAAAGATGAAAATGAGGCCAAATGTTCCGATACTTCCCGACCAGCGCCACAAATTCGTCGTCCACCGCCGCCGGATCCAGCGATCCGAATTGCAACGACGGCAGCGACGGAAAGGCTTCTAAAATCTTTTTCACCAACCCCGAAAAAGACGGCTTGTACGAGCAGGCGTCAACACCGGTCAGGCAGATTTCCTCAAATCCTTTTTCCAGCAACACCCCGATCTGGCGCAACACCTCGTCTTCGGGCACCGAACGGTTGTTGCCGCGGGCAAACGGCACGATGCAATAGGTGCAGCGATGGTCGCAGCCCTGCTGAATCTGCACAAAGGCCCGCTGCCGTCCCTCAAAACCGGTAATCACGAAATCATCATATTTGTCATAGCTGAAAATGTCACCGACAACCGTTTTTTCAACAATTTCACCACGAATATATTTTTCCAGCTCCGCCTTTTCCCGGTTGCCAAGCACTAGGTCCACTTCCGGCATGCGGGCAAAAGATTTCGGATTGATCTGCGCGGCACAGCCGGTAACCACGATTTTGGCGTCCGGATTTTCCCGCCGCAGCTTGCGCACCGTCTGTCGGCACTGACGTTCGGCCTCACGGGTTACCGCGCAGGTGTTGACAATTATCAGCCGTTCTATCCCGGCAAATTTTTCCTTTAGAATTTCAGACTCATAGCTGTTGATCCGGCAGCCGAGCGTCACCACTTCAACCATCTTGATTTTTCCTTAAATATTTGCTTGGAATATAAGAAAAAAAACGCCGCTTGGCAAGAGCAAAAAGGAATCTGCCGGCAAAACCCACCGGTTTCGTTTCCCAAAACTCCGCCGCCGCTCCTGCTGTCATCAACCGGTTCCCAAACACAAAAAAAACCGCTGCCGCTCCGAACACCGCCGGCTGTTTCCGTTTTTTCACAAAAAAACGTAGCGTTGCCTAAATGCCATAGTTCAGCACCCAACCCACGCCAACGGCTTCAAACGACACCGATCGATGCCCAAGCATCCCAAACCACAACCGGTTCCCGGACACCGCCGGCTGTTTCCGTTTTCGCTTAAAAAAACACCTGCAGTCCCGTCTGACTGCCACCGCCCCTCGCTTTACGGCATTTTCCGCTCTTCGATGTCTTTGAAATACTGCACGCTGTCGGATTTCAGTTCGCTCACCGCCGGCTCGTCACAGACGATGATCCCGTAGCGATGCATTTGCAGAATGCTGACCGGCCACATATGGTTGACTCCGCACTCGATCGCATGATGCAGCGCCCGCGCCTTCTTCGCCCCGGTGGCCATGATCATCACTTCTTCCGCATCCATAATCGTTCCCACGCCGACCGTCAGCGCCATCGTTGGGACTTGATTTTCATCATTATCAAAAAAGCGGGAGTTAGCCTTAATCGTATCACGGGTCAGCGTTTTTACGCGAGTGCGGGAAGCGAGCGAAGAAGCCGGTTCGTTAAAAGCAATATGCCCGTCCTCACCGACGCCGCCGATAAACAAATGAATTTTGCCGTATTTGCGTATTTTTTCCTCATACTCGGCACACTCTTTTCCAAAATCTCTGGTCATACCGTTCAACAGATTGATATTTTCCGGCCTGATGTCGATATGTTTGAAAAAGTTCTCTTCCATAAAATAATGATAGCTCTGCGGATGTGCCGGCGGCAGACCGATATATTCGTCCATGTTGAAAGTTACCACGTTGGCAAACGAAAGGTTGCCCTCTTTCACCATCTCAATCAAAAGCCTATACATACCAAGCGGTGTTGAGCCAGTGGGCAGTCCGAGTACGAAAGGCTTTTCTCTGGTCGGACGAAATGCCTTGATTTTATAGGCCACATAGTTGGCCGCCCACAAAGAACAGTCGTCATAGTCTTTTTTAATAATTACTCTCATGCTTTTTTCTCCCGTACAAATTTACCGCCGATCATGGCGTCAATCAGATTAAAGTTCTTGTCCATAATGTTTAAGTCCGCCGCATAACCGGGAACAATCATCCCCCTGCCGCTTTGCTTCATGATCCGCGCCGGATTGGCCGCCGCCATCCGCACCGCGTCTTCCGGCTGCACGCCATATTCGATCAGATTGCGAAACCCGTCAAGCATGGTAATGCCCGATCCGATGATCACGTCGTCGGCCTTGCGCTTAAAACATTTATCAAAGTAAAAATCGGCGTCCGCCGGCGGCGTTGCACGGGCATATTTCAGGGCATCGGTAACCAGCACCAGCTTGTCGGCCGTTTTGTTCTGCATCAGAAGCCTGATCAGGTTGGGATTGGTATGCACGCCGTCGCCTATGAATTCGCAGGAAATTTCCCGGTGGATCAGCCCGGCGCCGACCACGCCCGGTTCTCGGTGATGCAGCGGCCGCATGGCATTGAACATATGGGTCAGGTGCATAATGTTCACCTGCATGCCCTCAATCATCTGCTCATAGGTGGCGTCGGTATGCCCGGCCTGCAAAATAATGCCCCGTTCAATGCAGTAAAGTGCCAGTTCCCGCATGTTTTTCAGTTCCGGCGCCACCGTCATATTGATGATTTTACCGTCCGCGGCCTTATAAATCCGTTCCATCAGAGGCAAATCGACCGGTGAAATTCCTTCGGCCGGCTGTCCGCCGATCCGCGCCGGCGACAAAAACGGTCCTTCGAGGTGGATTCCCAGAATCCGCGCGCCTTTTTCCCGCCCCATCGCTTTTAAAACGGCCCTGATCTTCATCATCAGTTCCGCTTCCGGCGTGGCGCTGATGGTCGGGATAAAAGAAGCAACGCCGAAACCGGACAAAAACTCCGACAATCCGAGGATTGATTCCGCCGTCATATCATCAGTACTGAAACCGCCGCTGCCATGAATGTGTGTATCAATAAAACCCGGAACAATATTTGCTCCGAGCATATCGATAACCCTCACCTTGGATGAAAACTGTTTTTGCCGAAAGCGGTTCTCGTTATAAACATCGGCGATTTTGCCGTCTTTGACATAAACCGCACAATTTTTCATCACCGAAAAACCAGTATACACAGTTGCGTTATGCAGACATACGGCGTTACTGTCCATGAACAAACACTCCCCAAAATATACTTTCGATTATGACCTGTCACCGGCATTTTGTAAAGAGTTATTGTCGGCATAAAAAATTAAAAGAGCCATCCTTACGGCGGACAGCTCTTTTTTGTAATCTTGCTCATCAAAATCGTCGTGACATCGGTAACTCAGCCAACACGACTTCACCCTTTTCGGTACAAGTATACCATTTACGCCCCAAATATTGGAATGTATCACCGAGTTTGACTTTTTCAAAAGTAACTTCATCACTATTATAAGTAGCCTCATTGCGGAAAACGGTTACGTCTTGTATCAAAACATCTCCATTGAAAGATGCCCAGGCACAATTCACTATTTTTCCTTCTTCATCTTTAACCAAACAAAAATCAAATCCAATACTCGGAAAGAGCTGCCTGACACTTACAACCGAGAAAAGATTAACTATCTTGGTTATTCGACAATCTTTCGTTATGCGGCTTGGCTTGTAATGCATAATGTCACCGCGATAAAAGAACATTTTTCCTTGAGGAATAATTTTGTAGTTTTCTAATGAAGAAATCGAAACAACTTCTCCGAGTTGACAGTTTAGATAACTTTTTCCGGTTTGAATATTTTTATAAACCCACACCAATTTATCACTTGGCGATAAGGCCAAGAAAACGTTACCTTTTTTTCACTCACAATTCTTCTGCCTAACTCAGACTTGAAAAACTCAAATACTGCCGACTTTGATGCCAATAAATCTAACATAAGATAATAATAAAAATTAATTCATAAAATAAGTTTCTTTTCACAAAAAAAGAGCTGCCCGCATTAACAGGCGGCTCTTTTTCATTTTTCAGTCATCAAATAAAGCGCCACTTGGTAACTTTACTGATAACGTGACAGGCAAACGCAATGGTTAATGCGCTTGCCATAATATACAGTGCCCATTTGGCAGCAACCTCCACATTTCCGTACCACGGGCACAGAAAGAAGACTACTATTGCCGGAATCACAAACATGTTCAACAATTTTCCGATAAAGCGGAAAATATACTCCAGCACCGGCTTTTGGTTCTTTGCAGCCGAAAAAAACACACATGCGAGCAGAAAATAAACGCTTCCGCTTACGTACAATATTAAATAGTCCATATACAATAATTTTTAATTACCTTTTAAATATACAAAAAAGGCTGTTTTTTGTCAAATAAAATTTGACCAGTATTGCAAAACAAATTCACTTCGTTTGGGACATATTAGAATTCTTCCATATATTCTCTTCTAAAACCAATTATTTCTTTCAAACATATTTTCATCATCAACACACTTTTTTCTTTATAAAATCACCTTTTGTTTTGGCAACTTTCTTTATAAACGGTTACACCGTACGCCCCCACGATCCCTGCCAACTATATTAAAAACTTTTCTCTTCACATTCAGCCTTAATATTATGAATATATTTTCTTACGGCTTCCCTTATATAATAAGTTGCTTCCGCTTCAGCGCTTTCACTATACATCGCGGCCACATGATTCTCGGCGGCAAAATCACTTGCCAGCATATTATCGTAAAAATAATCATAGACTGATTTGGTCAAATTTTTAAAATGCTCTTTAACTTGTTTATTATTTTTAACAAAAAAATTGTCAAAAAGTTTGTCTGCAACATCAATCATACATCTGGCACTGGCACGATGAGCCAGAATCAAAGCTTCCGCTGAAACAACATCGTAATTTCCTTTACAATCGTCAAGCTCCTTTTCCAAACGGGCGATAACCGTTGCATTCTCATTTTCACAGTGATTTTCATAAGCAAACGCTTGAAAGGAAAACAGACAACATAAAAGCAATATATTTCTCATTTTATCCCCTGCTACATACCATTATAATACATCCGATACTTTTTATTCAGGTAATACTCAAGTTTTGATTTGTACAATTTATCAAAATCTCTTTGATTACTGTAATGATTTGCCGCACGATTATACCAACTTTTCAAGTTGTTTATATTTTGGGGCTTTGCAGCTACCATATTAAAATAACTGTTCATTCTTTTTTGAAGAAATAAATCATTAATTTTAACAGCTTCATCATCTGATAAATTATTAATTCTTTCAGCTAAGCGGTCAGAAATAACCATATTGCGGGGAAGAGCAGCATCAAAATACTCATTGACAGTATCAGCCAACAACTGTCTCGTATTTGTTCCCTGACTGATTTCTCCGTCAAAAATACTTCGTGCTATCATCAGATTTTGCAGAGCTTTAATGTTATAAGCCTGATAGAATCTTCATTCAATATTTGCCTTGCCTGTTCATGTGTCAAATCTCTGACATCTGCAGGAAAGCCAATTCCTTTTTTTAATAAACTCTTCCAATGGTTATACTCATCCAAAGTAGCTTGAGTAACCGCAAAATTGTTAGGCCCCCACTGTCATTTGCTCTGTTACTGTACCTGCCCTCAATTTGATGCGTATTTTTTCTGCCGTCATCCCCCCCAATAAACATCATCAAACGTAATTTGTGATTTAACACCTGCGTCACTTATCATGTTGTTCACATTATTCTGAGCTAACCGGACAATCAAAGCTGCCGGCGATGCGGATATAATTCCGTTGTTTCTCCGGCACTGCCTGCTGTCATAAAATCAGATATATCAAACGAGGGAGTAAAATCATTTCTGCTTTGCATCGGCGGTATCATCGCCTGCTTTTGAGCGGCATCTTGAATACTTGTATCCGGAACAGGGGTAAATTGTCTTTTTTTGATGTTATTTTCTATATTTGATCTGCCAAAACCGTAGTTATCGGCGGGTTTTCCCCAAAAGCTTGTGCCAAGCCGCGGACAATCTTTATCAAGCCCTTGCCGTTCATAGTTTTCGAAAAGTTCCTGCTCTCTTTTGTTTCTCGCTGTCTGATACAACAACTCGTCACGGAGGTTGAAACCGCTGTGATCAACACCGTAACCGTCCGTTTGATTGTCTTGATTGAAATATCCCGCTCGAGACTGATATCGCGGATACATATCTATATATTTTTCCCTTTTGATTATCAATATACATATAATGTATCACATATTTACAAAAAATGCAATCATTATTTGTTTTGTTGAGGATAACAATTCTTAAAAAAGGATTTCCATCTCTTCTCTCGCCAACGAAAACTTCGTTTTCAGCAAACAAATACCACATGTATCAAAATGAAAATTCACCGCATCTTCCGACACACAACCGACGATAAAATTCCACATATGCCCCAAAGTAAAATCAACGAAAATACCCTGCCGGCCTAACCGACAGTTTTCCGTATCCGGTTCACCCCAACCAGAAGTTCCGACATCACGCCTCACCCACTAAAGGTTCCGTATTCTTCCCCAAGCCGGCAAATTCCCGTATTCCATCCAGATCCCGCCTCACCTCGGCCGGAGATCCCGCATTCCGGCACGCCTCGACTGCAATCCTCCGTCAAATCGGAATAATTTTGAATATTACCGACCGCTGACAAAGACATTAAAATTCTATTTAAGCCACTCCTCTATGAAATTAAAACAGACTTGTATCCACGGAATTAAAAATATAAATTTTGCAATCTTAGGATGATTTTTAATATTACTTATTGCTAACAAAAATATTAAAACATCAACAAAAATTCCCGATCCCGTGCCTTTCGTTTTTTGCACGTTTTGCTTTTTCCGCTTTATTGAGGGGAATTGCCTGTCAGCCGTTTTCTTCCCCAGGCAATTAATAATGAACACGGAATTCCCCAATTACAAAACATATTAAATATATCCGCAACCTTGTTAATAGTTTCATCAGACCATTCATATACGGTGGCGGCAGGCGGCAGAAAAACAATACCGGCAATCATAAAATACGGTACCCATCCAAACGAAACCAAATAATACGACAGCACCGGATATTGCCTAAAAGCACGGCCAATCACAGACGGAACCCTGTTAAAAAAAAGAAAAAACAACAAAATAACAAACACTCCGGTCAATAAAAAAGAAAAGTTTTCTGCGATCGGATTTTGAAAACAAGCCGAAGGATAACTCAAAACAGCATACACCCCACCTACAAACAATGCTTCTTTTGAACATATTTTCATAACTACTCCTCACTATAATATCTGTTTTTATTGAACGTTTCATCATAAGCGGCTTTTACCCGGGCTATGTTTGCCCCGCCTTCTTCCGCATACGGATATATTTTCTCCGCAGCTTTTACAACAAACCTTATTTTAGGATCCTTAATAAGAGTACCTAATATTTGCGCTCCGTATTTCGCAATCTTTTTATCAACAAATTTATTACCTGTCGATATAGAGTGAGGAATATCGGTCATATATTTCAACTCATTAAATTTATTTGTGAATTCATTAAAATCTGACTCTGAAACATCATTATTATTTGCATTAATATGATCATCTTCAATATCTGTCATCATCGTTTGACCTTGAACGGTATTTTGAATACCTGCATTCAAAATAGGGGTAAATTGTCTTTTTTTGATATTATTTTCTATATTTGATCTGCCAAAACCGTAGTTATTGGCGGAATCTCCCCAAAAGTTTGAGCCAAACTGAGGATAATCAATTCCCCGCTGATTGTAGTTTTTGACAAGCTCTTGCTCTCTTTTGTTTCTTGCCGTTTGATACAACAACTCGTCACGGAGGCTGAAACCGCTGTGATCAACACCGTAAACATCCGTTTGATTGTCTTGATTGAAATATCCCAACCGAGACTGATATCGCGGATATATATCCATATATTTTTCCCTTTTGATTATCAATATACATATAATGTATCACATATTTACAAAAAATGCAATCATTATTTGTTTTGTTGAGGATAACAATTCTTAAAAAAGGATTTCCATCTCTTCTCTCGCCAACGAAAACTTCGTTTTCAGCAAACAAATACCACATGTATCAAAATGAAAATTCACCGCATCTTCCGACACACAACCGACGATAAAATTCCACATATGCCCCAAAGTAAAATCAACGAAAATACCCTGCCGGCCTAACCGACAGTTTTCCGTATCCGGTTCACCCCAATCAGAAGTTCCGACATCACGCCTCACCTAACAAAGGTTTCCGTATCCGCTCCGCCCCCAAATTTCCAGATTGCAAAAAAACACCCCCATCCTTTAAGAATGGAGGTGTTTCGCCTATTCAAACTTCCGATTACTCAGCAGCAGAAGTATCTTCTTCAACTTTGTATTCGGCCATGTGTTCCAACAGACTGCGTTTTTCCTTAACGTTTTCCTGAGCCTTGTTGAGCAGGTTCTCATAACGTTCCGGATTCATCTTGTTGACAATCTGGAAACGTGTTTCGTTCGACATATAGTCGGACAACGGCTTGCTCGGCGCTTTGGAATCAAGCATCAAAGGCGCCTTGCCTGCACTGACGTTTTCCGGATTATAGCGGTAAAGCGGCCAGCTGCCGGTTTCAACCGCGTTCTTCTGGTGTTCCAAACCATCGGCCAAATTGAAGCCCTGGGCAATACAGTGCGAGTAGGCAATGATCAGCGACGGACCGTCGTAGGCTTCTGCTTCGTTCAAAGCCTTGATCGTCTGCATGTCGTTGGCACCGACCGAAATCTGCGCAACATAAACATTACCGTAAGACATGGCAATCATACCCAAATCCTTCTTCGGCAAAGCCTTGCCGGCAGTGGCAAACTTGGCCGAAGCGCCCATCGGGGTCGCCTTCGACTGCTGACCGCCGGTGTTGGAATATACACCCGTATCCATAACCAAAATGTTGACGTTCTTGCCGGAAGCGATCGCATGATCCAGACCGCCGAAACCAATATCATAGGCCCAGCCGTCGCCGCCCAGAATCCATACCGACTTCTTGATCAGGTAGTCGGCCAATTCGTTTAAGTGTTTGGCTTCCTCACTGTCAATGGTTGCCAGCTTTTCGCGCAAAGCCTTGACATTGGCGCGCTGATCATCGATTTCTACATCGGTCGACTGCGGGTTGGCCAAAATCTTTTCAACCAGTTCGGCACCGATCTGATCCTTCAGATCTTCCAGCAGTTTTTTGGCAAAAGCGGTCTGCTGGTCGATCGAGAATCTCATACCCAGACCGAACTCGGCGTTGTCTTCAAACAGCGAGTTCGCCCAAGCCGGACCGTGGCCTTTTTCGTCTTTGGCATAAGGCGTGGTCGGCAGGTTGCCCGAATAAATCGAAGAGCAGCCGGTTGCGTTGGCAACAACCATGCGGTCACCGAACAACTGGGTCAGCAACTTGACGTACGGGGTTTCGCCGCAGCCGGCACAGGCGCCCGAGAACTCAAACAGCGGCTGAATCATCTGGGTAGTCTTCGGCAAGCCTTTTGCAACTTCCGTACGTTTTACATACGGCAGGGTTTCAAAGAAGTTCCAGCAAGCCACCTGCTTTTCCAAATGGTTTTCAATATGATCCATATTGATAGCTTTCTTGCTTGCATCTTCTTTATTCTTGGCAGGACATGCAGATACGCAGATTCCGCAACCGGTACAATCTTCCGGAGATATCTGCAAAATAAACTGTTTACCGGCAAATTCTTTGCCTTTGTATGCCGCAGACTTAAAGCCTTCAGGAGCATTTTTCAATTCTTCGTCAGAAGCAACTTTCATGCGGATAACGCCGTGCGGGCAGACGAGAGAGCATTTGCCGCACTGGATGCAGACGGCCGGATCCCAAACCGGAATTTCAGTCGCGATACAGCGTTTTTCATACTGAGTGGTACCGGTCGGCCAGGTACCGTCAACAACTTCACCAAAAGCGGATACCGGCAACTGGTCGCCGCGATCGGCAATCAGCTCGGCCGTCAGTTTCTTGACAAATTCCGGAGCGTTTGCCGGAACCGGCGCCTGACGGTTGAAAGTCGAAGTAACCGCAGACGGATATTCTACCTTATGCAGGTGGGCAAGCGAAGCGTCAACCGCGGCAAAGTTCTTTTGAACGATGGCGTCACCCTTCTTGCTGTAGGTCTTTTTGATTGCGTTCTTGATCTGTGCAATCGCTTCGTCTTTCGGCAAAATGTTGGAAATAGCAAAGAAACAGGTCTGCATAACCGTGTTGATGCGCTGTCCCATGCCGGTTTCGCGGGCAACTTCAACCGCGTTGATGCTGTAGAAGTTCAGTTTTTTGGCAATAATTTCTTCCTGAACTTCGATCGGCAGGTGATTCCATACCTCTTCGGCCGCATACGGCGCATTCAGCAGGAAAGTGGCACCCGGTTTGGCAATTTTCAAAATGTCCACCTTGTTC
>CABUBU010000009.1 GCA_902489795.1 uncultured Azospirillum sp.
TGTAACTCGTATGTTCAATAAAACAAAAAATGGGATGGGCAAAAATATGAGGCATTTTCTACGGCGCTGCCAATACGATGGGGAATAATACCTGTGTACACAAATATCCACAAGAATGGGGATTAGATGATGACAAAGAGAATAAATATTGTAAAACTAATCATTAAAGAAATTTAAATTATCAGAATACTGAGTCTTGTTTTTTGAAAGGTTGTTGTATATGAAAGTTAAAGTACTGCTGGGGGTGTTTTTATTATTAGGAATAGGAAGTTGGATTTATATAAATAGATATTCATATTTTAAGTATCTGCCTGCTGCAGATGAAAAGCAATTAATAAACGTGGATGGAAAACTTTGTGATAAAAGCGGGAAGCCTTTTAGCGGAAGGGTTAAAAGAGTAAGTGATGACTATGTCGACATATATTCATATAAAGACGGAGAACTTGATGGTCTAAATGTTATTTACTATAAAAGCCTTGTCAAAGAAATCGGTCATTGGAAAAATGGGGAACAAAACGGACTTTTCCAAATGTATACAGAAAACGGTCTTCTTATAGACAATGCCAATTTTAAGGACGGACAAAGGCACGGAGTTGCAGAAGAATATTACAATGATACAGGAAAGTTAAGAGCGTTAATAAACTATAAAAACGGGACTTTTGACGGAGAATTTAAAAGCTATTACCCCAATGGAAACATCCAAATCGAAGCCAATTATAAGAACGGCGTTATTGATGGAGCGTATAAAGAGTATTATGATAACAAGAGCATTAAGATTATCGGGAATTACAAAGAAAGTTTACAAGATGGGGAATGGAGAATTTACTTAGGAAATGGTAAGTTAAAATCTCTCGTTAATTATAAAGATGGCACTCTTAATGGGATCAAAGAGGATTATTATGCTAACGGCAATTTATGGACAAGGCGGGGCTTTGAAAATAATACTCAAGAAGGGGTTTATGAAGTTTATTATGAAAATGGCTCACCTCAATTTAAGGCTGTAGTTAGAAACGGGGTAATTGTTGAGGAGCAAAAGTTCGACGGAAATTGCATGATTTATAATGAGCAGGAAGACAAAATAATCATAAAGGAAATCGTTTCGGATAGCTCGGATCAAATGGCTGACAGCAAGAGTAAGAAATAGTCGTAATATAGTTTTTGGCGATAAGGTCATGATATCAGGAGTTTCAGCTGAAATGACAGTTGATTTCTTCTCAAAAAGTCTAAAATAAAAAGAAAAACAACACGGCTACTGGAAATGTTTTTAATTTGAAGACGCCACAACTATGCCGATGGTATCTTTTAATATTTATAACAGAAACCCGGAATTTATTTGGGGTTGAGCGATAAAGTAACAAAACAGAACCATCGTCACCACAGCGAACACTGTCAAAACATTAACTTTGCTGCTGCTTGAGAAACTGCAACTTGCTGTGGGACAATTATTTAAAGGATGACGCCTCATATATTATATGAGACGTCAGAGCCCTACTCGTAAAGAAAACTTCGATTATTATAGACTTCCTTTCCAAATCAGACATAAAATAACAAAAGTTCTCTGATTAAGAGAATATTACGGAATGCTGTTTCCGTCAAGTGGAATTTTTACTTTCGGAATAAGACGCCTGAGATTGCAGTTTTCCCGGACAGTGAAAGAAAAAGCGCAAAACGGCCGTTTTTAAGAAAGTCCGTTTTACGGTTGAAAATGTTTTTTTATGTATCGGTGCAGCGTACTCCAGCTGCATTCGAATTCCCGGGCGATTTCCGCTTGTGAAATGTTGCGGGCCAGCATCCGTTCGATCTGCCGGTGATGTTTTGCCAGTTTTGGGTAATTGAAACCATAAGGGCGGCCCAAGTGTCGTCCTTCGGATTTCAGTCGTTTGAGAGATTCTCTGGTCCTTTGCGAAATCAACTGGCGTTCAATTTCCCCGGACAGGGAAAAGGCAAAAGCAAGGACTTTTGACTGAATGTCGGCTCCCAGTCGGTAATTTTCCTTCAATGTCCAAATTTGGCATTCTTTTTCCAGACATTTTTGCAAAATGCCCATCACTTCCAACATGTTGCGTCCAAGTCTTGATATTTCGGTGGCAACGATGACGTCTCCCGCTTTTATCTTTTGCAGGAGTTTTCCCAGTTTGCGTTGTTTCAGCTCTTTGCGCGACGAAATGGTTTCCGTGATCCAGGCGTCGATTTTAAGGTGCTGCCGCTTGGAAAATTCTTTGATTTCGTGGTGTTGGTTTTCGATGTTTTGATGGTCGGTTGAAACGCGCACATATCCATATATCATGATCAGTTCCTCATAAAAAAGTTTTTAACTCGGAAAGACCATATCATTTAAAAGAGCGTTTATTTTTTTCACTTAAAAATAATAACACAAGTTTTGTCCAAAATCCGCAGGGTCGTTGCCGCCAAAGAAAGCATGTATCCGGAGACCTGCCGGGGAAAAGCGCAGTTCGCAGCCAAAGGCTGTTTGACAACCTTTATGGGTGAAGAGGGGGCAGCGACAATCCGCGCGGTCCGGTGTTGCGTGAGTGCGGCAATAGGCCGTTCACTTTTCAGCCGGTTGGCGAAAAACAAAAATTTCTTGCATAAACCTTTTAATATGCTAATGTTTTAATATATTACAATTTTTAAGGCTGGCGGGATGAAAAAGAAAATTTTTGGTTTTGATTTGGGGATTGCTTCGATCGGTTGGGCGGTTATTGATCATAGTGATGAAAATTTCGATCCGGAAACAGGAGAGATTATTGAAGGAAAAGTCGTTGGCTGCGGAGTGCGCTGTTTTCCGGTAGCGGAAAACCCGAAGGACGGTTCCTCGCTGGCGGCGCCCCGGCGGGAAAAACGCTTGTTGCGCCGGATCACCCGCCGAAAGGCCAGGAGAATGCTCGGTATTAAGCGTCTGTTTGTCGCCAAGGGACTGGCTGCTTCAACGGCGGAATTGGAAACGCTTTATGCCGCACAAACAGGCGGCGACGTTTGGAATCTGCGGGCAGAGGCCTTGCGGCGTCCGCTGTCAAAAGAGGAACTGCTGCGAGTTTTGACTCATTTGGCAAAACATCGCGGTTTCAAGTCTTACCGTAAGGCTGCTGAAGAGGCGGACAAGGAAAGCGGCCGCATCTTGACTGCGATTGCGGAAAACCGGAAGGAAACGGCCGGTTTTCAAACGCTGGCGCAGATGATCGTTGAACGGGCCAAACATTCCGACGATCATAAAATGCGCAACTATACGTCGCAGGAAGGCGAAAACAAGGGCGTAGCCGTTTATGTCAATTCCATTCCGCGGGAAGAAATTGAAAAGGAAACAAAACTGATTTTTGAGTATCAGAAGCAATTCGGTTTGTTTACCGAGGACTTATACCGCGATTTTTGCAAGATTGCCTCCCGTTACCGGGAAGCGGGGAGTGTCGGGCACATGGTTGGCAGATGCCGGTTTGAACCGGAACAGCCGCGGGCGCCGAAAGAAGCCCCTTCGGCGGAGCTCTTCGTTGCTTTAAGCAAAATTAATAACCTGAAAGTGACCGTTGACGGCGAACGCCGTTTCTTAAACGGAGAAGAGCGGAAGGCTTTGCTTGAATTGCTGAAAAACACCAAGGAAGTCAAATATTTGACTATCAAAAACAAATTGTTTAAAGGCCGGGAAGTCTTTTTTGACGACGTTAACTATGCGCAAAAAACAAAAAAAGGAAAAAGCGGAGAAGAAAAAGCGGTAAATCCCGAAGACGCAAAGTTTTACGCCATGAAAGGCTGGCATAAGCTGAAAGCCGCTTTTTCACCGGAGCAGTGGAAAGAGGTCGGTTCGAATTTGCCGTTGCTGGATCTCGGCATGACCGCGGTCGTCTGCGAAAAAAACGACGCCGGAATAGAGCGCTTTTTAAGCGAAAAAGGAATACCGGAGGATTATCGGGAAGTTTTTAAAAAGCTGACCGGCAGCGAGTTTATTAATCTGTCACTGAAAGCCCTTTATAAGCTCAATCCTTATCTGGCGGAAGGTTTGAAGTATAACCAAGCCTGCGAAAAGGCCGGATACGACTTCCGCGAGGACGGCATCAAACTGGCGGAGGAAAAAGGTTTGTTGCTGCCGCCGATTGCAGATGACAAACTGACGACGGTGCCGGTCGTTAACCGTGCGGTTGCCCAGTTCCGCAAAGTATATAACGCCATGGTTCGGACATATGGTGCGCCGGATCAGATAAATCTGGAAATCGGCCGGGATTTGAAGAAAAGCCGTGACGAGCGCAATCAGATCATGCGGCGGCAAAAGGAAAACGAGGCCGAACGGAAAGAAGCCGAGGACTGGTTGGAAAAGGAAGGACTTGCCGCAAACGGTAAAAATATGTTGAAATACCGTTTGTACCGGCAGCAAAACGGCAAATGCATCTATTCCGGAAAAGCGATTGACCTCCGCCGCCTGGACGAAAACGGTTATTGCGACGTTGACCACATCATCCCTTATTCCCGTTCGCTTGACGACGGTCAGAACAACAAAGTGCTTTGTCTGGCCGAAGAAAACCGCAAGAAAGGAAGCCAAACTCCTTATGAATATCTGGAGCCGCTCGGACGATGGGAAGAGTTTGAAACCGTTGTTAACACCACGCCGTCGATTAACCGTTACAAAAGAAACAACCTGTTGAACAAAGATTATAAAGAAAAAGAAAACGATTTGGAATTTCGCGAAAGAAACGCCAATGACAACTCCTATATTGCCCGCTATGTCAAACGGTATTTGGAAGATGCCATTGATTTTTCCGCCAGTTCCTGCACAATCGGAAACCGGGTTCAGGTGCGCACCGGTTCGTTAACCGATTACCTCCGCCATCAGTGGGGGCTGATAAAAGATCGTGACGCAAGCGACAGGCATCATGCTCAGGACGCGGTTGTCGTTGCCTGCGCCACGCAGGGAATGGTGCAGAAACTGTCAAAACTTTCCGCGATTTTTGAAAACAAGGACGATTTCCGCAGAAAGAAAGCGGAAGAACTCGGGCACGAGGAGGCCGAAGCCTGGTACAAATACGTCAAACAGCAAATTCGGGAACCCTGGAGCGGTTTTCGGGCTGAAGTACTGGCCAGCCTGGAAAAGGTTTTCGTTTCCCGTCCGCCGCGCAAAAACGCAACCGGAGAGATTCACCAGGAAACGATTCGCACGGTTAATCCGAAACGTAAAAAATATAATGAAAAGGAAATTCTGTCCGGCATCAAAATCCGCGGCGGGCTGGCCAAAAACGGCCTGATGCTGCGAACGGACGTTTTTGTAAAAAAGAACAAAAAGGGAAAAGACGAATTTTACCTGGTGCCGGTTTATCTTTCCGATATGGGAAAAGAGCTGCCGAACAAGGCGATGGTTCCGGGTAAAAAAGAAAACGAATGGATTGAACTGGATGAAACCTGTCAGTTTAAATTCAGCTTTTATATGGACGATTTGATAAAAATCAAAAAAAAGGAAAATGAGATTTTCGGCTATTTCAGAGGAACAAACAGGGCGACGGCGTCAGTATCCGTTACCACCCATGACCGCAGTCATACTTTTGAAGGCATCGGCGTCAAAACTCAGGACGGTATCGAAAAATATCAGGTGGATCCGCTGGGACGTATTGCCAAAGTCAAAAAAGAAATCCGGCTCCCGCTGACGATGATGAAAAAGAACCGGCATAAAAAGGAGGAGTGAAAAAATGGGCTGGCGGATTTTGCAAATAAGCAAACCCTGTAAATTATCGGTCAAAAACCGCCGGCTCGTGTATGAACCTTTTGAAGAAGCTTCCCTGACGATTCCGTTGGAAGACATATCCGTCGTCATCTTGGAGAACAGGCAGATTTTGTTGTCCAACTCATTGCTTTCCGAATTGCCGGAATATGACATTGTTCTTTTTACCTCTGATTTTTCGCATCTGCCGTCCGGTGTGCTGTTTCCGTTCCATACCCATTCCCGCTATTCGCAGATAGCCTGGCTGCAGAGGGATATTTCCGAGCCGTTAAAAAAACGCCTGTGGCAGGAGGTGATAAAAGCCAAAATAAACAACCAGGCCGCTGCGTTGGAAATTTTAAATAAATCCAATGCCGGTAAATTAAGGGAAATTGCCAAACTGGTTCAATCCGGCGACGCCAAAAATTCGGAAGCTTTTGCCGCCGGAATTTACTGGAAAAGCTTTTTTACGGATTTTAACCGCGGCGATGATGATGATATCCGAAATGCTTCACTCAATTACGGCTATGCGGTGTTGCGCGGCTGTATGGCCAGAAGCGTTGTTGGCGCCGGGCTGTTGCCCTGTTTCGGCATTCACCATGCCAACAAGCTCAATCAGTTCAATCTGGTAGACGACCTGATTGAGCCGTTTCGTCCGTTTGTTGATTATGTTGTTGCCAAACTGCCGTTGTCTGAAAACAAACAATTGAACGTTGAATTGAAAAATCGGATCTTGCAGGTTTTAGGAATGAATTGCCGATTGAGGGGAGAAGACGTTAATCTTTTGAAAAGCTGTGAAATGACAGCGGAAAGCTTGGTCAGGGCAATGACTGTAAAAAAAGTTTCAGAGTTGAAATTGCCGGCAATGGAAAAAGAAACGTTTTTGTTGTGAGGTTGTGGATAAGTGGCCAGAGAAGGAGAAAGATATATGCGGATGATCGTCTTTTTTGACCTGCCGACCTTAACCAAAACCGATCGGCGTAATGCGAGTCGCTTAAGGAATTTCCTGCTGAAGGACGGATATACCATGTTGCAGTTGTCCGTTTATTCCCGCATCTGCAAAGGGAAAGATGACGTCGAAAAACACGCTAAACGATTGAAATCATTGATTCCCAAGACCGGAAGTGTTAGACTGTTAACCGTAACCGAAAAGCAATATGCGTCTATGGAAATCTTGGTCGGAAGCTTAAAAAAAGAGGAAGAAATAGGTGACAAACAGCTCCTTTTGCTCTGAATTTTCTGTTTTTAAAAACAAAAAGTCGTTGATATTCAACGGCTTAATTTGAATCTATTATAGCATGTCTGATTTGGAAAGGAAGCTATAACCATACCGTGAGATGTAACTTGCGCTCTTATATTATAGCATGTCTGATTTGGAAAGGAAGCTATAACTTCTTGTTCTGTTACGATTGAGGTTGCTTGATTATAGCATGTCTGATTTGGAAAGGAAGCTATAACAAAGTGATATGTTTGCCGTCAAAAGTAAGAATTATAGCATGTCTGATTTGGAAAGGAAGCTATAACGCAAAGCTTTTCGCTTCGGCAATCGGTTTGATTATAGCATGTCTGATTTGGAAAGGAAGCTATAACTCCGTTAAATAACAGACAAAAACCCGGTTAATTATAGCATGTCTGATTTGGAAAGGAAGCTATAACTTCATTTCCTTTCATATGTTTTCTTAATCGATTATAGCATGTCTGATTTGGAAAGGAAGCTATAACCGCTTTAGACAACGTACTATTATACGCCAAATTATAGCATGTCTGATTTGGAAAGGAAGCTATAACTAACGGATGCTCTCAACAACGTTCTCCGCCATTATAGCATGTCTGATTTGGAAAGGAAGCTATAACCTCATCTGCCCGCAGGCGTTGCACTTTCTCATTATAGCATGTCTGATTTGGAAAGGAAGCTATAACATTTTATCTCCTATGCAATAGTGTCAACAAATTATAGCATGTCTGATTTGGAAAGGAAGCTATAACCTGTTCAGACTAAAAACGACCAGGTCTTTAATTATAGCATGTCTGATTTGGAAAGGAAGCTATAACCATACATACCACATAAAGAGAACGCTCCCAATTATAGCATGTCTGATTTGGAAAGGAAGCTATAACGGATTGATGACGACCTTCCGGTGGAGAAGGATTATAGCATGTCTGATTTGGAAAGGAAGCTATAACTTGCCGTTGTGGCTAATGGATGCCGTTCCGAT
Organism: uncultured Azospirillum sp.; assembly: GCA_902489795.1. Lineage (GTDB taxonomy): Bacteria > Pseudomonadota > Alphaproteobacteria > RF32 > CAG-239 > JAFUYI01. The sequence goes on from CABUBU010000009.1 coordinate 7,894, forward strand.
TATAGCATGTCTGATTTGGAAAGGAAGCTATAACGAAAGCATCGAGCATTTCAAAATCAGAAGGATTATAGCATGTCTGATTTGGAAAGGAAGCTATAACATAATTAGGTATATTAAAAGTAGATGTTCCATTATAGCATGTCTGATTTGGAAAGGAAGCTATAACTAACATTTTTAACTTTTACAGAAACTTATTATAATATCCATTTTTTAAAAAAGAAATAACAACCATCGGCTGTTTAAAAATCCGGAACAATCTGAAAACCATGTCATGCAGGGGCATGGTCTGCCGCAGCTTATGCGGATGTTGCCTGCACAACCACTCATCTGCCGGTCAGGATTGTTTCGGACGGTGCAATTATAATCGAAATTAATCTTCTTTAGAAGCATTTTCAGAAAGTTCTTGCGTTTTTTGCTCAAGTTGCTTTTTCTCTGAAAGAGCTTTTTCTATTCCTTCTTTGGAAAAGTCTTTGGGCAGTACTTCGTAGATTATATCCATGGTTGTTCTCCTCATATTTATTATGAATTTTTACCAAAATGTCCGCCTGGAAGCAATAAAAGGTTTTATACTCGGGGAAGTTTCAGGTGTATTTTCCGGGCAAATGCGGCAAAATTCTCATACGGAAAATAACGGCTGACGGTAAATACCGCAGCCGTTGATACGGAGAATTTATGTTTTATCGGATTCGGACAAACGGAAATCTTCCGACAAGTCGATTTTATTTATTTCAGTTTCTCGTGCAGATATTTCGCCGTATAGCTTTTTTCCGATTTGGCGACTTCTTCCGGCGTGCCCTGAGCGACGATTCTGCCGCCGCCGTCACCGCCTTCCGGCCCCAGGTCAACGATATAATCGGCCACTTTGATCACGTCCAGATTATGCTCGATGATAACCACCGTATTGCCTTGGTCGACCAAAGTTTGCAACACTTTCAACAGACGGTTGATGTCTTCAAAGTGCAGTCCCGTGGTCGGTTCGTCCAGGATATAAAGAGTTTTGCCGGTTGCCCGTTTGGAAAGTTCTTTTGACAGCTTGATGCGCTGGGCTTCGCCGCCGGACAGGGTGGTTGCCGGCTGGCCGAGGTGAATGTAGCCGAGGCCGACTTTGCGCAAAAGATCCAGCCGGTTTTTGATCGACGGGATGGATTCGAAAAAGTCAAAAGCCTCGTCAACGGTCATGTCCAAAACGTCGGCAATGGATTTGCCCTTGTATTTGACTTCCAGCGTTTCGCGATTGAAGCGTTTGCCTTTGCAGACGTCGCAGGCAACGTAAACGTCGGGCAGAAAGTGCATTTCGATTTTGGTCACGCCGTCGCCTTTGCAGGCTTCGCAGCGGCCGCCGGCAACGTTGAAGGAAAAACGCCCGGCGTTATATCCTCTCGCCTTGGCTTCCGGCAGACCGGCGAACCAGTCGCGGATGTAGGTAAACAGGCCGGTATAGGTGGCCGGATTTGAACGTGGCGTGCGGCCGATCGGCGACTGGTCGATGTCGATCACTTTGTCAATGTTTTCCAGCCCGGTCAGTTTGTCGTAAATGCCGGCCGGTTCGCGGCTGCCGTTTAATTCCTTGTTGACGGCTTTAAACAGGGTTTCGAGAATAAGCGAAGACTTGCCCCCGCCGGAAACGCCGGTAACGCAGGTCATGGTGCCGAGCGGGATTTTCAGGTCAACGTTTTTGAGATTGTTGGTTTTGACTCCGCTTAAGGTGATAAAGCCGCCGTTTCCCTTCCGCCGTTTGCGGGGAACGGAAATTTCCCTTTGCCCGGTCAGATATTGGGCGGTCAGACTTTCCGGCGTGTTCAGCACTTCTTCGACGGTGCCTTTGGCCACTACATGGCCGCCGAGTTCGCCGGCGCCGGGTCCCATGTCGACCAGATAGTCGGCGGCGCGGATGGCGTCTTCGTCGTGTTCGACCACAATCACCGTATTGCCGATGTCGCGAAGCCGGGTCAGGGTTTCGAGCAGGCGGTCGTTGTCGCGCTGGTGCAGGCCGATGGACGGTTCGTCTAAGACATACATCACTCCGGTCAGTCCCGAACCGATCTGCGAGGCCAGCCGGATGCGCTGGGCTTCGCCGCCGGACAAGGTTCCGGACTGGCGGGAAAGCGACAGATATTCCAGCCCGACGTTATTTAAAAAATTCAGCCGGTCAATAATTTCCTTTAAGATTTTGTGAGCAATTTCCCGTTTTTGCGGGCTTAGTTTTTCCTCTGCGCCGGCAAACCATCCGAGCGCCTGTTTAATCGACATGGCGGAAACGTCCATGATGTCCAGTCCCGCGATTTTAATTGCCAGCGCTTCCGGTTTCAGACGCTTGCCGCCGCAGTGTTCGCAGACGGCGGCGGACTGATACTGGGCAAATTCGTCGCGGGTGGCCTGCGAGTCCGTTTCCATAAAACGTCGTTCCAGATTGTTGACGACGCCTTCAAACGGCTTGTGGGTGACAAAACGCGAATAATACATCGGCACCGGTTCCGAGCCGGAACCGTACAAAATGACGTTTTTGGCGTTTTCGGGCAGGTCTTTCCACGGTGTTTTCATCGAGATGCCGAGATATTGGCAAAGCGATTCCATAGTGTCGTTATAAAAGCCGTGTTTGCGGCTGTACCAAGGCAGAATGGCGCCTTGGGACATCGACAGGTTTTCGTTGGGCACGATCAGACACGGATCCATATACAGCCGCGCGCCGATGCCGTCGCAATAAGGGCAGGCGCCGTACGGGTTGTTAAAGGAAAACAGCCGCGGCTCGATTTCCTCAATCGTAAAACCGCTGACCGGGCAGGCAAATTTGGAAGAAAAGGTGATCCGGCTGCCGGAAGCCGCATCTTCGGCAAACATCAGGCCGTCGCCGAGCTTGAGTGCCGTTTCCGTCGATTGTGCCAAACGGCTTTCCAGTCCCGGTTTGATCACCAGCCGGTCGACCACCACTTCGATGTCGTGCTTCTGGTTTTTGTTTAATTCCGGCAGCTCTTCGATTCCGTAGACGGTGCCGTCGACTTTCAAGCGCTGGTAACCCTGCCGCTGCAGGTTTTCGAATTCTTTTTTGAATTCGCCTTTTTTGCCGCGGGCGATCGGTGCCAGCAGCAGAATCCTGCTTCCCTCCGGCAGGGCGGCGATGCGGTCGACCATTTGCGATACGGTCTGCGATTCGATCGGCAGACCGGTGGCCGGCGAATAGGGGGTACCGGCCCGTGCCCACAGCAGACGCATGTAATCGTAGATTTCGGTTACCGTGCCGACGGTCGAACGCGGATTGTGCGAGGTGGTTTTCTGTTCGATCGAGATGGCCGGAGAAAGCCCTTCGATCGAGTCGACGTCCGGTTTTTTCATCAGTTCGAGAAACTGGCGGGCATAAGAAGAAAGGCTCTCGACATAGCGTCGCTGCCCTTCCGCATAAACCGTGTCAAACGCCAACGAAGATTTGCCCGAACCGGACAGGCCGGTGATGACGGTCAGCCTGTTTTTGGGAATGCTGATGTCTATGTTTTTTAAATTGTGCTCGCGCGCACCTCTGATTTCGATAAAATTGTGTTCCGCCATCTTTTTTCTCCGGTCTGACAATATAAACATGAAAGAACAAAAAGGCAACAAAAAAGCTTTTCCGCCGACGTTTGGGCGGAATGGAAAACGAAGGCGGTGCAATGCAAGATTTATGTCAATAAAAAGCTGTCCGCACTTGCGAAACGACGGTTAAAGATGTAAAATAAACATTAATTTTTCTTATGAATTTAGAAGATTGTCATGGTTGATTACAAATATGTCTGTTTATTTGCCGCAAGCTGGCTGACGTCCTTTTCCGTCCGCGCGGACATGAATGTGGCGGTCATTGCCCCGACCGACGGCGATTACAAATATTACAGCGAAGAGCTGATTAACGGCGCCAAAGTGGCGGTGGACGAGATCAATGAGAACGGCGGACTTAAGGGCAAAAAAGTCAATCTGGTGCAGATTGACGACCCCTGCGACGACACCCTCTCGCTGACCACCGCGCAGATGATTGCCGTCAACCGTTCGGAGGAAGACAAGATGCATCTGGTGCTGGGGCCTCAGTGCATCAACCGGACGGAAAAGATTGCCGCCGTTTTTTCGGGCGCGAAGATTTTTCAGATTCATCCGACCGGCAGCAGCCGCGCCTTGTATCAGACGGCGCATCGCGGACCGGTGGAGCTGGTCGGCTATTCGGAACAGCAGGCGGTCGATTTTTTCCGCTATTATGCCGATAATTACGCCGATCGCAAACTGGTAGTGGTTTATGACGGCAGCAGTCCGGAAATGACAGGCATTGCCAAGGAAATACAGCACCATTTTACCAAAGCGGGGCTGGGGGAAAAGCTGACCGCGTTCAGCCTGGAACCTTTTAACGGCGACGCCCGCCGGATTGCGCAGGCGGTCAGGGCCGGCGGCGCGGAAGCGCTGTTTATGATGGGCAGCGGAGAAGTGACGATGCAGGCCGTGCGTTATCTGAAGGCGGACGACCGGAATTTTGTCGTCTTCGTCAACCGCTATTTCAGCGGCAGTAAATTTATCCGTAAAATGGGCGAATATGCGGACGGTGTTTATGTTCTCTCGCTGCCTTCGCTCAGCAGCAATCCCGATTTTGCCGAAGACCTGGTCAGGCTCCGTTTGTGGGGAATTGAACCGGACGGGCTGATGGCTTATGGTTATTTGTCGGTCAAAATGTGGGAGGAACTGGTTAACCGGGCCGGCGGCTTCGCTTATGAAAATTTGCAGAAAAGCCTGAACAAACAGCTGATTCGCGCCGGCTGGGGAACCGTCGTCTATACCGACGGAGAACCGGACCGTTCGCTGAAATATGCGATATACCGTTTTGAAAACGGAGAATATACACAAGTCTACTGATTTTGCTTGGATGATGAAATCTTTTCCCCTATATTTGTTGAAGTTGTTAATTTTTTATAAAGGTATAAAATAATGGTTGGAAGTATCAATAAAGTCATTTTGGTCGGCAATCTCGGCGCGGATCCGCGGGTTAACACCACCCAAAACGGCAGCAAGGTCGTCACTTTAAGCGTTGCCACTTCGGACACCTGGAAAGACAAGCTTTCCGGTGAGAGAAAAGAACGTACAGAATGGCACCGGGTTGTGGTTTTCAACGCTCAGCTGGCGGACGTGGCGGAAAGGTACCTGCGCAAGGGGTCGAAAGTGTATATTGAAGGCCAGCTGCAGACCCGCAAGTGGGAAGATGCCAGCGGACAGGAAAAATATACCACCGAAGTGGTGCTGCAAAACTTCAGTTCCAACCTGATCATGCTGGACGGCCGCGGCGATGCCGGCGGCGGGGCGGATGTGTTCTCCGGTTCGTCTTCCGCTTCTTCCGGTTGGGATTCTGCGCCGGCAGCAGGCGGTGCAGCCGATCTCGACGACGACATCCCGTTTTAGCTGTTTTTTTTCGCAATCGAAAAAGCCTCGTTTTGACGGGGCTTTTTTGTATATTGTATGCGGTAATCCGATCGTAGAAAATCTTTTTTGGGTGCAATCGGCAAGCCGCTTGACAAGAGAAAAATAAATTTTCTGTCATGACTTGCAATAATAGACAAAAAAGCGTATGATTATTTCTGCAAAAGAGAATCTGGAAGAATTGAATAAAAAGAGGTTGTTATGGCAGAAAAGGAAATTAACGAACGCAGACGCGATCTGCTCAAGCGGGTGCTGGAAAGCAAAACCCTGAACCGTACGCTGAAAACGGTGGTGCTCAGTGCCTTTCTTTCCGGCAAGGCGATGAGTTCCCAAGCGATCGAACCGCCGGTAAAGGACGCGGCGGTTGACGCAGTGGAGCAGAAGACGGAGGCGATGCCTTCGCAGCAACTGAGTGAAAACTATGCCAAACTGCAAAAATTTGCCGATTTTCCGGAATTGTCGCCGGCGCAGGCGGCTTTTGTCGATCATACCTACATCGTGGATCACGATCTCTGGATTGAACGCGACAGCATTGCCGTCAAATGCGTGGACAGCCGTTATGTGCAGGATTTGTCGCTGACGGATGTTGCCTGTGCGCGGGAGTGCAAAGCATTACCGAAAAGCGAACAGAGTGCGGACGGCTATATTTCGTTTCGGCGCGATCCGGGCGTTATCGGCAGCGACGGCAAGTCAACCTATAACGGAATTATATCAACCGATTTCAATGCGACCAAACAATCTATCGTACTGATGTATTGCAGCAACAACGAACAGATTGCCGCTCTCGGCAGACAGATGATAAACGGCGATTATGCGGAAACGGCGGAAAGGATTCGCCGGCAGATTTACCGCGAGGACGGAACAATCGTCGGTCCGGAGGAACTGGTAAAAGTTTTAAACGGCAGGGATTTTTTGCTGCTGAAGGGAAAAATCAAGAACCTGGGCAGCCGGTCGGCCTTTAACCGGATGTATCAGCGAGTCTGTCGTTCCGATTATGAAAGCAGCATCGCTTTTCAGGAAGATTATGCGCTCAAGTTTTACGGCATCGGGCGCAAGGGCAACCTTAATACGCTTAACCAAAAGGTGAAACAGGCAAACGGCGGAAAAGCCGATCTGACTAAAGTCCGCCCGGCCGTTATCGCTTCCGCCTTGAGCGAGATGATTGCCAAAGGGCACGGAACTCTGGCTGCCAACCCGCTGGCGTTGAAGCTGAAAGTCCTCAACGGCACGGCAGCATCAACCAACATCACCAATGCGCGGGTTTTGGGACCGTCCGCGCGCGCTCAGGCAGACAAAATGGCAAAATATAACTATTTGACCTTAAAATTGGTAGGGGAGATGTTTTCTTTGACCAATAATTTGTTTTTTTATGAGGCGGTAAACAAAAAGGTTGAAGAGCATGAAGCGCTGCTTAAAAGCTGCCGACAGGGTCTGTCGAACCGCTCTTTGCCGCAAAATGCCGGTGACGGGCTGAAAACCTGCTCTCCGCAGGAACAAATGGGGCAGATAAAGCTGAAGGCAGATACCGCGCTGTTAAAAAAAATTATGGATGAGCGCGGTATCGGCAAATAAAAAAAAAGACGGTTGCCCGGTAAAAAAAAGTTCCGATTTGAGATCGGAACTTTTTTGCTTTTACGCAAAGACGGAAATCATTTCCATGGCTCAACAACCGGATCGTCAAAAATGATCGGTTGTTTTGCAACCATAATTTTGACACTCATGCGAGCCGTGGACGTTCTTTCGCCGGTTGATGCGGTTGCCTGACATTCCAGCATGTAACAGGAAAATACCCTGCCGTCGGCCGTTTCGTCTGCCAGTTCGGTCAGTTTCGGTTCCAGCAAAGCGTAACGAACTTCCGGTATGGGCAATACATATTCCCCGTCATGGGCGGAGAGAAAGGCCTCTTCCGTCGTAAACAATACCGGTACTTCAAAATCGGTGTAACAAACGGTGTATTCCGTTTGATAACTGCGGATAATGAGAGGTTCGTCCGTTTTTTTTCCTCGGCATTTTTCCTTCCGTGGGTCTAAGGTCGCATACATGTTTGAAGGAAGAAGCCTCAATTGCCGGAAGAAGCGTATCGCAGCCTTCCGCATACTTCAGTTCCGTCCGATAAGTCAGTGTGCCGGTTCCCTATCTGCTTATTTTGATCCAGCTGACGTAGGAAGCGGCATTTTTACCGTCCAAACCGGATGCTTCAACCATCATTTCCGAACCGTTGAACTCAGGTTGATCCAGGATGTCCGTCGATTAGCTGCAAACTGCGGCACCCAGTGAGACAGCTGCTAAAAATAAAAAATTTTTCATAGTGATAATAATTAAAATTAGATTACGGTTTGTCGCAAAATGATGATGTTTTCAAATAAAATGTTATGTCGGGAAATATCTTGCCGGCAGAGTCGTATCTGTTCGGAAACAAAAGCCTTCCTGAAAACGGAAGGCTTTTACACCGGGATAAAACCATACTTTCAAATTGTGCCAAAACTTTTTGAAAGCGGCGCTTTTCACGTTTGTTGCAGGTCACCTTATCGGAACTTCATCGGCGTTCCTTTCTGTTTTCTGTGCCGGAGGTGGTTGGGTTATCTGGTAATTGGAAAAGTAGTTGTTTTTGCTTCTTTTTTTGTTATTCCTTCAGCTCTTTTTTAAAAACTTTTTTTAGAGCCGGTGTCAATGTGATCGTTATATTTTTCGCCGCTGATCTGATGATTGCCATGCTGAGCCTCTTCGCCCCTTCCTTTGGCGATATGTTGCCGCGTTTGGACGATTTTCCGGTGGTCTTTGTCTGTCAATGCCGCGGCCTTATCAAGTTTGAATATGCGGCCGTAAAACATGCTGGAAAATTTTCCGTATTGCTGCGTTTGATTGAAAAGGCCTTTTCGGCGATTCCCTTGTTATCATATTTGACAATATAACGACGACAAGGGAAAACGTCTGCTCGCGCATATAAAAGTTATATTGTCAGCAAGTCGAATTTTCCGTTTTTCGTTTCGGTTAGAAAAATATTGATGTAAATTTAACATGTTTTTGTCAAAAAACAGGAGATAAACAACGGGAAAAGAAAACGTACAGTTGAAAATTCCGGTGCTTCAGGCGATTCGGTTCAAAAATTCCGGTCGACCGGTGTCTGTGTTTTTAAAGCTTTTTCCAGGTGCGGCGTTTGTTTTTTTCCTCTTTTTCGCGAAAAGCCCGTTCCAGATCTATTCCGTGCATGTTGGCAAGCGAGCAGATGTAGATGAACACGTCGGCCAGTTCTTCGGCGACGTTCCCGGCAACGGAGTCCGAAGCAACACTGCCGGATTTTGAATTTTTGCGCACGGCGGAAATGACTTCCCCGCATTCTTCCGCCAGCAGGCAGCATTCGTAGAATTTGTCGGTTGTGTTGAACCCCTTTTCTCTTTTCATTTGCAAAACATATTGCTGAAAATCTTTTAACGTGGGATTGTTTTTTAAGTCCAATGACATGTTTTTGATCCTTGTTTGAATATTTTCTACCGAAACAAGAGTAGCAGACGACAGGAGGTAATACAAGTTTTTTGTCCGGTGATAATTCCGCAACTGTTTGCCGAGTTTTGCGCGGCAGTTTGGTGGCAAGGGGTAAAAAAAAGCCCGGATTGAACCGGGTTTTGAAATGGCGACCCCAACGAGACTCGAACTCGTGTTACCACCGTGAAAGGGTGATGTCCTAACCGCTAGACGATGGGGTCATCGAAGCTAGGTGCATATATACAGATAAAAAAAATAAAGGTCAAGCATTATTTTTACAAAAAACGAATTTTTTTTCAGAGCCGAAAGGCTTCCGGTATCCAAAACGGCTAAAGCGGCAGAACGCAAGGGACGGGGATTGTATCGGAACGCTGCCATAGGAAAACGGCCGCCTTCAAAAGGCAGCCGGGAATAGTGGCTGAACTGAAAGGAGGAGAACAGAGGATTATTATAGCGCGAAAACGGCCGTTTTCAAAAACGGCAGGGCAGGAAGCGGATCAGATGTCAGTCGTAACCGCGGTAAGGCTTTTGCGGCAGCCGGACGTCGCGGTTTTTGACACCGCCGTCAAGCGCGGATAAAACGGCCGTCGTTTCCGGGTAAAAGCTTTCTCCCTCATATTTTTCCAAAGCATGCGCGGCCGATTGAAGTTTGAACTTGTCATTTCCGGCCACGGTTTTGTAGACTTTGTTGATTGCGTATTTACGGCAGATTTCTTTCCCTTTGGTATCAAAAGTGCCGGTCAGTTCCCGTATCTGTTGTTGAACGATCAGACGGTGGCGGCGGTAATGTTCTTCGGGAACGATGTTTTTGATTTCGTGTTCGCGAACCAGACGCTCATAGAGCAGATTGACGTAAGTGTTGCGAAACGAAAGCTTTTTCAGCAGATCGTCGCTTTTGAAAGCGAAAGTCCAGCGGTTAAGCATGTTTATGTCGCGTTCTCTTTTTTGTCGCTGGATTTGTTCCGCTTCCGCCGCGGCTGCCGCAAATATGCCGCGGATTTGCGGATTCGGATATTCCTCGGTCAGGGTTTCCCTCAGCCGGCGGATTTCGTCGTCGGTGAACGAATGATGCCATGCCTGCCGGGTAAAAAAACGCTGCGTGCGGTCGGCAAAACCGGGGCAGAGAGGTTGCCGGGCGCCGGTTTCCCGGCCGATTGCCGCGGCCAGGGCGGCCAGTCCGCCGGCATCTCCGCGGAAAACCTGCTGCCGCACTTCGTCAAACAATTCCGGCTGTTCGTTTTCAACCGACGGTGCCCGCCGCGCCAGCGCCGCTTCCGCTGCCTGATAGGTTATATCTTGGGAGCGGGGCGCCAGCCGGGCGAAAGTCCGGCAGAAAAGATCGAAATGTTTGGCCGACATGGCGGGGGCGGAAAGAACATATTCCTGCAAAACCAAATCGGCGGCGCTCGTTAAGAGCACCGCCTCGTCTTCTAAGGACAGCATGTCGCAGATGGCTTTGTCGAAGCGCCCGTTCATGATTTAATAGCCGCTGTAGGGAATGATGCGCGCCCGGTCGGATCCGCTGCCGTAGAGCACCATGCAGCGCTGGCCGACAGCCATCAGCACGTCGCTGCCCTGGGTAACGGTGACCAGTCCGCCGTTGTCGAGCTGGACGACGTATTCATACCCGCTTTGTTTGGAAAGGCCGCGCTGAGCCAGATTGCCGGCCGCGCCGCCGACCAGGGCGCCGCCGACGGCGCCGAGAACGCCCGCGGTGCTGCCTTTGCCAATCTGCGAACCGGCCACGCCGCCGGCGATGCCGCCGATTGTCGTACCGAGCGAATTGTCGCTGTCGGCAACGGTGATCGCACGAACGGAAACGATGGTTCCTGCCCGGGCGCGGTTGACCGACCCGACCGCCGCCGAATCATACTGGTTGGCGCCGATCTGGGAAGCGCACCCCGCCAAAACCGCCATTACCGGCAGTATCAGGGCAATAACAAATTTTTTCATCCTTCTTCCTCCGCATGATAAAGTTGTTCTGTTGTTATCTGCTTTTTATATTATCTACAGATTGCTTTTTGTCAATGCCGGACTCTTGCCAAATGAAGTTAACTGTTATATATTAACGGGCAAAATTAACTTAAACGGAAAAACTAATTTAACGGGAAAACTAAAATGTCAGAAAGAACCAAGGTTGTAAAATTGCTGTCTTCGGACAAACCTTTGGCCGACGTGCTGGTCAAGGGCTGGGTGAGAACGCGCCGCGACGCGAAAGATTTTTCTTTTATCGAAGTAAACGACGGTTCCTGCCTGAAAAATATTCAGGTGATTGCCGGCAGCGCTCTTCCCAACTACGAGGACGTCAAAAAACTGACCACCGGTTCTTCGGTTGCTGTCAGCGGGGCGCTGGTTCCCTCTCAGGGCGGCAACCAGAAATATGAGATCAAGGCCGAAAAAATCGAGGTTTACGGCTGGGCGGACGACACTTATCCGCTGCAGAAGAAAAAACATACCGACGAATATCTGCGTACCATTGCCCATCTGCGTCCGCGCACCAACAAGTACGGTGCCGCATTCCGGATTCGGTCCGAACTCTCGTACGCGATTCACACTTTTTTCCACGAGCGCGGATTCCGCTACGTCCATACGCCGATCATCACCGCTTCCGACTGCGAAGGCGCCGGCGAAATGTTTCAGGTGACCACGCTTGACCTGAACAACCTGCCGAAAACGCCCGACGGCAAAGTCGACTATTCTCAGGACTTTTTCGGCAAAGAGGCGCGGCTGACGGTTTCCGGCCAGTTGAACGGCGAAATGTACGCGACGGCGCTCGGCGACATTTATACTTTCGGCCCCACGTTCCGGGCAGAAAACTCCAATACCACCCGGCATGCGGCGGAATTTTGGATGATTGAGCCGGAAATGGCTTTTGCTGACCTCACCGACGACATGAATCTGGCGGAAGACATGGTCAGATACTGTGTGAAACATGTTATGGAACATTGTGCCGAAGACATGGAGTTGTTTGAAAAATTTGTCGCTCCCGGTCTGAAAGATACGCTCGATACGATCGTCAACAACGATTTTGCCCGCATTACCTACGGCGAAGCGATCGAGATCATGAAAAATTCCGGCGAGCGTTTTGAATACAAACCGGAGTACGGCATCGATCTGCAAACCGAGCACGAGCGTTTTCTGGCCGAAAAACATTTCAAGCGTCCGGTAATCGTCCGCGATTACCCAAAGGAGATCAAAGCCTTTTACATGCGTCTGAACGACGACGGCAGAACGGTTGCGGCAATGGACGTTCTGGTGCCTGGCATCGGCGAGCTGATCGGCGGTTCCCAGCGTGAGGAACGCTATGACGTCTTGTTGAAGCGCATTGAAGAAATCGGCATGACGGAAGCCGACTATGAGTGGTATCTCGATTCCCGCCGCTTCGGCACCGTTCCTCATGCCGGATTCGGGCTCGGTTTCGAACGTATGATGCTGCTGCTTACCGGCATCGGCAACATCCGTGACGTCATTCCTTTCCCGAGAACGCCGAAATCGGTTAACTTTTAGGAGAAGCAGGTGAACAGATATTTCCTTATTCCGGCTTTGGCCTTTTTGGCATTCTCTGCCCGGGCGGAGAATGCGGACAGCGAAATCAACGTTGTCATTTTTGCCCCGAAGCCGCAGGCGGAAAGCGCCGCGGCTCGCTTGCCTTCCTGCAATGATCCCGCAATGTTGAAGGCCGTTGCCGAAAAAGTGAAGGAATATCAGGACGAAAATCCCGCTTCCAGCGTCATCAGCCGCCGCAAGCAGGCGCTGATTGTCAAAAACCTGAAGGAATTTGAGGAGATTCCGGCGGCGGAATTTGACAACGCGTCCAATTACGAAGTGGCCCGCGAACTGGTGATGACCAAAATAAATTACCGGATTGCCGAAGACAATCTGCGTTTGTGCCGGGGCGGCGCCGTCAGCGGTATTTATCTTTTGATGTACCCGGAAGGAAGCGGCACCCGCGTGCAGATACTGAATTTTGTTCCGGCGCCGGACAGCGGCAACGAGTTTTCAATTTATTTTGAACCGCCGGCAAACGGGGAAACGCCGATGGAAGAAAAAGCGTCTGAACCGGCGCGGATACCGGATGCGGACGCCGTTTCCGGACAAAAACCGGAGAACGGCATTTCCGCGTCGGCGGAAAATGCGGCGGAGCCAAAAGAAATGCCGACCGGCGACGCGTCCGCGGCGGCGGAAAAATGAGTTTCCGATTGCGTTTTTTTCAAATGAGCGGTTGAAAAAATAGAAAAAAAGGATATAATCACACTTCGTGTGAAAAGAAAAGGATGGTGATGTCGGAATGAGTAAAGGTTCTTCGGTAATGGTGATCAACAAGGCGGCGCAGCTGCCGGCTTTGCCGGACGCGGGCGGCTTGTTGTCCTATTTTGAAAGAATTAAGAGCTTTCCGGTATTAAGCGAAGAGGAAGAGCAGGCGCTGATCCTCGACTTTAAACAAAATCATAACCTTGAGGCCGCGCACCGGCTGGTGGTTTCGCATTTGCGCCTGGCCGCCAAAATCGCCTTGACATACCGTCATTACGGTCTGCCGCTGGCCGATCTGATTTCGGAAGCCAACATCGGGCTGATGCAGGCGGTCAAAAAATTTGATCTGGAAAAGAAAGTGCGCCTTTCGACTTATGCAATCTGGTGGATCAAGGCGGCGATCAACGACTTTATCCTGCGTTCGTGGTCGCTGGTCAAGATCGGTACCGTAGCGGCGCAGAAAAAGCTGTTTTACAATCTCGGCCGCATCAAGGCCAAACTCGGCATTTACGAAAACAAGGAGCTGGAACCCTCCGTCGTTAAGCAGATTGCCGGCGAGCTGGTGGTTGACGAAAAAGACGTGGTGGAAATGAACCGCCGTCTGGGCGGCGATTCTTCGCTGAACGTTACCGTCGGCGACGAAGAAGACGAACGCGAAAAAATCGACATGCTGGTCGACAAGCGGCAAAATCTGGAAGCTTCCCTGGCCTGCAAACAGGAAGCGGCGCAAAAACACCGGATGCTGCAAAAATGTCTGAGCCGGCTGCCCGAAAGGGAAGCTTACATCATCCGTCACCGGATGCTGACGGAAACGCCGCAGACGTTGGAGGAAATCGGCGCCAGGTTTGAAGTCAGCCGCGAGCGGGTTCGCCAGATCGAAAAAAAGGCGTTTGAACATTTGTCCGCTCTGGTTAAGGAAGCTGCCGCGGAAACGGCGGAAACTGTTTAAGTTGTTGAGAAACGGAAGCGGTGAGGCGATAGAAAATGGCGAAGAGAAAAGAGAAATCAGGCGAGTTTGAATTTACCGGCGAGATGTCTGCCGCCACCGTCACCGGTCTGGAATTCCGGGACAGCTTTTCGCCTTCCGAATCTTTGGACGGAATGCTGGAACGGATGGAGGAGCGGATCAAAAAAGTGCGTAAAATCAAAAAGAACAACATCTTTGTCAATCCGTTCAAAAGTTCGGAAAACTGATTTTTCATGGCTGATGAGTTTTTTAATCGGACGGTGGCCGCTCTGGCGGCGGCGGGGATCGATTCTCCGCGTCTGGAAGCGCGGATGCTGCTGGCGCACGTTATGGGCGTGGAAAGCAATGTTTATGATCCCGGGCGGAAACTTTCTCCCCGGCAGATGGGCGAGGCCGGCCGGCTGCTTGAACGCCGCCTGATGCACGAACCTTTGGACAAGGTGATCGGCCGCCGCGATTTTTACAAATATCGTTTTGTCGTTAACCGCGAAGTGCTCAGTCCGCGTCCGGACAGTGAAACGCTGGTGGAAGCCGCGGCAGAGCTGATTGCCGAACACCGTTTGAGCTCTCTGCTTGAACTCGGGGTCGGTTCGGGCTGTCTGCTGCTTTCGCTGTTGGCCGACTGTCCGGGAACGACGGGCGTCGGTGCGGACGTTTCGCCGTCGGCATTGGCGGTGGCGGCGGAAAACGCCCGCCGGCTGAAGGTGGAAGACCGTTTGCGGCTGGTTGAATTTGACTATTTCAAGGATATTTTCAGCGAACGTTTTGACCTCATTGTCAGCAATCCTCCCTATATTCCGAGCGCCGACGTCGCTTCTTTGGCGCCGGAGGTGAAAGATTATGACCCGTTGTCCGCTCTGGACGGCGGTGCCGACGGTCTGGATCATTACCGGCAGATTGCGTCGGTTGCCGGCGGCTGGCTGAACGACGGCGGATATCTGGTGTTGGAGGCGGGAGCAGGGCAGGCCGACGACATCGCTTCCGTTTTTGCCGGTTCCGACTGGCAGACGGTTGGTATGCGGGAAGACTTAAACGGGATTAAACGCTGTGTAATATTGAAAAAATAATTTGCATTTTGCAAAAATATTTGTATTATGCACCCGTAAACGCTTATTGAATTTTTAGGAAAATCGGCGTTTTTGTTTCCAAACCAACTTGAAAAGAAAATAAATTTGTTCCGGGGTGTTCCTGTCCGTGCAGGCGCTCTTTAACCTGATGTTTTATGGTATAAATATGAAAAAAACAAACAACAAATACCGCAGCGGCGGCAATAACAGCAGCAACAGTACGATCTACTCCCTCAATTATAAATTTGACAGCAATTCCATTGCCGGCAAAATCAGCGGCACCGCGCTTGACCTGATCAAACGCTATAACGACTTTGCCAAAGACGCC
The DNA here is from genome assembly GCA_902489795.1 of uncultured Azospirillum sp. GTDB lineage: Bacteria > Pseudomonadota > Alphaproteobacteria > RF32 > CAG-239 > JAFUYI01. The sequence continues at coordinate 23,408 of CABUBU010000009.1, forward strand.
CAAAGCAACAACGATTACGTCAATGCGGAAATTTTTCGCCAGTATGCCGAACACTACCGCAAGATCGTGACCGAGATCAACGAACGCAAGAACCAGCAGCGTCAGGCTTTTGCTGCGGAAAACGGCGACCCTCGCAATGAAGCGGAAAGCCGGCCGGCGGCGGAAGAACGGCAGCCGGAGGCGGAAAATGCGGGGGGTGAAAACAGCGGTCGCAGGGAAGAGAATGCGGTGGCAGAGAACACCGCTCCGGCGGCGGAGAAAAAACGCGCTTCCGGCACACGGTCAGGCAAAGAAACGGCGGAAAGCGCCGCTCCGGCCGCGGAGAAAAAAGCTGCCGAAGAAGAGCGGGTTCCGGCAAAAGAAACCAGAAAATCATTTAAAATCATCGAAATCAGCCATGCCAAAGCGGACGAGGCGGTGACCGTCGTTCCCGCGGCCGCGGAAGCAACGACGGCGGAAGCCGCGCCCAAACGGGTTTACCGCCGTCGTAAAACCGCCGCTACGTCCTAAAACCGACAGAGAGGGCATCCGTGTATTTCGTCATCGCTTTTTTTACCGTCACCTTTGTCGGAGCGCTGATCAGCGCGCGGACGCTGTGCGGTTACAACGACATTTCGCCGTGGTGGAAAATCGCGGTATTTCTGCTGTTGTGGACCGTTTGGGCAATGCCGGCGGTTTTGGGCGGTCTCCGTGCCAAAGGATGGCTGGACGGGCCGGTTTACAATACATTGGCTCTCGGCGGCTATTTTCTTTTCGGCTTTGCCTTTTTGCTGCTGATGCTGCTTTTGTTCCGTGATTTTATCTGGGCCGTTTCCTACGGACTGGCCAAGTTGTCGGGGCAGGCCTCGGCCGGCTGGAGTCCGATGAATACGGCGGCTCTGACCAAGGCCAACCTGATTACTTTGGTGCTGGCTTTGCTGCTGTCGCTTTATGCCCTGTACGAAGGCGTGAAAACCCCGCGCGTGCGCGAAATCGTTATCGAAACGTCCAAAACAGACCGGGAAATCAAAATCCTGCAAATCAACGACATGCACATAGACCGCAGTAAACCGGTCAAATGGTTTGCCGGAATGGTGGATCTGGCCAACGCTCAGGAAGCTGATCTGATCGTGCTGCCGGGTGACATCATTGATGACCGGATGGAGGCGGTGCTGCCGCAGGCCGGTGAACTGAAACGGCTGAAAAGCCGTTACGGCGTTTATTTTTCGCCCGGGAACCATGAATTTTACAACGGCCTGGTTGAAATACAGTGGTATTTGCAAAAAGCCGGTTTTGTCTGGCTGTCGGAAAACGGCCGCAACGTGGAGGGGCTGCCGCTTTATATAGCCGGCATGCCGGACGGGCCGCGGCAGCAGATGCAGACGCAGTATCCGCATCTTTTGCGGGGTGCCGATCCCGAAGCCTATAAAATTTTGCTGGCGCACAATCCGGCCAAAGCTCGGGCATATCTTGGGCGGGGGTTTGATCTGCAGCTTTCGGCCCATACCCACGGCGGGCAAATCTTTCCCTTCCATCTGCCGGTGCGGCTTGCCAACAATTTTCTTTCCGGTTTGTACGAACTGCCGGAAGGCAAGCTCTATATCTCCCGCGGCGCCGGTTACTGGGGACCGCCGATGCGGCTGCTGGCGCCGTCTGACATGACCTTGATCCGGCTTCTTCCGGTAGCGGATTCCCTGAACAAGGGTTACAACAAAAATAAGCAATGAAAAAACTTGTTTTCAGGGGCAAAAATGTTATAAGTAACTCCTAAACCAAATTATTGAATACTATGAATAATTATTTGTTGGCTTTGATCGTTATTTTGACGATGATTTTGATCGTGGAAGCGGTTCGCTTTCTGCGTTTGAGAAAATGTTGCGGCAAAGATCGCTGCAAATGCGGGGAACGTGAAGAAGCATTTTACCGGGAAAAACGCCTTTTTCTCAAACAACTCGGAGAAAGCGGCCTTTTGGCTCAGGAAATTGCGGAAAAGGAGAAACATGTTGGTCTGCAAAAAGTGCAAATCAATACTTTGTTGCAAGAGCTCCATTCGTTGGTTTTTTTCGGTTATTTGAAGTCCGATTATGAGGCTAGTTTTAAAAAAGAGCTGGAAAAACACTATGAAACTTTTGTGCAAAAGGCTGACAAAGGCAGCTACGCAGAGGACGAAAGAAGAGCCAAAGCCGATATTTACAAAGAGCTTTTGCAGAAGCTTTCGCTGACATGGCATGATCAGGATGAATCGAAAAAATGACAAAAGAGGCGTAAACATTAAAAAAACATCTCCCGCCGGGAGATGTTTTTTTTGTATTAATGCTTTACAGACTACTCCCATTTTAATGGGGATTGAATGTTCATGACGACGATACAATCAAAAAAATATGGAAGTTGTACAAGGTCAATAGTATTTACTGTTTAAGTTGCCGCGCAGTCTGGGGGTGTAAATATCATCGTCGTGTCCTAAAGCCAGGCGTCACAGATTATATAAAGCAAGTCATAGCCTGAGCTGCCGGGAAGTGTTCCCGGTTGCAAGGCAGGGAAAGATTGGTTTTGATAAAAATCATGTTCATTTTGTAATAACAATATCCCCGAGATATGCAATAGCAGATGTAACGGCACAATTGAAAAGTCAGTCTTTATTGCAGATAAGAGCTGAGTTTACCCGGCTTAAGCAAATGAAATGTATTTTGGTTACGGGGATAGTTTGTCAGCAGCGTCGGCTTAGATGAAGAAAAAAATGAACATTATGCAGAATTTTAAGGATGATGGGATTTTGGTCGGTTCCGACTGGAGCTGTAACGAAAAGGCACCTGCTGATACCTTTTCTATAGAACACCCAGTTTACCGGGGGATATCTGCTAATGCCTTACAGATTCCCACCATTGTTATGGCGGTTGAATGGTTACGACGACGATGCCGCAGCGTCGGATTTTTCCTTTATTTGCAGTAAACCGGTCATCATTGTGTGAAAATTTTTCGGATTATCATTTTAACGGTATCGGTTACGCTCATGTCTTGCAAAATGTTTTTTCGGGAATGATTTTAATGTAATCTTTTTTATGCTGCCGTTTTTTCATTTCTTCTTCATCAAAATCATCTTTATTGCTTTTTGTGCCGTGTCTGATTAACGTTTCCGTAAAAGTAAGACCGCAATAATAATCCCGAATTTCATCTTTAAATGTGTTTTTTGCCAATTCAAATAACGTCATATACCATTTTGAGTACAATGTGCCCTCAAGAATAATTGTTTCGCAATTATTTTTCCATACATAAGCAATTCTGACAGCAAGGGCAGCGCTTTTGTGCCTGCCTTGTCTTTGACGCGTAACATTTCTCGACGGACGACGTCTTGAGAAACCACCATGACGTTGTGTCCCAATTCATGTTGCGGCGCTTTGGCAACAGTTGTTTTGCCGCTCCCGGAATTTCCCCGTATAATCACCAATTTTGACAAGTCTGTTTCTCCGTCGGTTCCAAAGCGGATGGCAGGTCATTGGCGGATGAAACAGAGAAAATAAAGCGCATTGACGTTGTGTAATAATCACTGTCTTTACTCATCACATGCTTTTTTACCGTTTTTCCTGAATGCTTTGGCGATAGGGATATCTTAATCCTTTTCCGGATTTTTTGCGGCCTTCGGCAGATTCTTTTTCATGATTGCTGCGCCAAAAGTATTCTCTTGGCAAATAACCGGCTTCCGCCGTTTTTACATTTTTATGCGCCTATTCCCATTCGATCATCGAGTAGTCTTCTTTGCCGCCCGGCAGCTGGAAATGCCACCATTCGCTGTTGATGGTTTCAAAACCGACGGAAGTCATCAGTTTTTTCAGCAGTTCCCGGTTGTTGATTTCTTCCGCATAACGCGTATCGAGAAAATCTTGCCGCGCTTTTTCCAGATGCTTGTAAAAAGGCTCGGTTTCCCCCTTGGCCAGTTGCTTGGCGAATTTTTTCTCATAGCCGTCGATTTCGGTCGGGAATTTCAGGTTGCGCCCCTTTTCGTCGGTGAGGCAGCAGTCGATCGCCGTACCGTAGCAGTGCAGGCTGTTTTCCGGTTTGCTGGCAAACAATCCTTTTACCGTAATCAGTTCCAGAATCCGCCGATGGGCAACCGGCGGGCGGTAGGCGTCGCGAATACGCAGTTTTAGGTTTTGTGCGGCCAGTTCGCCGGCCAGTTCCTGCAGACGGACCGCGGCGTCAACATGGATATAGGCCCGGTCGCCGAACCCCACTTCCCAATATACGGGGTGCAAAATGATATTTTCCGGCGTTGCATACATCATGTCGATGATAAACCGGTCGCTGGTAATTTCCGTCAGATTGTTTTTGATAAGAAAATTTCTGTCCATGTTTTTATCCTTTCTGTTGCCAAGATCCGTTTTCGTTTTGCTGCCAGTAAAAAACGTCGGCAGCCTGTTGTTTCAGCTCTTTCCACATCTGTCGTGCCTGCGTCAGGCTTTCCTCCGAATTGCCGTCAAAGATGTTGAACACCCTTTCAAAACGGCTGATCGTTTCCTGATCGGTTCGCGCACCGTCGGCTAAAAATAGAAATTCCGCGCCGTTGGGCACATCGTCGCCGGCGGTCAGCCAGATCGGCTGCATTTCCGCAAAACCGTCCTTGCGGCTGCCGTGCGGCAAGAAAGACGTGTCGTTATATGTCCACAGCAGCGAGTTCAAAAACTCGACGCGTTCTTCATTGCCGATTTTTACCACGATTTTTTTGCCGGTGCCGTAAGCCTTTTCCAAAAGCTTTGGCAGCACGTCTTCCAGACGCCGGTTTTGCAAATGGTAAAAATCTACTCTGCTCATGGTCTTAACTTCAGTTGAAGAACGTTGATTTCATCTTGTTCCGCATTCTGGATCATCAGGTGCAGCGGGCGTTTTTCGTTCTTGGCGTCCTGAATGTGCTCCAATGCAGCGGAGAGGGTGACGCAGTCTTTCAGATCCATTTTCAGGATGATGTCGCCGCGTTTGATGCCCTGCCGGTCGGCGTCGCTGCCGAATTCGACCCCTTCGACCAAAAGTCCCATGGTCGTCGGCGACAAATTCATGTTTTTAACGATTTCCGGCGTAATTTCTTTCAGGATCATGCCGCTTTCTTTTAAGATTTTGCCGCCGTCGGAATCCGGTTTGACCTGCTCGCGGGGGGCGGCTTTGGGAGATTTCGGCATATTTTCGACCTTAACCGTGATCGGCTCGATCTCCTGATTGCGCCAGATTACAAGCTGCGCTTTGCTGCCGGCCGGCATTTCGGCAATCAGCCGCGAAAAGTCTTTGCAGCTGTTGATTTCGGTCTGACCGAGGCTGATGATCACGTCGCCGGCCTGCAGCCCGGCCTTGGCCGCCGGTCCATTTTCGCTGATGCCGGAAACGATGATTCCCTGAGAGTCTTTCAGGTTCAGGCTGCGAGCCATGTTTTTGGAGTTCGGCTGTACCCGGATGCCGATCCAGCCGCGTTTGACCTCGCCGCTTTGCTCCAGTTGTTTGACGATCCATTCGACAATGTTGATCGGGATGGCAAAGCCGATTCCCATATTGTTGCCCGAAGTGGAGAAGAGGGCGGAATTGATGCCGATCACTTCTCCTTTGGTGTTGAACATCGGGCCGCCCGAACTGCCCTGGTTGATAGCTGCGTCGGTCTGGATAAAATTGTCGTACGGACCGGCCGCGATGTCCCGCGACTTGGCGGAAACGATGCCGGCGGTGACGCTGCCGCCCAGCCCGAACGGGTTGCCGATGGCCAGTACCCAGTCACCCACCCGGATGGCGTCGGAATCGCCGAAAGTTACTTTGTCGAGTTCAAACGGCGGTTCGATTTTGATCAGGGCGATGTCGGTTTTTTCGTCGCCGCCGATGATGTCGGCTTCGACTTCGGTGTTGTCAAACAGTACCACGTTGACGACTTCGGCGTTCTCAATTACATGATAGTTGGTGATGATGTATCCATCTTCGCTGATGATGAAGCCCGAACCCAGAGCTACCCGGCCTTCCAGCGGGTCATAATATTCCCCGCCGCCGTTGCCGCCTTCGGTCGGAATGTTGATCTGGTCGGGCTGCTGGATGGTGGAGATGTTGACCACCGTCGGGATCAGCTTTTCCGCCAGATCGGCAAAAGACGGAAAACCGTATTGCGCCCGGACGGGAAAAGCGGCGGCCGCGCCGCACAGAACCATAAGCCAAAGTCGTAATCTGTTCATCTTCCTATCTCATCGATTTGCGGAAAAACTGGAAAAACTCGCTGTCGGGTGACAAAACCATCGAGGCGTTGCCGTCGGTGAGCGCATTTTTATAAGCCTCGAGCGAGCGGTAGAAGGCAAAAAACTCCATATCCTGCCCGGCGGCCTTGTTCCAGATCATGATCGCCTGTTCGTCGCCCTGGCCGCGGATGATCTGCGCCTGCTTTTCGGCGTCGGCGAGGATGATGGTTTTTTCCTTGTCGGCGCTGGCCTTGATCTTCTGCGCTTCCTGCGACCCTTGTGCGCGGAATTCCTTGGCTTCGCGCTCGCGTTCGGTCTTCATCCGGGCATTGATCGCCTGCAAAACCTCAAGCGGCAGGTCGGCGCGGCGGATGCGCACGTCGGCAACGCTGACGCCGATCTGTTCGGCGTCGATTTTAACCGCGGCGCTGATGTCGTTCATGATCTGGGTGCGCTTCTGCGACAACAGTTCCTGCAAAGTGCTGCGGCCGAGGATCTTGCGGATGGAGGAGTTGACGATTTCCGCCAGTTTGCTCTGCGCCTGATATTCGGTGCGCACGGTTTTGTAAAATTTCAGCGGGTCGATAATCCGGTAGCGGGTAAAACTGTCGACGTCCAGACGCTTTTTGTCGTTTAAAACCACTTCCTGCGCCGGCGGATCAAGGTTGAGCAGCCGCGCGTCATAGAAAACGACGTTCTGAATCATCGGAATTTTGAGTTTCAGCCCCGGTTCCTTGACAACCCTGACCGGACGGCCGAATTGCAGAACCAGTGCCTGTTCGCCCTGGTTGACGGTATAAATGCTGCCGGCGGCCAGAATGACAACGGCCGCGGCCAGCGCAATCAAAACATATTGAATCTTACTCATCGTCGTCGTTTCCTTATTTCAAACTGTTCAGCGGCAGCAGCGGCACCACGCCGTTGCCCTTGGCGGAGGGGTCGAGAATAACCTTGTCGGAGCTTTTCAAGACGTTTTCCATGGTTTCCAGATACAGGCGCTTGGCGGTTACCTCACGGCCTTTTTTATAGGCCTGATAAACCGAGTTGAAACGCTCGGCCTCGCCCTTTGCCTTGTTGACGACGGCTTCCTTGTAGGCTTCCGCGCCTTGCAGAATCTGCGAAGCCTGGCCGCGGGCGTTGGGAACAACCTCGTTGCGATAAGCTTCCGCTTCGTTCTTAAATCTTTCCATGTCGGCTTTGGCGCGCTGAACTTCGTTAAAGGCGTCGACCACCTGTTTCGGCGGATCGGCCTTTTGCAGTTTGACGCGGACGATTTCCACGCCGGACCCGAAGTCGTCGAGCACTTTCTGCAGTTCAAGCTTGGTGTCTTCCTCAACCTTGCCGCGGTCGCCCGAAATGATCGGCATCATTTTCGACTGGCCGACGATTTCGCGCAAAACTGACTGTGCGGCAACGCTTACCGTCTGGTCGGGGCTGCGCATGCTGAACAGGTAGTCTTTGGCGTTTTTGATCCGCCAGACCACGGTCAGGTTGATATCGACGATATTTTCGTCGCCGGTCAGCATATGACTCTCGGTAAATGCGCGGGAAACGTTGGAAACCCGGCTGCTTTCGGCCACCCCGAGGTTAATGCTCCGTTCCTGGGTCATGCTTACTTTGTCTACCGTTTCGATCGGGTAGGGCAGATGGTAGTGCAGTCCCGGTTCAGTGGTGTCGACATATTTGCCGAATCTCAGCACCACCCCTTGTTCGCTGGTTTGCACCTGATAGAAGCCGGATGCCAGCCACAGGGCCGCCGCCGCGCCGATAATCAGTTTGGCGCCGCCGTCAAAATTGAAACCGCCGCTTTTTTTGATCCGGCGGAATTTAACGACTTTTTCTGTATTCGCTTCGCCCTGCCACGGGGAATCATCGCTGTCGTCCCACGGGCTTTTGTTGTCAGCCATGTTTTTATACCTCATTGTTTATTATATTGCATTAAATCCATATATAATATAAATGTATCCTAAAAACAATTAATGATGCGACAATATCAACAGGAGAGAATTATGGAAGCAGAACTGCGCCGTATCGCCGGGCAATACTTTGCTCCGGAAACGATTGAGAGCGTCAAGGTTTTCAATCGCCGCGCGATTGTAACTCTGGTTAATGCCGCCGAAGACCCGGCCGGGGCGGAAGCAATGGAAAAGGCTTTGCTGGCATATCCGGAAATAGACAAAGTTTCGGTCGTTTACACCGCGGCCCGCCGCGACGAAGGGGATACCCGCTGGCGGATTCCCGGAGTAAAGAAAATCATTGCCGTCGCTTCGGGCAAAGGCGGCGTCGGCAAATCCACCACCGCCGTCAATCTGGCGCTGGCGCTGGCGGATCTGGGCAAAAAAACGGCGTTGTTCGATGCCGACATTTACGGTCCTTCGGTGCCGACCATGCTGGGGTTTGAAGATGTGTCGCCGATTTCTTACGACGGCAAAACTTTCGAGCCTTTTGAAAACCTCGGCCTGAAGTCGATGTCGATCGGCAGTCTGGTGGACAAAGACACTCCGCTGATCTGGCGCGGACCGAAAGCCTGCGGCGCCTTGCAGCAGCTTTTGACGGAAGTCAACTGGGGTGACATCGACGTCATGGTGATCGACATGCCGCCCGGCACCGGCGATATTCAGATTACGCTGGCTCAGCAGGTGAAGCTTGACGGCGCGGTTATCGTTTCTACCCCGCAGGATATTGCTCTGATCGATGCGGTCAAAGGCGTCAACATGTTCAAACGGGTGGAGGTGTCGATTTTGGGCATTGTCGAAAACATGAGCTATTACCTGTGTCCCGAGTGCGGTCATAAAGAATTTGTCTTCGGCGAACACGGTGCGCGGGAAACGGCGGAACGTCTGGGCGAAAAGTTTCTGGGAGAGATTCCGCTCAACATTAAGATTCGCAGTTATGCCGACGGCGGCACCCCGATCGTGTATGCCGAACCGGACAGTCCGTTCAGTGAAGCTTACCGAGAAATTGCCGCGAAAATAGTTGCGGCCTTATAGATGAGAAAAAAGCCGGATATCCGAAAATATCCGGCTTTCTCAAATCTGCCGCAAACATCATTTGTTGTTACTTTTCGATTTCGTCTTTTCCTTCGTCGTCTTCTTCCTCGTCATCTCCATACAGCAGCTCGTTATCACAAAAAAACAGTCGTTATTGTTGTGCTGCTCCGCTTGTTCAAATTCAAAAAAACGGGCAATGGGAACTCGCAGGAAGTTGCTTAATGTCCATCATGTAACAGAGAATGTATCCTTTGCCTTGTTCATATTGTCTGAGTGTGTGGAGCGCAATGCCGATTTGAGCGGCCACGTCTTTTTGCGAAAGACAGTATACGGAACGGCAGAAACGCAGACATTTGCCGATATCAATTTCGATCGGTTGCGGGATGTCTTTGCCGCGTTCTGGTGATTGAAAAATAGGAAATTCCATGAAGCAATCCTTTCTATTGTTGATTAAACGGTAGGGCCACTGTCAGACTTCAAAAGGGATATGAGCTTTTCGGCCGTTTTTTCGGGACGTCGGGAAAAGCGCTTTTGAAACGAAGGTGGTCGGGAAGTTGACAAATCATATATGCTAAATGATCCCTCTGGTTTTTAAACTTTTCAGTTGTTGGACATACACCGGAGGCTCCTCGACCGTAGTCAGGGATATATTCATTATTATCGCTATCAACAACGATAACAATTTGACGGCGAATACCCCTGTCGCCGTAGCATATATGGGCTTGTCAAGGCCCCGCGCCCCTTTTTCGGTCGCTTAAGTGCCAAAACCGTACATTTCTCGCAGCAGAACGGAAAAACGTTTGTCTGCTTTCCGAACAGACGGCGCCGGCACGTTTCCACGACCGTTCCGCGGGCGGATGTAATGGCTTTGCCACCTGAAAACATCATAAATAAACAAAAAAAACGATTACAAGATAAAATATGCGGAATAAACCAAGGCAAGCGAAATTTGCAGCCGGAGAGTCGACTATCGTGTTGACACTGATAAATTGTGGAAATGAGAAACAAAAACCAAAGGTTGTGGATAGCGTGCCGCAACCTGCCGGATCAAACCTGTTTTTCACCCGCCAAAACCGATTTGAGCCGAACCTGTTTTTCATCCGTGCGACGGTCGGCCGGATTGCATCCGGAATCGGGAAGCCGGAATCTGTGCTTTTTCAGCGTCTGCGTTCGGGGTGTCCTTCTTCTTTTTCAAGTTGTTTGATTCTCATCAGCAGATCGTCGATCTTAAGCTTGAGCGTTGAAGACGGATTATGCCGCAGGGCGCTTTCTGCCTGTCGTCGGGCCGTTTGCGTGTCGCCGCCGAGAAAAGAGAATTCTGCTGCCGCGTAGTTGGAGGTTGCCATGTCGTTTTGCATACCGCTGGCTCTCGCCAGAAGCAGCCAGGCATAGCTGTCGGGGTTATAAACCAGAACCTGGTTCAGCATGCGGATGATTTCTTTTAATTCTGCCGGGCCGGGATTGTTTTCGAGCATGGCCTGCGACAGGTTGAGCTTAAACAGGGACGAGGCCGGCTGTAATTTCAGTGCCTGCCGGTAAGCGGCTGCGGCCGGAACGATTTTTCCCGTTTCCATCATCATCTGTCCTTTTAGTTCATAGAAATAGGGATTCTGCGGCTCATCAGCGATCAGAGAGTCGACTGCCGCCAGCGCCTCTTTCATTTTCAGTTGTTTGAACAGGGCGATGGCACGGGCGTAACGGGCGGGAACGGAAGCATCATTCGGCGGATATTTGAGAAATGTCTGCCGCGGCTCTTCGGTATAGGCAAACAGTTTGGCTTTGATCCGCTGAAATTCCTTTTCCTGAGGCCCTTGTGCCGGCGCCCGCGATTCCCGTGCCGCTTTTTCGACAAAGGCTATGCGTTCGTCGGTCAAAGGGTGAGTGCGGTAATAGTCGCGTTCGGCAATGCCCTGCATTTTGTTGCGGTGTTGTATTTTTTTCAGGAATGCGAGCATGCCGGCCGGCGACTGGTTTATTTTTTTCAGCAGGTTGACGGCGGCCTCGTCGGCGCTCCTTTCTTCGCTGATCTGATAAGTGAGCATTGAGTTGAGGGCCGAGCTCTGTGAACCGAGAATGGCGGCAATGCTCAAATCGGCGCGTCCGGCGGCGATGCCGGCCAGGCCGCCGACCAGCATTGAGGCCAGACTGATGCTCTGCACCTCGCGCGATTTGATTTTGTGACGAAGAATGTGTCCGCCCTGAATATGCCCGGTTTCGTGCGCCAGCACGCCGGTCAGCTCGTTCTGGCTGTCGGCGGCGGTAATGGTGCCGATGTTAACGAACATGCGGTTGCCGTCGGTGACAAATGCGTTCAGTCCACGATCGTTGACAATATAAATCTGCCCCGGGCGGAAAGCTACGCCGGCGGCGTTGAACACCGGCCGCAGCGTCTGATGCAGAAATATCTCGGTTTCTTCGTCCGAAATCAGGGAAATGGCCCCTGCCGTTCCGCAATTTAAAAAAACTGACAGCAGCACAAGACTGCCTGCCAGTTTTTTTGCCGTTGTCAGAAAAGAGTTTATCCGTTGATAAGCTTTTTCCACCATGCAACCTTCCTTTTTTCCGGTTTTTCTTCGTTTTCCGTATTGGAATTTGCGGGAGCCGGCGTTTCATGGCTGTTATACAGAATTACCGCTTCTTCCTTTGCCGGTTTTTCTTCCGTTTCGCCGGATGCTTCGCCGCTGCGGCGTCTGATGCCCCGGCGGCGGTCAAAACGGCTGCGCCGGTCACGCCTTCCGCCTCTGCGCCGGAAACCGGTGTTTTCGTTTTCCCCGGCGTCGGCTTCGGTTTCAATTTCCGCGGCGTGCTCAGCGGTCGTTTCTTCCGTGTCGGTTTCGTCGCCGGCATCGTTTCCCTCATATTCGGGAACTTTGTTTTCCTTTGCCGTTTCGTCGCCGGCGGGTTTGATTGCTTTTATCCGTTCGATTTTGAAATCCGCGATATTGCGGACGCTTTCGTCAGCGCAGATGACAACCTGCATCTTATAGCGCTGTTCTATGTTGACCAGTTCGGCACGCTTCTGGTTTAAGAGATAAACGGCCACGTCGCGCGGCAGCGAAACGGTAATTTTTGACGAGCGACCTTTGATGCCTTCTTCCTCGATTGTGCGCAGAATGGAAACCGCGCCGGATTCGATGGTGCGGACAATGCCGCGGCCGTGACAGTGCGGGCAGGTTTGATAATTGCTTTCAAAGAAAGAGGAATGCATCCGCTGGCGCGAAATCTCAAGCAGTCCGAAGCAGCTCATTTTACCGATCTGCACGCGGGCACGGTCTTTTTTCATCGCTTCTTTCATCCGTTTTTCAATCGCCTGATTGTTTTTGGCCTCGTCCATGTCGATGAAGTCGATTACCACCAGTCCGGCCAGATTGCGCATGCGGAGCTGTTTGGCGATTTCGTCGGCGGCTTCCAGGTTGGTTTTGAGCGCCGTTTCTTCCAAATCTTTTTCCTTGGTGGCGCGGCCGGAGTTGACGTCGATCGAAACCAGCGCCTCGGTGGGGTTGATTACCAGATAACCGCCCGATTCCAGCTGTACGTTGGTGTCGTGCAGCTTGTCCAGCTGTCCTTCGACTTGGAAACGCTGGAACAGCGGAATGTCGTTCGGTTTGCAGGACTTGAGCTTTTTCATGCTGTGCGGCGACAGAATCTTCATAAAGCTGCGGGCGGCTTGATAGGCGTTGTTGCCGTCGATGATGATTTCCGAAATTTCCTTGGTAAACATGTCGCGCAGCGCCCGTTTGATCAGGTTGCCTTCCTCGTAGATCAGAGCCGGTGCGCCGCTTTTCAGCGAATCAAGCCGGATCTGTTCCCAGGTGCGGATCAGGTAATTGTAGTCGCGGACAATGTCCGATTTGGTCTTTTCTTCGCCGGCGGTGCGCACGATCAGCGACATGTCGCTTGAAATCGGCAGTTCCCTGATGATGGTTTTTAAGCGCTTGCGGTCGGAAACGTTGGTAATTTTGCGCGAAACGCCGCCGCTTTTGATCCGGTTGGGCATCAGCACGCAGTAACGGCCGGCCAGCGACAGATAGGTCGTCAAGGCGGCGCCTTTGTTGCCGCGTTCTTCTTTAACCACCTGTACCAGAAGTATCTGGCCTTCTTTGATCACGTCCTGAATTTTGCTTTGATGGAAAAGTTTGCGCATCAAAATCAGCTTTTTCTGGATTTCAAAGTCATACTCGCCGTCGTCATCGTCGTCGGCGGCCACTTCGTCGTCGCTGCCGTTGTCCATGCCGGTGCCGCCGGTTTCTTCCGTTTCGTTTTCGCCGTTGTTTTCGCATTCTTCGTCTTTTTCGACAATTCTTTCGTTTGCGGTGCCGGCGGATTCGGCAAGGGTTTTGACTTCTTCTTTCTTTTTGCTGTCGTCTTTCGGCTCTTCAGCGGGGGCGACGGCTGTTTCCGCCGGCGCTTCTTTTGATGTTGTTTCGCCTGCGGCGGCAGATGCGTCTTCCTTGCTTGTTTCGGCAGTTTCTTTGGCTGTTTTGGGCTTGCGTCCGCGGCGTCTGCCGGTGGTTCCCGCTTTTTTCTTTTTGCTTTCTTCTTTGCTGCTTGCAGCCGCGTTTTCATCGTCTGACGCTTTTTCTTCTGCCGCTGCCGCAGGTGCTGCTCCGTTTTCCGCGCCGTCGTTTTCAACGATGGCGGCCGTTGGCGTTTCTTCCGCTGCCGCCGCGGAAGCTGCGTTTGAACCTTCCGTTTGCTCGGTCGCCGCTGCCGGTTGCGCTTCCGCTTCCGTGTCGTTTTCGGCGGCGGCTTTTGCCGCTTCTTCCCGGGCGCGCGCTTCCGCGGCTTCCTGTTCCAGACGCTGGGCGCGTTTTAAGGCTTTTTCTTCGCGGATTCTCGCGCGTTCCTGTTCGCGTTCCTTAATTGCCTGCTTTTTGTTTTCGATCATGGTGTCGACTTCTTTTTCCAGTTCGGCTATGGTTTTGTCGTCCACATGATAATAGTCGGGATGAATTTCGCCGAAAGCGAGGAACCCGTGGCGGTTGCCGCCGTAGTCGACAAAGGCGGCCTGCAGCGAAGGTTCGATCCTCATTACTTTGGCCAGATAAACGTTGCCTTTGATCTGTTTTCTGCTGCTTGATTCGAATTCGACGTCTTCAAGCTTGTTGCCGTTGATCACGACCACCCGCGTTTCTTCGGGCTGGGTGTCGTCGATTAACATTCTTTTGGTCATATTTTTATAAACTCCGTTCACTCCGCGGAAAACGCGGAAAAATTATTGCATCCGGAGAGAAATCGTGCGGAGAAAAGCAGGAAAACACAAGCTTCGGACAAAAGCTTCAAACGCTTCTGCCGGGCTTTGCCGTATTGCCGGAGCAGCTTTCTCCGACCTTCAAACATTCAGAACTTTCCTGTTCTGCGATCCGCGGACAAACGTTTTTTGCTTGCTTGTTATTTGGCTTGTCCGCAAATCAGAATCTCTATCCGGTTTAAACCTCATTCCGGCCGGGATGTGCAGGCACGTTTTTCACCGTGAAAAACGGCGGCAACCAATGCGCGGGGAACCTAAAAAACATTTTGTTGTCAAGTCGTAAATGTCCCCGTGCCGGTTAAAAAGACATCCGGCCGCTATTGACAATATACCGGCTCATATAAAATTACAATACGAAATTTCATTTTTTTCTTTCTCCTTTTTAACAGATTGGTAATAAGTGGCATTTATAATTGCCGGAACTATGGTGGAACAAAACCGGTAATGAGCATGCTGAACAACATAACGGCGGCGGGCTGCCGCCGAATACTGATGCTGGCGATGATGGCGCTGTCGGCGGTTTTTCTGTGCGCTTTCAGAGTCGATGCCGCCGGCCGTGTCAGCGGGCTGCGGATCGGGCAGGGCATCGGCAGCGTGCGTATCGTGTTTGACGCCGACGCCGAATTCGACTATAATGTTTTTCTGCTCGACGGGCCAAAACGTCTGGTGGTCGATACTAAAAACGTCTATATCGGCAAAGCGCTGGAAAAGACCAAAGACAAAAACAACCTGGTCGGCCGGGTGCGGGTGGGCGATATCCATGACGGCAAAACCCGCATCGTTTTCGATCTGCTCAAGCCGGTGGTGGTCAAAAAAGTTTTTATGCTGCCGCCGCAGTCCACTTTTAAATGGCGGCTGGCAATTGACGTGACCGTCGCTTCCGAACGCGAGTTCCGGCAAAAGGCAGGTGTCGACAACGCCTACGGCAACAAAAGTCTTTCGCTGTCCGGCAGCGTGCAGGCGGCGGCCGATGCGATGCCGAAGCCCCGTAAGCAAAATGCCAGAAAAATCATCGTGATCGACGCCGGGCACGGCGGTCACGATCCGGGAGCGATCGGCTATTCCGGCGTGCATGAAAAGAACATTACTCTGGCCATGGCCAAAGAGTTGAAGCGTCAGTTGGAACGCAAGGGAAAATATACGGTTTATCTCACCCGCAGCACCGACGTCTTCATTCCGCTGCGCAAACGGGTGGAAATTGCGCGCAAACACAAGGCCGACCTGTTTGTGTCCGTGCATGCCGATTCCGCTTTGAACCGCAAGGCGACCGGGCTGTCTGTCTATACCCTGTCGGAAACGGCTTCGGACAAAGAGGCAGCGGCGCTGGCCGAACGCGAAAACAAGGCCGACGTCATCAGCGGGCTCAATCTGGTCGAACAGTCCAAAGAAGTAAGCGATGTGCTGATATCGCTTGCCCAGCGGGAAACCCGCAACCGTTCTTCCGAATTCGCCAAATGCCTGGTGGACGAAATGCGCAAATCGGTCAAGCTGATCAGCGACACTCACCGTTTTGCCGGATTTGCCGTCTTAAAGGCGCCGGACGTTCCGTCCGTGCTGCTGGAGATGGGCTATCTCTCCAACAAAAACGAAGAGCGTCTTCTGCGTCAGGAAAGCTACCGCCGCAAATTGGCTGTTTCCGCCGCCAAAGCGATCGACCGCTATTTTGAAGACATGAAACACAAATCCCTGTTTTGATCCAGGTTGTCGTTTAAACGGCTGATAAATCAAGAATACGGTTGTCGTTTGTGATAAAAACTGTTATGAGTGTGTCATAATATAATCTGTTGGGTATGAAAATGTTTAAAACTTTGTCTTCTTTACTGAGCACGTTTTTCTTTTTTGCGGTCATTCTGATTGTTGTGCTCATAAGTAATCTGTGGCGCTTCAGCCAAAGCCTGCCCGATTACCGCCAGCTGGAAAAATACGAGCCGGCGGTCACCACCCGCCTGTATGCCGGCGACGGTCAGCTGTTGAAGGAATATGCGGTGGAGCAGCGGCTGTTCATGCCGGTCGGCAAAATTCCCGATCTGGTCAAGCAGGCATTCATCTCCGCCGAAGACAAAAAGTTTTACCGGCATTCGGGGATCGATTATGTCGGCATTGTCCGCGCCGTCATCAGCAACGTGAAAAATCTGGGCAGCGGCCGCCGGCCGTCGGGCGCGTCGACCATCACCCAGCAGGTGGCCAAAAACTTTCTGCTTTCTTCGGAAGTGTCTTATGTCCGTAAAATCAAGGAAGCGCTTTTGGCCTGGCGGATCGAACAGGCGTTTGGCAAAGATCATATTCTGGAACTGTATCTGAACGAAATTTATCTCGGCAACCGCTCTTACGGCGTAGCGGCGGCGGCGCTCAACTATTTTGACAAGCCGCTGTCGGAACTGACGCTGGAGGAGGCCGCCTATCTGGCGGCGCTGCCGAAGGGACCCAACAATTACAATCCCCACACCCGTTACGAGGCGGCCTTGGCCCGCCGCAACTGGGTGATCGGCCGGATGCTTGAGGAAGGCTACATTGACGAGCTTGCGGCCGAAAACGCCAAGGCGCAGCCGCTGAAAGTGGTGAAACGCGACAGCGGTTTCGTAAAACATGCGGAATATTTCAGCGAGGAAGTCCGCCGCGGAATTGAACGGCGTTTCGGTGCCGAGGCGCTTAACGAGGGCGGGCTGATCGTCCGCACCACCGTTGATCCGCGTCTGCAGGAAATCGCCACCCGGGTATTCCGGGAAAAACTGCAGGAGTATGACCGCCGCCACGGCTGGCGCGGGGCAACGGCCAACATCGCTCTTGAAGACGATTATATGTCGGTGCTGGAGAAAACGGCGCTGCCGGCCGGAGCCGAAAGCGGCTGGGAAAAGGCGGTGGTGACCCTGGTCAACAATGCGCGGGCGGAGATTAAAACGGTTGACGGCGAAACCGGCGTCATTCCTCTTTCCGTTCTTTCCTGGGCAGGCAAAACGCTGCCCGATCAGGGGATCGGCAGGGCGCCGAAATCGGTTAAGGAGGTGCTTAAACCGGGTGACGTGATCTGGGCAGAAAAGATCGGCGAAGAGAAAATCAAAAAACAGAAACTGCCGGAAAACGCTTATAATCTGCGTCAGGTTCCCGACGTCGACGGCGGGTTGATCGCCGTCGATCCTCATACCGGCCGGGTGCTGGCAATGGTCGGCGGGTATTCCTACAAACGTTCGCAGTTTAACCGCGCCACTCAGGCGCACCGGCAGACCGGTTCGTCGTTCAAGCCGTTTGTTTATCTCACCGCGCTGGAAAACGGCTATTCTCCGACCGATCTGATTTTGGATGCGCCGTTTGTGCTGGATCAGGGGGCCGGTCTGCCAAAGTGGAAACCGGAAAACTTCACCAAGAAATTTTACGGTCTGATGACTTTGCGCGAAGGAATTGAAAAATCGCGCAACCTGATGACGGTTCGTCTGGCGCAGGACGTCGGCATGGACAAGATTTCCGCCTTTGCCAAAAGAACGGGCATCAACGACCATCTGCCGGAGCTGCTTTCAATGTCGCTCGGCGCCGGCGAAACCCGGCTGATTGACCTCACTTCCGCCTATGCGGAAATTGTCAACGGCGGCAAAAAAATACAGCCGTATTTGATTGAGC
Source organism: uncultured Azospirillum sp. (assembly GCA_902489795.1). Lineage (GTDB taxonomy): Bacteria > Pseudomonadota > Alphaproteobacteria > RF32 > CAG-239 > JAFUYI01. The sequence continues at coordinate 41,434 of CABUBU010000009.1, forward strand.
GCATTCAGGACCGCTATGGCCGTACCATCTTAAAACAGGATAACCGCGACTGTGCCGGCTGCAATTACGATGTTTGGGAAAAACAGCCGACCCCGCAGCTGGCAGACGGCCGCGAGCAGGTGTTTGACAGTCTGTCGGCCTATCAGATGACTTCGATTCTGGAAGGCGTGGCCATCCGCGGCAGCGGCGCCCGGCTGCGGCGTCTGCAAAAGCATCTGGCCGGCAAAACCGGAACCACCAACGACAGCAAAGAAGGCTGGTTTGTCGGTTTTTCGCCGGATCTGGTGGTCGGCACCTACATCGGTTTTGACGAACCGCGGACGCTCGGCCGTTGGGAAACCGGCGCCAGCGCGGCGCTGCCGGTATTCTATGCGTTTATGGAAGAGGCTCTGAAAGACCAGCCCGATATTCCGTTCCGCATTCCTGCCGGCATCAAACTGGTGCGCATCAATTACAAAACCGGCAAACCGGCGGTGCCCGGCGATGAGGTGGTCATTACCGAAGCGCTGAAGCCCGACTTTGACTTTGAAACGGCCGGCCAGCGCATCATTAACGGCAGTTCCGACAACGATAACGACGACGAGGACGACCGCAACGATTTCAAACGTTTCGACAATTCCGCCGACAGCGAAAATTTCCAGCTCGGAACCCAATATTAGACAACTGTTCAACGCATTGAAAGGAAAAACATGCAGGCAGAAGTATTAACCTTAATTGACGAGATCAAGCAGTCGCTTTCGCTGCTGAGGAGGTCTCTTTGACTACGACAACGCCGTTTTGCGTCTGGAAGAACTGGACGCGCTGACCGCCGCGCCGGAACTGTGGAACGACGCCGCCCGCGCGCAGAAGCTGCTGAGCGAAAAAAATTCGCTGGAAGAAAGCGTCACCGCTCTGAAGCAAACGGAAACGTCGTTAAGCGAATTAAGCGAACTCTGTGAACTGGCGGAAGAGGAGGGCAATCAGGAACTGGTTGCCGAGATTATAACCCAGCTGGAGGAGCTGAAAGTAAAAACCCGCCGCGGCGAGTTGGAAGCGCTGCTTTCCGGTGAAGCCGACAAAAACGACGCCTTTCTCGAAGTTCATGCCGGCAGCGGTGGTACCGAGGCTCAGGACTGGGCGGAAATGTTGCTTCGAATGTATACCCGCTGGGCGGAGGCGCATCAATATAAAGTGGAGTATATAGAAGAAGCGGAAGGCGATGTTGCCGGGCTGAAGTCGGCAACCGTCAAAATCAGCGGACACAATGCTTACGGCTGGCTTAAGTCGGAAACCGGCGTTCACCGGCTGGTGCGGATTTCGCCGTTTGACAGCAATGCGCGCCGCCACACCAGTTTTGCCTCGGTCGGCGTTTATCCCGATATTGACGACGAAATCCGCATTGAGATCAACGAGTCCGATTGCCGGGTGGATACATACCGCGCGTCTGGCGCCGGCGGCCAGCACATCAATAAGACCGATTCAGCGGTCCGCATCACCCATATTCCGACCGGAATCGTGGTACAATGCCAAAATCAGCGTTCGCAGTTTCAGAACCGCGACGCCGCTTGGAAAATGCTTCGCGCGCGCTTATATGAAATGGAACTGAAAAAACGCGAAGACGCGGCGCAGGGCGAAAGGGATTCGATGGGCGACAACGGCTGGGGCTATCAGATTCGCTCCTATGTTTTGCAGCCCTACAAACTGATCAAGGATCTGCGCACCGGTGCGGAAACTTCGGACGCCAAGGCGGTTTTGGACGGTGACATCGATTTGTTTTTGGAGGCGGCGCTGGCCGATAAGGTAAGCAACAAATGAAAAAAGTTTCAAACCGGCTTTATCTGGCTCGTAAAATCTTTGATTATACGGTGGTTTTAATCCTGATTCTGCTGCTTTTGTTCATTTGGCAGCTGTACCGCGGGCCGATTGCGGTTCCTTTTCTCAAGCCTTATATCATTGCGGCCTTAAACCAGGACAACGAAAATGCGGAAGTGACGGTGGACAGCGTCAACATTGAGCTGGTGCGTTCGATCAAACCGATCAAAATCATTGCCAAAAACGTGGTTTATGAAGAAAACGACGGCCATATGCGGATAAACGCGCCGGGGGTGGCCGTTTCGTTCAGTATCCGGGCGCTGCTGCAGGGCGTGATTGCGCCGAGTTCGATTGAAGTGAACAATCCGTCGGTTTACATTTTCACCGATTACGGCGTCAGAGACAAAACCCGGACGGCGGAAGTCAGTCGCAAGCAGATAGACTATTACGTGACGGCGTTTGAGGAGTTTCTTGAGCGTTTCAATTCGCCGGACAGAACTTATTCGGAAAGTTATATCAACGACATCAAAATCAACAACGGCAAGGTGGAGTTCCATGAGGTCGACCTCGGCCGCAAATGGGAATTTGCCGACCTCAATTACAGTTTTGAGCGCAACCTTACCGATATCGAAACCGCAATCAGCGGATCGGTCAAACTGCGCGACAAACTGGTCAGCGTCGGTATGGAAGCCCGCTATCGTCCTTCCGACAACAGGTTGGTGACGCAGATTTACTTTTCTGACCTGGTGCCGGCCGATATCGTCGACACTTATGTCAACGGCGGTGCCCGCCGCGACTGGTACAACGTCAACCTGCCGATCAACGGCAAAATTGCCGCGTTGATCAATTTTAACGAATTTTTGAAAAACCGCGGCGACCTGATCGAAGCGGTGGACACCGCGCTGGAAAAAATCAAGTTTCAGCTGGAAGGAGGACGCGGTTTCATCCTGTTTGACACCGGCGATGCCGATTCCCGCTACGACATTTCCTCTTTTATGCTGGAAGGGGAGATCAACGGCGGTCTGGATCGGGTAGCGATCGAGAACGCCGACTTTTATCTCGGAGAACAGAAGGTAACGCTCGGCTTCAACGTTTCCGGGCTGGAAGATTATCTGCTTGAAGATTCCAAAAAGAATTTGCGGCTGTCGCTGACGGCGGATATCAGAAAGCTGAAATTTGACGACCTTTACACCTACTGGCCGCGCTATGTCGCCCCCGATGCCTGGGAGTGGTGCCGGGACAGCATTTTCGGCGGTGACGCCAAGGACGCCCGGTTTGAATTTGACTTCGGCTATGACGAAAAAACGAAAACTTTCGGGCTGACAGATCTGAAAGGAAAGGCCGATATTGCCGATTCCAACCTTCGCTACATCAACACCATGCCGATGGTCAACAATGTTTACGGCGTTTTCAGCGTTACCCCGACCAGCATTAATATCGCGCTTGATAAGGCGGTGTCGAACGGCATCATGCTTAGCGAGGGAAACGTTCTGATCTACGATCTTGACAAGTACAACAACTATATCGACATTCGGCTTTCTTCCAGTTCTTCGATTGCCGACGCCTTGAAACTGATCGACCACAAGCCGCTGGAGTTTACTTCGCAGATGGGGCTGCATCCTGAAGTTATCGAAGGGGAAGCCGACACCGAGCTGGGACTGAAATTTGAACTGAAAAAAGACCTGGACTACGACGACGTGAACGTGACGGTCAAGTCAAAGCTGCACAACGTGCGGATAAAAGATGCTGTGGACGGCCGTCCGATAACGGCGAAAGAACTGGAACTGGTCGTCAACAACAACGGCATGACGGTCAAAGGAGACGCCGAAATTGACGGCATTCCGCTCAAAATTGTCTGGGATGAGCGTTTCAAGACCGACAAGCCTTACCGCAGCCGCTATCAGGCTTCGTTTAAACTGGATGCTGTCAGCGCCGAAAAGTTCAGACTGAATTACGAAATGCTGAAACCGCCCTATTTTGAAGGCAGCGCGGAGGTGGAAGCGACGGCAACTCAGGGCGGCGACGACAAGTTGACGGTCGACCTGAAGGCAAAACTGCAAAAAGCGGTGATGAACTACAGCTTTTTGGGCTTTTACAAGCCTGCCGGTGCGGCGGCGGATTTTAGCGCCAAACTGATTTTTGCCAAAAAACAGCTGACGTCGATTCCCGATTTCAAACTGCATAAAAGCGATTTTGACATTGCCGGAAAAATCAGTTTTGACAAGAAAGGCGCGGTTCGAGTGGTCGATATCGGCAAGATCAAAGGCCCCAAAACGCAGGCCGGTGCCAAAATAGAAATGCCTTCCGGCAAAAACGGCGTCGTCAAAATCAATATTTCCGGCGACAGCTATGATTTGTCCGAGTTTTTTGACCGCGGCAAAAACAGTTCGGCCGCTGCCGGCAGTGCAGAAAACGATTGGGAAAAAACGCCGGACGTTGACGTCAACATTGCGGTTAACCGCCTGTGGACCAACCCCGATGTGTCGGTGACCGGTTTTGCCGGCAGCGCCAAGCTCAGAAACGGCATCGGCGTGCATGAGGTGCACATGATAGGCAATTATGACCACAACCGCAGCATGAACCTGAAAGTGGATTATGTTCCGCGGCCAAACGGCGAATGGCGGCTTTCCGTCAGCAGCAACCATGCCGGCAATACACTGCGCTTTTTGCGCATTTATAACGACATGCACGGCGGCAATCTGCAAATAGAAGCCAAAAAGGGAGCTGACGGGGAATTTATCGGCCATGCCAAAATCCGCGATTTCAGCCTTCACAACACGCCGCTTCTGGCCCGGCTGCTGACAGTAGCCTCTTTTACCGGCATGGTTGATATGCTGACCGGAGAAGGAATGACGTTTTCCCATTTTGACGCCCCGTTTAAATACAAAAATCGCATATTATCTGTAAAAAGCGGCAAAACCTACGGCAACGTCGTCGGACTGACGTTCAGTGGTGCCTACAATACCGCCAACGAAGACATCAGCATCAAGGGGATGATCGCCCCTGCTTATGGATTGAATATGCTGATCGGACGGATTCCCTTGGTCGGCAGCCTGTTGGCCGGCAAAGACGGTACCGTATTTGCCGCCAACTATTCGATTACGGGAAAGGCAAGCGATCCGAAAGTTCGCCTGAATCCGCTTTCGGTACTGAGTCCAAATTCGTTAAAAGACGCGGTTTCCAGTGTTTTCGGAGGAGAAGATGACAAGTTCTAAATATAAGATCGGCATAGACTTTCACGGTGTGATTACCGCTTCTCCGGCGTTTTTCCGCGACTTTACCGCGCTGGCGTTTGATCGTGATTATGAAGTCTTTGTCATTTCGGGAGGACCTTATCTGGTGGTGAAGAACTTTCTCGATTCCTGGAAGATCCACTACAACAACATTTTTTCGCTGATTGACCATTTTGCCAGCCGCGGACAAGTCAAATATTTTCCCAACGGCAACTTCAAAGTGCCGGACGAATTGTGGGACAAGGCAAAGGCGGAGTATTGCCTGCAAAACGGCATCGATATCCAGATTGACGACACGCCGGGTTACGGCGCGTCCTTTTCTACCCCGTTCTGCTGTTACAATCCGGAAAACCGGACTTGTGAAGTCGGCGGAAAAGTCATCGACTTCAACGCCTCGCCCGAACAGTCGCTGCGGGAAGTGGAAGAGTTTTTGTCCCGCAAACACTGAAACTCTGCCGAGAAAAGAAAGTGCAAAATTCCCTTTTCTTAAATTATGATTTGCATCTTTGCATTTTTAGGCGGAAAAACAATAAAACTTTTTGCCGTTTACAGAAATTTGTATGCCGGAGTGAACTGCGGTAACAAAAAACTCCCCGGATTTTCCGGGGAGTGCCGTTTGCAAACATATTTGACGCTCAGATAAACGGTACCGAAAACATCAGCCCTTTGTTTTTCAACAGGTTGTTTTCGTTGCGTTTGATTTTGAACTGCGAGCCTTCTCCCAACTCTTTTTCAAACACTTCGCCGTAGTTTCCGCTTTCCTTCAAATAGGTTTGCAGCCATGTCGGCGCCAGCTTGAAGCGCTTCCACAATTGTGCGTCCAAGCCCAGCAGGTTGCGGGTTGGGGGGTCTGTCGAACTGACGTGGATGTCGACGTTTTTAGAGGTAAGGCCGGTTTCTTCCGCCTGCTTGACCGCGTTCATCGTCCATTTGATAATGCTTTTTAGCATGGTGTTGTCTTTGTCGGCATAAACGTAAATCGGGCGGACGGTAATGGTTTCCGGCAGCATTTCGACGTCGGAAATGCCGGCCGGGCTGTGAATGACAATGTCGCGCAGAATCATTGAATTGCCGGTAAACAACTGGCAGCGGTTGAGCAGAAACGCCTCTTTTGCCCGCTGGATGTTGGGAAACGTCAGAAACGAGAAGTCGAGCTGATATTTGTCATTGTAAACTTTCAGCTTTGCCAGATCGTCGCTGTTGTTGACCACGCAGACTTTTTTGCCCCTGTAGGCTTCCATGGAAGTGGCGCCTTTGACGGCATGCGCCAGAAAGACCTGCCGGTCATAATACCAGACGTCGACCGGCGCGGCGCGGGTCGACATTTCGGTCGTGGCCGAAAACGGCAGTCCGCCGATCATAACATCGATTTTGTTGGTGTAAAAGGCGTTTGACACCTGGTTTGAAAAAAGCGGCACCATTTCGATTCTGTCGCTTCTGCCGAAAACGGCGGTGGAAAGCATTTTGCACAATTCGACGTCAATTCCCTGCCAGTTGCCTTTTTCATCCCGCCAGGCGAGAATTTTATTGCCGGTTTCCGTCCCGCAGTAGATTTTGCCGCGGGTGTGAATGTAGTGCAGGCCGGCGTTGACGGTCGGTTTGGGGGCGGCGGCAAAGGCCGGTGCGGCGGCCAGCGCCGAGAATGCGAGGCATAACCATAATTTTAGTTTCATTTTAACAACCATTTTGCTATTATGACTTCAGAATGATTGCTAATATAGGGCATTTTTTTATGAAAAGTAACTGTTTTTTACGACTTATCATTTTTTTTGTGCTGCTGACGCTTGCCCTGCCGGCGGCGGCCGAACCTTTGAGCGAAGCGGAAGCGCGCGCGTTCGGCGAAACCAAGGGCAGAGAGCTGTTAAACACTTTTGCCGAAAAAGATCCGGCGGTAAAGTATAAAAAGCTGGACGAGCTTTTTTTAAATTATGTGGATCTTGACTATATTTCGCGATTCGTCGTCGGCAAATACTGGCGGCAGATGAGCGCGGAACAGCAGAAGAAATATCAGGAGCTGTTTACCCGTTATGCCTTAAACGTCTACAAAGGCTTTCCGCTTAATTTTGACAATAATCTGGATTTTGTGATTTCCGACGTTGAGCGCGACGGGGAATATGCGCTGGTGCGCACCAATATAGATTACCGCGGCATGGACGGCAAAATGACGACTTTTCTGGTCGAATTTCGGGTGCATAGGAAAAACGGGCGGATTATGATAACCGACATCAAAGTAGCGGAAAGCTCGCTTATCCTTTCTTACCGAAACCGTTTTTATCAGATGATTGCTGATGCGGACGAGGAAATGGAATGGTTTTTGGAAGATTTTGAGCTGCTTGCGGATTCGGGGGAAAAATTCTATTCCGAAACGGAAAAATAGTTCGCAAAATCGTGCCGTTGTTTGCAAAACTCCGGTTTGCCTCCGCAAGCCGGGGATTCCTTTTTCGTTTTTTTCTCGGGTCTGAAAAAGGTAAAAATAAAAAAATGGACAAAAAATAGAAAATAGAAAAAATCATTACAGGGAAAAGCTTCTAATAAATACAACGGGTTGCTGATAATGAGTGTTTAACAGAAAAATAGCCTAAAAAATGCTTTTTTCGCAAAAACCGCTTGCGTCTGAAAAATATTTGTGCTACATTAACACTATCAAAAATAATTTTATTTAATTACACTGTCTTATAATTCAAAATTGCTTTTCTTGAAAATAAAAGGAAAGAAAGGAAGAGTTTCGGGTATTTTTTCGGTACGGAGACTTCTGAAGACATGTAATTTTCTAAACCTAGTAAACAATTTAAATAATTAAAATATGATGGCGCAGAATTTTATGAAGAACATGGTGAACTATATGTTCATGATGTTCGCTTTGGTAGTTATGTCTATTGTTGTTGCATCTTGCGACAGCAGTATGGACGAGTTTGACTTGAATTACACCACCAATGGTGGAAGTAATAACAATAGCGAGATCACGATTAACGTGAAGCGCGATGCCGAAAACGGTATTATTGAGGCTTCTCGCGAAGTTAATGGTCTCCGTCAGGATACAACCATTACGGTTGCTCTTGGCGCAGTGAACTTCGAGATTACTCCGGTTGATACCATCAAGGTAGCTTCCGCAGAGGTGTCTCGTACAAACTTTGCCGAAGTCGGTGAAGCTCAGGTGGATAACTATGAGGAAGAAGGTGTTTATTTTACCAAAACCTCTAAGAGCTACCGCGATGAACTCACCGGCTATGCCAAGGATATCAACATCTCTTATCTTGACGCATACACTTACGTATGGGGTAAGAAGGTTGAGTTCCCGAAGGCAAACGGTAAAGTTGAGGCCGTTGAGGAAATCAACGTTCTCGATGAAGGTATCAAAGGTAAGGTTCACTTCTACACCGCTACCACTCAGTATAAAGTCGCTTTCATGGAAGGCAGCTCTGTTGAGAAAGGTCTGGAAGTTCTTGCTATCGACGCCGACGATACTTTGTTGAGCACCGAAAAAACCGACGAAGGATACGAAACTTTGACTTCTACCACAGCGAAGAGTTGGGTTGAAATCACTCGTACATACAAAATCTCCGGTGCAGTTGCTACTCGTTACGAAGTTGTTCTGAACAACGGCGTTTCGGCTCCTGCTTACGAAGTTATGAATGTTGAGTCTTTCAATCTTTCTTCCAAAGGTGCAAACCTGGAAGAAGCTTCAGTTTCCGGCAACCGCGAAGAAGGTAACATCAAAGTTACTTCTTACCGCCAAAACTATATCGTAGCAAACAACCTCTTCAATCGTACGTTTGTTCTCTCTTATGAGGCTGCCGTATTGACTGTTGATGGTAAGAACTTCGATATGCCGAGCCGCAAATATGAGAACGTAACCGACGGTAACTTCAATATCACCGATATGGAAGGCATCACCGGTTATGACCGTGTACTGTACACTCACAACATGAGCGCTACTTTCAACGGCAACTCTGTTGCAGCAAAAGCAGAAGTTGAGCTCCGAAAAGTGGAGGTTAAGGATGAACTCATCAGCCGCGTGATTGTGGAAGATGGTATGGATTATATCAATGCCACCACCACAAAATCTTGGGTGAAAGTTAAGGAAGTATGGTCTGTAGGCGGCGAAAAGGTATATACCAAGTCAGTTAACCTGATTAACGGTATTGCTGCTCCTGCCAAGATCACAAAGATCCTTGCCAGCTTTGACCTGAACAGCGCAGCTGCTTCTCTTGGCGGTGAAAAACTGGTTAAGACTGAAACTAAGGGTGATTTCAAGGTTATGACTTACGAGCGCACCTATACGGTAGCAAACGACAAGTTCAACCGCGTTTTCACACTTTCTTATCAGAAAGCCGTTTACACCGTGATCAACCACGATATGCCTTATTCCGAATATGAAAACGTTGCAGACAATGGCTTTAATATGAGCGATCTGTCTAATACGACTCAGAACGGTAAGACTTATAACCGTAAGAACTACGTTCATGCTATGAGCGCAATGTTCAATGGTTACGATGCCAAGGCTAACGCTGAAGCAGAAATATTGGTTGAAGTTGAAACTCCTCGTGACACCCCGTCTTGGTTGGGCAACCCGACCGGAGCAAAATATACCCGCGTACAGAAAGCTGCCGGACAGAAGTTCATGGACATGATCGTTTTCACTTATGAGAACGGTGTTGTTATGGCTCCTAACGGCAAAGTAGACATGAGTTTAATCTATGCTTTCAACGCATCTGTAGCATCTGCAAACGGCGTAGACGTTTGTATCAAGGGTGCATACAGCGGTGTATTCGGCAACGGCAAGTGGCAGCCCGCTAAAATTACCATGGTAAGCGGTCGTTGGATCTATGCAGGTCAGTCCTCTTCTTGGGACCACACCGTAATGGAAACCAATGCTGTAACCCTTGGTATCGGTGTTGACGTTACTCCGATCCCGAGCGCGCAGAAGACTACGATCAGCAACGGTAAGATTACTATTTCTTACGCTGCTAACAACGGTAGCAAAACTGCAAATTCTTCTCTGTCATTGCGTTAATTTTTTTACGTTGTGAACAGTAGAGAACGTTCGTGTCAAGGATACTCTCTCATCCCTCTCCGGAACCAAAATTCCGGGGAGGTGTATTAAAAAATTTCTGGGGCTATTCCCGCATTCCTTTTAAAACAAGTTAAAGTATGAAAAATATAGTAATTGCCATTGTAGCAGTATTGGCAACTGCATTCGTGAACGTAAACAGCGCTAGCGCTCAGTCAGTAACTTTTGGTTCTGAAAAGAAAGGTCTTGCTTCCGAACCTTCCGCAGAAATGCAGGAGATAGCCAAGGTCGATTCGATGACTTTGGACTATATGGAAGCTTTCGCTTCCCGGAAACACGATGAGCTCATGCTCAAAACTTCCGATGGGAAAACCTATTGGAAGGGGCGTGCCATAGAAGGCTTCTTCGTTGGAGTTATCGGAGGAGCATCCTATACCCCGAACGCTAAGAGTTTCTCTTACGTGTTTGGTGCAGAAGTTGGTTATACCATGTGGTGGGGTGACTTTTTGGTTACCGGCCGCGTCGGTGAAATCAATTTCGACGGTCTGACCTATATGGCACCGTCTGCCTTCGGTGAAGTGAGAGTAAATCTCGCACACTGGGGTAAGAACAAACAAAATCGTTTTTACGTAGGTGGCCGTGTCGGTTACCAGTATACGGAGAGCGATAATTCTATCTCAGAATCCGGTGATGGTTACGATTTTACTCGTAAATCGTCTCTGAAAGGTTCTGGTCTGGGTTACGGAGCCGTTCTTGGCTGGGAAACCCGTCAGTTCATGAGCGGAAACCGTTTCGGTATCCAGCTCGCCGCTTATACTTATGACGTGCAACATGCAACGTCCGGTAAGGTAAACGGGGAAGTAGTTGTTGATAAGAACATCGTTAAGCAAGGCTGGCAGATTGAGCTCACTTTGAGCTATCGCTTCCAGTTCGGCAAAACGAAGAAAAACTACTAATTCTAGTTTCGCTGCAAAGCATTTCAATATATTTTCAGATGTCGGAGGTTTTCCTCCGGCATCTTTTTTTTTATTAATGTCTAACAGAAAAGCCCGAGTTTGACCCGGAGCCGAATGCCGCGGTGTCGGAACAACACCGCTTCGCGCCTTTAATCATGGTCAAACCGCAAGCTTTGTAACTGCTGTAGAACTACGGAGTTACCCGTGGATATCTATGTGTCGTCGACCGCTTTTAAAAATAACTTTCCCGTACAAGGCAAAAACCTCAACCTCGCTTATTTCGGCGCCTTATTTTTTGTCATTCCGCTTTTTGAAGATTTCCGGACAGATTCGGGATGGTGAGGCGGAAAACTCAATCTCTCTTGCATATCTAAACTCTCCCGCATACTGTCCGATAAAACTCTTTGCCCGCTTCACTGGCTTGGGTATAATCCCTGAATTCTCCCCTTTGTGCCGTCAAACTGACCGATTCTTCCGTTAGCATGCGTTCGGTAATTACCATGCCGGGCTTGTTTGGGCATCTCATTTTGGGCTATGCCTCAAAACTTGTCTTCTGCATCTCATTTGGGCCATGCCTTAAAAATTATCTTCCGCACTTCAGGTCTTGTTTCGGTGTTTGTTTTCCTTTCTTCCTTTCTTCCTCCCTTCCTTCCTTCCTTCCTTTTTCCTCTTTCCTTGCTTTTTCCCCTCAAGCTCCCGAACCGGGGCAGGGTGCCAAAGTAACGAGCTGCCGCTTCCACACCGCTTTCCCCTCTCGCAAGCTCCCGAACCGGGACGGAATGACAATATGAGTTTGTTTCCACGTTCGCATGTTGACAAAGGCGGAGAGTGGACGGAAGCGGCCGTTTGTAAGCCGACTGACAGGGTGTGTGTTTGTTCGCGGGATGGTAAAGGGTGCTTACGGAATGCGCAAGAGGACCGCCGGCGGAATATAAAAGAGGACTGTTTTCGGGATGGCAAAGCGGATTTTATCAACAGGAGGAAAGGGGAGATTCGCCTGCGGACTCGCCGTCTATCAATATTTTTAGACAAAATAGAAAAAACATGCCGTTTTCAGTCAAAAATAAGTTGTGGTTTTAATTCTTTTATGGTACAGTATAAACGACAAAAATTATTCTGTTATTACATTGATTATCATTGTAAATGTCTCTGATGAAAATGATTTTTCAAGCATCGGGAGACCTGCAGAAGCAATTTTTCTATATATTTCCTAAAAAATAATCAAATCACTTTTAAAAATAAAAATATGGAAAAGAAAAGTTTCTTTTACAGCATTGTTGCATTTGCCATGATGCTGACTTTTGCCATGTTCACGTCATGTGACAAGGCGCTGGAAGAGTTTAGTCTTAATGTGAAGCCTGATGGCGGCACTGACACTAACACGGAAGTAACTATTACTGTGACCCGTGACAACGAAAACGGTAAGGTGACGGCCTCGAAAGATGTCAACGGCATCAAGCATGACACCACGGTGGTCGTGCCTTTAGGCGGCGTAAATTTCGAAATTTCGCCCCTGGATACGATCAAAGTGAACAAGCCCGAAGTGTCGTCGGTAAGCTTTGCCGAAACCGGCAGCAACTCCGGCAGCTGGGAAGCGGAAGGTGTGTCTTATACCAAGACGGTCAAGACCTATCGTCACGAAATGACCGGGTATTTGAAAGACATCACCATCAGCTATCTGGATGCGGAGATGACGCTCTGGGGCAAAAAGGTTGTTTTTCCTGCAGCAAACGGCAGCGTTGCTTTTGAAGACGGCGGTATCAGCGTTGTTGACGAAGGCATCAAGGACAAGGTTCATTATTATCTCTCAACTTCAAGCTATAAGGTTGCCTTTATAGGCGGCAGCAGAATAGAGAGGGGATATGAACGTCTGGCAATGGATGCGGACGATGTTTTGCAGAGTACCTCAAAAACCGACGAAGGCTATGAAACGCTTTCTTCGACCACGGCTAAAAGCTGGGTTGAGATCACGCGTACCTACAGCCAGTCGGGTTCCGTTGTTTCCAGATACGAAGTGATCCTAAAGAACGGTATCGGCGCTCCGGCGTACGAAATCCGTACGGTAGAAAGCTTTGAACTGGAAAAGAAAAACGCCGTTTCCGGCGAAACCGTCGTCAGCGGTACCCGTACCGAGGGCAACATCACGGTTACTGCGCATACGCTCGATTATACGGTCGGATGCGATTTGTTTGACAAGGTGTTTACCCCGTTCTGGGAAACCGCGGTTCTGAAGGTTGACGGAAAAGAGTTTGAGATGCCGTCCCGCGCTTACGAAAACATCACGGACAAGGGATTTAAACTGACGGAAATGTCGGAAAAGGACAATTACGAGCGTCGGCTCTACACCCACACCATCGGTGCTACTTTCAACGGCAACTCGGCCGAAGCCGTTGCCGAAGTCGAATTGCACAAGAAAGCGGAAGACAAGCTGGAAAGTCGAGTAATTGTTGAAGACGGTATGGAATATGTCGATCCGACAACAACCCGGTCATGGATCAAGATCAAAGAAATTTGGTCTGTCAGCGGCGAAAAGGTTTACACAAAGTCTGTCAATCTGGCTAACGGCATCAATGCCCCGGCCAAGGTGATCAAGATTTTGGAAAACTTTACCTTAAACCAGATATCGGCTGTCCTTGGCGATGACGTCCTGGCGGAAACCGAAACTGTCGGTGATTTTACGGTAAGAACTTATCAGCGGACTTATATGGTCGGCAACGACAAGTTCAATCGCGTATTTACACTGTCTTATCAGCGGGCGTTTTACAATCCGCTGGATCACAGCATGCCGTTTGCCGAATACGAAAGTGTTTCGGATAACGGTTTTGCCATGGCAGACATGACACAGGTCACCGAAGAGGGCAAGACTTACGACCGCAAGAGCTATATGCACACAATCAGCGCCAGCTTTAACGGGCGTCCGTCGGAAGCTAAGGCGGAAGCCGAATTGCGGGTTTTGGCCTCGGACATCATGACCAGTCAGGAAATCATTGAAGACGGTATGGATTATGTAGACGAAAACACGACCAAATCCTGGATCAAGATCAAGGAAATCTGGACCGTGTCCGGCGAAAAGACATATGTAAAATCGGTCGATTTGACTAACGGTATTGCGGCTCCTGCCAAAATTACCAAGATTTTGCAAAGTTTTGCGCTGGCATCTGTCTCACCGTCTTTGGCCAACGAAAGTTTGCTTAAAACCGAAACTGTCGGTGATTTTACGGTCAAAAGTTATCAGCGCACCTATACGGTTGCCAATGATAAGTTTAACCGTGTCTTTACCCTCAGCTACCAACGAGCTGTTTACAATCCGCTGAAGCATAACATGCCGAACCCGGAATATGAAAACATCTCCGACAACGGTTTTGAAACGGCAGATCTGCCACAAACGGTAAACGGCGGCAAAACATATGATCGCAAGAGCTATGCGCACACCATGGGCGCAAGGTTCAACGGTCACGATGTCAGCGCTGTCGGTGAAGCCGAGTTGTGGGTGGAGGTCAATGATGAACTGAAAGAACGGACGATTGTGGAAGACGGCAAAGACTATATTGATGCTTCAACCACAAAAAGCTGGATCAAGATTAAGGAAATCTGGTCGGTATCGGGCGAAAAGGTTTATACCAAATCGGTGAACCTGAAGAACTCGATCACGGCGCCGGCCAAAATCACCAAGGTTTTGGAAAACTTTAATCTGATTGCGTCCGGTCCGTCAACAAGCGGAGAAAAACTGACGGGAACCCAAACCGTCGGCGACTTTAAGGTGATGACTTACGAGCGCACTTATACGGTTGCCAACGACAAGTTTACCCGGGTGTTTACGTTGTCTTACCAAAAGGCGATTTATTCTCCGTTGACCCATAATATGCCTTGTGCCGAATATGAAAGCCTTGCCGACAACGGTTTTAAGTTGAGCGATATGAGCCAACTGACCGAAAACGGCAAGATCTATGATCGCAAGAGCTATGTGCACACCATGGGCGCTATGTTCAACGGTCATCAGGCAAGCGCGGCGGGTGAAGCGGAACTGCGTGTCTTTGTAAGAGAAGACCGTGATACGCCGAGCTGGCTGGGAAGTCCCAAGTCTGCAAAGTATACGCGCGTTCAGCAAAGAGTCGGCGCCAAGTTTATGGACATGATCGTTTTCATTTATGAAAATGGCGTGGTCATGGCACCGAATGGTAAAGTGAACATGAACCTGTGTTATGCTTTTGATGAATCCGTAGCGGCAGCAAACGGCGTTGAAACTTGTATCAAGGGCGCATACAGCGGCGTTTGGGGTGCAAACAAATGGCAACCTGCAAAAATCACAGTTGTCAGCGGTCGTTGGATCTATGCCGGTAAGAATTCCTCTTGGGATCATACGGTAATGGAAAACAACGCGGTGACTTTGGGAATTGGTGTCGATGTAACGCCGACGCCGAGCGCTCAAAGCTACAAAGTCAGCGGCAATACGATTACGATTAGCTATGCTGTAAACAACGGCAGTAAAACAGCCAATACTTCTCTTTCCCTGAAGTGATGATTGTCTTTGCGGAAGAAAAGAAAAAACGGCCTGCAACTCTCTTGGAAAGCTTCTTTTCGCAGTGCGGAAGGAAGTATGCGTGAAAAATCCTTTTGACAAACATTTACAATTTGACCCCGGAACGTAAAGTTTCGGGGTTTTTTGTAACAAGAAAACTGCCGTCTGGGCCGGTAGTTCCAAAGAGCTTACAGCTTTA